>JALHTW010000060.1 GCA_022866045.1 Candidatus Aminicenantota bacterium | reverse complement strand
GCCATCTGCGAATTCTCTTCTCGAGGAAACGACGCAATTTATGAATAATTCAGGCTAAGGCGAGGACATTATTGTTTGCATCCTTGTCATGTTGAGCGAAGCGAAACATGTCATTGTTGAATTTTTCGAGCGAGGACGGGCGGCGATTTGCCGTGACTGAACCCATTATTCCTTTCCCAGAAATGGAGCGGCTAACAATCCCGAGATGTTTATAGTATAATTCCGGCCAATGAAGGCTCGGACCCTCCTTCTTTTTATCTTGTACGTCGTCATCGTCATCTGTCTCACCCCGGTTCTTATCGTCTTCATGATATTAAAGATCCGCGAGCCGTTGTTGGCCATCGCCAAAGGAGTGATGCGTCTCTCGGGAAAAATATTGGGGCTCAGACTGGATGTCTCGGGGCGGGAGCAAGTGGACCGGACAAAAGCCTATATTTTCATGCCCAACCACCTGAGCTTCATCGACGGGCCACTTCTTTTCATGCTCATCCCGCACCCGGTTCGGGTGATCTTGAAAAAAGAGATCTTCCGTATTCCCGTCGTGGGCACGGGGATGAGGCATATCGAGTTCGTTCCCGTGGACCGGAAAGGGATCAAAGGGGGAAAAGCGAGCATCGAGCGTGCGGCCCGGCTGATGAGGGACAAGGGCTATTCCTTTTTAGTTTTCCCCGAAGGAACGCGGAGCCTGGACGGCAACCTCCAAAAATTCAAACGGGGAGGATTTTTTTTGGCCTTGGAAAGCGGCGCGCCGATCGTCCCTGTCGCCATCCAAGGCACGTTCGAGATTATGCCCAAGAAGAGCTTTTTCGTCAGGAAAGGACGCATCCGCGTCGTCTTTCGACCGCCCATTCCGGTCCAGGGCTATGATCAGGACCATTTGGCCGGCCTTATGGACAAGGTCCGGACGTCCATTCAGGATGCCGGCCAAAAGGAGGAGTCATGAACCATCGAGCCGTCATTAAGGAATCGACCCGTCTTATGGAAGAGTTTTTTTCGGCCCGCGACGGCGTCCTGGAGAGGGCTATTCAAGGCAGCGCTCAGACCCTCCTGGCCGGGGGTAAGATCCTCGTTTTCGGGAACGGCGGCAGCGCCGCCGAAGCCCAGCACTTCGCGGCCGAGATGGTGAATCGGTTCAAAAAAACACGCCGGGCCCTCCGCGTCATCTCCCTGACGACGGATACCTCGAATTTGACTTCGATCGCGAATGATTCGGCGTTCGCCGCCGTCTTCAGCCGTCAGGTCGAGGCTTTGGCCGACCAAGGAGACGTGGCTCTGGCTTTGTCCACGAGCGGCAACTCCCCCAATGTCGTCAAAGCGCTAAAAACGGCTCGAAGAAAAAAGATGGTGACGATCGGCCTGACGGGAAAAGGAGGCGGCAAAATGGCGCCGCTCTGCGATCACCTGCTCGATGTCCCCTCCTCGGACACCGCCCGCATCCAAGAGATTCACCTGGTGATCCTCCACATTCTTGCCCAAGAGATCGAAAACAGGCTGGCCTAATAAGACTGAGAATCCAAGACGGGGACATGAGGCAGCTTCTCTCTAAATATTTGCCCTTTCTGCTGCTTCCGAGCGCCGAAAAAGCCTTAACCCGGCTCGCCTGAAGACGCGAGGGGAAACAAGAATGAGCGCGAGGGCGATGATTGAGAAAAGGCTGATCATCAGGCCGGCTTGAAAGCTCTTTGGGAAGTATTTCAAGGTGATCTCGTGCTCGCCCGGAGAAAAGAGGACCCCCTTGGAGCTGAAGTTTACCTTGAAAACCCGGGCGGGCTTACCGTCAATAAACGCCCTCCAGCCCTTGGCATAATTCCCCGGGAAGACGCCGATCGTTTCCAGGGAGGCCTTCACCCGGGCTTGGAATTCGCCCTGGTTCTGTTTCGTCAAGACGACCGCATCCGGAGGGTCGGTCGGCCCGGAGTTATTCAGTTCGACGTCGTCTTCAACCAGGGCCGTCTCCTCAGGATCAAATTTTTTCCCGAGAAAAACGCCGACTTTTTCTTCGAGCGTCCCCACCCGCACCGTCCGGCGGACAAGAAAGACCGGGCTCGTCGGCCTGTCCATTTTGCGGAAATCGAAGGGAAATCCCTCGACGATGACGGCCCCCACTCCCGGTTTCTTCGGGAGCTTCTGGATAATGGCATAATCGCATCGGGCCTCGTTCAGGAATTTTTCCAGGTCCTCGTCCGACGATTTTTTCACGATCTCAAGAAGCCTGTTGTATTCGCGGCTGTAGAGCCCGTAAAAATCGTTGTTATAAATATAATCGATCCCTTCGCCCATCCCCGTATAAGGATAAAGGGTTCTGCGCTGATAGCGTTGGATCTTGAAAAGGTCCCTCTCCGTTTTTTTCAACTCTTCAGGAATATAGGCGTTCCGGTAGACCCTGGAGGGGGCCGGTTGCGCGCCCAGGATGGAGGGCCCGCTGAAGGCCGAGGCGGGAGCGACCGGATTGATGGACTTGTTGACGGACGCGATATCGAATACGGCCAAGGCCAGGAAAGCCCAGGAGAGGAGAGCTTTTTTCGCGGGGAGCCGGGTCAGGGTGTAATAAAGGCCGAGGAAGACGGCAAAGGCCAGAAAACCATAGAGCAGAGAATGGGCCAGATCGCGGACGGATTGCAGGTCATCTATGACAAAAAAATCGCGTAATAATGCCACAAGTTTTCCCCTGAAAATGAAGAAGAGGACGAGTCCGGTCAGGGCGGCGATGATACCGGCCGGCAGCCGCCTTTTTACCGGTTTCCTCTCGGCCAGCATGGTGTCGAACCCGATGGCGGCCAGAAGGCAGAGGGAGAGGAGGGAGCCGGTTAAAAATTTGACCGGGTAGCGGATCGTCGAGAAATAGGGGATGGATTTCAGGAGTGGATAAAAAGGAAGGTATTTCCCGCTCGACAGGAGGAAGAACAGGACGAAGGCCGTCAGCAGGAACCAGCGGCGGCGGTCCCACGGCTTTTTCAACCCGATGATGAACAAGAGGAGCGCTCCGAAGCCCACGTAGAGGCTGTAGTAAAGGGGAGACTGCCTGTCGAAGAGATGCCGGCCCCAGAATTCCGCGTGCCCGGGCGTCCGGTCGTTCCCGAGGATGTCGGGAAAGGCGAGGTTCGCGAGCTGGACCAGCTCCAGCGGCCATTCCGACATGTTGACGGCTTCGCGGTCGGCCTGCCGGGTGAGCTCGAAGGACGGGAGGAGCTGGGCGGCGCAGATGAGCGCCGCGATCGCCAAGGACGTCAGGGCGAGGATGATCTTTCTCTTTCCCCCCTCCGGGGCGAAGGCGGATTGGAGGAGGCTGAAGACGATGGCCAGGACGATGACATGGGGAGTCCCCGAAAGGATGAGAAGGGACCAGAGGATGGCGAGAGAGACCAGTTTGTTCAGCGCGCTCTTTGAGTCGCGGCCGAGAACGAGCAGGATCCAGAACATCCAGGCCAACGAGGCAATGTGGTTGTAGAATTCGAAGGAGGACAGGTAGATCCCGCTGAAGATGAAAAAAGACGCGCCCATGAACGACGCTTTGAGCGAGAGGGAATACGACTTGCAGAGGTAATAGAGGCCGATCCATCCGAGAAGGACATGGACGAGATAGTGCAGCTTGAAGGCCGTGAATAGAGGGAGGATGAGATAGAGGAGGGTGGTCGGATAGAAGACGGCGTTCTTTGGGTTCGCCAGGAACGGCTGGCCGTTGCCGTGGGCGTCGGTCCAGAGGGCGAAATTCCCTTCCCTGAGGAGCTGGGCGCAGATCTTCCGGGTCGGGACCTCGAGCAGCGTCGAGTCGCGTTCGAAGAAGACGCCGTCGGTGAAGAAGAATTCCTTAAACATCCACAGGAAGATGATAAGGAAAAGGAGGATAAACGGCAGGTCTTTTTTGGAGCAAAGGCGGGCATTAACTTGGGGCTGAAGCATTCCTCCAATTTTTATCAAAAAATGGGACTTTTCTCAAATGGGAGAATCTATTATAATGAAAAAAATTGGACACTCCGACCTATTTATGACGATGAAAAAAGAGCGGCTCGAAAGAGCGCTTTCCGCGGCAATCATTTTCGTTCTGGCCGCTATCCCCATACTTATAACGCGGTTTCCGCCTTCGACGGACCTTCCCCAACATATCGCCCAGGTCCATTTAGCCCTTGAGAGTCTAAGAGATCCAGGCGGTCCTTACGTCATACAGTGGGGGGCGCCGAATACGTTCATGTATTTTTTCATCTATCTTTTTTGGAAGCTCTTTTCTCTGGAAATCCTTGGCAAAGCGATCCTCATTTTCATTGTTTTCTTGTGGGTATTTTCAATTTTTTTCTTGGCCGGAAAACGAATACGATCCCTGGACATGGCCATTTTGGCTTCTCTATTAATATTCAATCATGTCTTTTATGGGGGATTCTTAAATTTCCTGATCGGATTTCCCGTCTTCACGGCTTGGTTCCTGTTAACAATAAGAAAAGAGCATAAACCAGCTTGGCAGACTTATGTATTCTTAATATTGACCTCTTTTCTTCTCTATGGCAGCCATGCCCTATGGTTTGCCGCCGGGGCTGCCTGGTTCTTTTTGATAAGCCTGATCAATAAAATGCCCCTCAAGTTCTTCTTCCTGCGTATGGCGACCTTAATTCCGGGTTGCATCCTAGCCCTCTTTTGGTTCCGGGGGTTTTCTTCGTTTCAAGCAACCGCGAGCTTTGATAAAGCGCCGGAGTGGGGCACTCGACCATTCGAAAAGTTTTTCTCAAGCTGGTTCTTGGATGCTTCTTTTGGGGGCATCCGGGGGATATCCGAAACCCTGCTTTTTTTCTTTCTCTTAGTTTGGGGCGCTCTTTCTCTATGGCAACATCGGAAAGACTTAAAGAGCCGGGTCGATTTTAAATTGATGGCGGCCTCAGGATTCTTTTTCGTTATCGCCTTTTTTGCCCCCAGCAAAATGATGAACACCATATTTCTCGCTTCGCGCTGGTTCCCAATTTGCATGATGATGCTGCTGCTTTCTTTGCCTGCTCCAAATATGAATAAAGCGATAAGGCGCATCATTTCTTTTACCGTGGCGGCCGCTTTTATTTTAGTGACGGCATTAACATGGGTCAAATATGAAAAAAATGAGCTGACGGGATTGAGTGACAGCTTGGCCAAAATCCCTTATTCTTCCCGTATCCTAGGATTGGATTTTGTTAAAGCGAGCCGCTTTATCAAATACCGCCCTTTTCTTCAGATGGTTGCGTATGCTCAAGTTTTTAAGGGAGCCGAATTGAATTTTTCTTTTGCCGAGCATTCCACAGGTCTTGTCGCCTATCGGACGAAACGAGATGTCCCCTGGACACATAAATTGGAATGGTTTGCCGAAAGTGTAAAAAAAACGGATCTGCAATATTTTGATTATGTCCTGGTCAATGGGAATCCATACCACCATCAATATCGGATTCCGAGGCAAGATCTATCAGTCGTGACAGATACCGGACGATGGAGGCTTTATAAAGTAAATATAAAGCCAAAAGTTTATGATAGCGGCAATGTCAATAAATGAAAAAAACCAGGCCCTGAAGGAACATTTTATCTCACAGCAGGGCGGAATAAGAGGGCCAATTGATTCCTCTTTAAAATTTCGTATATGATATAATTCGGGGCGCGTGGATAAACTATCAATCGTTATACCTGTCTATAATGAGGAAGATGCCCTCTCCGAAACGATATCCTTTTTTGAGGATCTTTTAAAAACAAATCCAAACGCTGAGGTAATCTTCATCGATGATGGATCAACAGATAAAAGTGCGGATATTCTGAGCCGACTAAGCGTGCCGGGCGTTAGGGTAATAACGCACGGGAAAAACAAAGGTTATGGAGCCTCTCTTAAAACAGGTGTTAAAAACGCTAAATACGATTCTGTTTGTATAACCGACGCGGATGGGTCCTATCCTAATGATGATATTACGGCGCTCTATGATACGTTCAATAAAGAAAATGCCGATATGGTCGTGGGGGCGAGAACGGGAGCCTTCGTGGATAAGGGGGTCCTCAGAAAAACCACAAAATCCTTATTGAAAAAACTGGCCGAGGTTCTGAGCGGAGAGACCATCTTGGATTTCAATTCCGGCTTTAGGATTTTCAGGAAAGAACTGGCCACGAGAGCGCTTAAGTATTTACCCGATGGTTTTTCCTTTACAACGACCATTACGCTTTATTTTTTGTCCAACAATCATAAAATCACGTATGTCCCCATCGACTATTATCAAAGAAAGGGCAAATCAAAAATTAGGCCGATCAAAGACAGCCTGAATTTTCTTCAACTGATCATAAGGACGGTTATGTTCTTCAATCCCCTTAAGGTCTTCTTGCCATTAAGCTTGCTCTTCCTGTTCCTGTCTTTTGCCGTTTTGCTGATTTCCTATTTAATGGGCCGGGTCATGGACATAACAACCATCGTCCTTTTTGTCACGGGAATTCAGCTTTTAGCTCTAGGACTCCTCGCGGATCTTATTGATAAAAGACTTGGTAAATGAAAATACTCCTGATCAATCCGCCTCGATGGAATGAGCTCGTCGGGAAGAACCCATCCATTATCGAAAAACACCGGGGGTTCAACCCTCCCCTGGGCCTTCTTTACATCGCCTCTGCTCTGAAAAAGTTTTCCGGTCATGAGGTCGAGGTCATTGACACCCAGCCTCTGAAATGGACATATGCTCAGCTCGAAGATCATCTGAAAGAAAAGGACTTTGATGTAGCCGGCATCTCGGTTATGACCTTCACGCTCCTTGACGGTTATACGACTGCAAAACTCATCAAGAAGATCCGTCCCGAGACAAAAGTCGTTTTGGGCGGAACTCACGTCCATCTCTATCCTGATGAAACGGAAAGCTTGAGCGGGGTTGATTTTGCCTTCATGGGAGAGGCAGAATTCTCGTTCATCAAATTCGTCAATAACCTTTCTTCTCCTGAGAATTTCCCTTCCATACCGGGGCTAGTGTTCAAGCAAGGTGACGGCAAGATCATCAAAAATGATTTCGGGCCCGTTGTCGATTTGGATGACGTCCCTTTTCCAAAAAGAGATCTCTTGGACATCAGGCTTTACAATTCATTATTGGGCAGAAGATCATTAAATACGACGATCATCAGCAGCCGAGGTTGTCCATTCCGCTGCGCTTTTTGCGACAGGCCCCTTTCTCCGATCACCTCGCGCTTCCGGTCGAGAAGCGCAAAAAACGTCGTGGATGAGATGTGCGAATGCATGGAACTCGGGATCAAGGACTTCCTTTTCTATGACGATACATTCACGGTTAACAAGAAACGGGTTATGGACATTTGCGAAGAAATCATGGCCAGAAAAATAAGGGTTCGTTGGGATATGCGGACACGCGTCGACACTGTTGACGACGATATGTTAAGAGCGCTCAAAAATGCGGGATGCCAGGCCATCCACTACGGAGTGGAAGCCGGAAACGACCGTATCCTTAAGATCATAAAAAAGGGCTTCACCATAAGCAAAATTAGAGAAACGTTCAAATCAACGAAGAATGCGGGGTTGGAAACCTTGGCCTATTTCATGATCGGACTGCCATCAGAAAATATCGACGATATTCAAGATTCGTTTAGCTTGGCCAAGGAGTTAAAGCCCGACTATGCGCACTTCACGATATTCTCCCCTTACCCGGGAACGGAATTGTATTCTCTTGGCCTTGAAAGAGGCATCATCAAGAAAGATATCTGGCGGGAATTCGCCGTGAACCCGAATAAGGATTTCAAGATTCCTGTTTGGGAGGAGGTCTTCACCCGCGAGCAGCTTTATGAGATGATCGTGAAATTCTACAAGAGTTTTTATTTACGGCCCAGATACCTATTGGCGCGCATCCAGAAGCTCCGGTCTTGGGACGAATTCGGGAAAAAAGCCAGGGCTGGCTTATCCGTCCTCACCATGAAAAAAGAGGACGTCGATCAGATAAAATGAAGGGCGTTTTAGATTATACATATGCCCGGCAAAGAGAAAAAAAGTCGGGCATCAGGTACCGGCTAATAAGAAGGACGCATGAGATCCTCCAAGCCATAGCCAAATATCGCCCCGATCCTAAAAGCGTTCTTGATCTCGGGACCGCGGAAGGCCGGATGCTTTCAGCTGTCAAATGTAAATATCCCGCGGCATTCTGCGTCGGCATAGAGTATTCTTTGGATCTTTTGCAAATGGGCGCTTCGCTACATCCAAATCTTAAATTTATTCGAGCTGACGCCCAGAGGTTACAGTTTCTGAAACATGGTTCATTCGATGTTGCCATTGCGGCGGCGATCATTGAACACCTCCATGAACCTAGAACAATGATCCGCGAGAGCTACCGGCTCTTAAAACCCGGAGGCATCATGATCATCACGACTCCCCATCCATTCTGGGAAAGGATCGCGAACGGACTTGGAATGATTAAAGGCGAACATCAATTCACCATGGGATTGAGATCGATACAGGGCCTCTGTCAAGGCGAATGTTTCGCGATCCTTGAAAAGAAAGGATTTATGATCTCACCCATAGGCTTTCCGGGAGAGGTGAAGATTGAAAGGGTCCTCCAAGGGATAGATCTTGACAAAAATTTGCCAAATCAATTGGTCGTCGCAAGAAAACCAATATGAATTTAACCCATATCCGGCAAAGAGTGCGCCGCATAGATCTTTATTTGCTGGTTGTCATCGTTCTCTCCCTCTTGGCCTTTACCGTCAAGATCGAGCTCCTTTCTCAAAGACGTCCTTACGTCGATCCGGACGAAGGCTATTATTTGATCCTCGCCCGCAACCTTTTAACCGGCAATGGATACACTTTCAACGGACTGCCCAATGTCATTTTCCCTCCCCTTCTCCCCATATGCATCGCAGTCATTTATAACCTATGCCATGACCTTCAAACTTCGCTAAGCATTATTACAGCTCTCGCGGGATCGATGCTGGGAATCCTGATTTTTGTCATCACATGCAGAATGGTCAAGCCGATCTTCGCCGTATTCTCTTCTTTTCTCGTTCTATATGCTTATCAAATGAATGCGTTTATTCCGACAAAAACTCATTATGTCGGCGTTCTTTATCGTGGTTCTGAGATTTTTTGCTGTTGTCTTATCTTTTTTGGTATCTATTTTTCGATATTATTTGTTGAGAAGAAAAAAACTATTCCGGCAATGATCGCCGGTGCTTTTTTTGCGCTTGCCTATCTGACAAGGCCAGAAAGCCTCATTTTGTTCCTTTTTGAAGTTTTCGTTCTTATTTTTTTAAAGATGACCTTGGCCAAAGAAATTCGATCAAGGCATATCGTATTAATGATAATATCGTTCATCTTGTTTTCTTCCTCTTACGTAATCTATTTAAAGAACACTACCGGGAAGTGGATCTTGTCGGGGAAAATGAGCGCGGCTCAGGAATATCGTGAATCGCTTCTGCAAGTCATTGGCCGTGAAGATTGGAATTCTTTTAAAAATATTCACTATTCTTTAAATACGAACACAATGGAAATGAATGACATCTATTTTGGGTATTACAAAAGCGCAGCCGTACCGGAACGCAAATCGCTGAAAATCTTGATCGACAACGCCTGGGCGAATTTGCAACATTATTGGATCATACCCCGATCCCTTTTCTCTCCTTACACCCTCATTTTTTTTGTCATTGGGTTCTTCTATTCGGTCCTCAAAATATTTCGGACAAGGCGCTCTGCTGATCTCATCCTTTTTATTTTGTTGCCGTATAGTTTAGCGGTCGAGACCTTATCATATCCGATTCCCAGGCATCACCTCTTCCTGGTCCCTTTCATATGCATATATGCGGGAGTCGGAGTAGCATTTTTGTTTTCAAGGCTCTCAGAGTCAAAAGCTAAAAGAAAAAGGATCTACGGGGGAATGATCCTTCTGGCTTGTCTAATCTATATGAGCTACGAATACAGCGCAAATTTCAGAAAAAGCTTTTTTAATATCCCATATTTGAAAAATGGCCTGCTTGCTGACGAACATGTCATCCAATTTATAAAAACGAAGAGGCCCCAGGTCATCATGTCCGAACAGCCTGTTTTTGCTGCGAGAGCATTTTCGGACTGGCAGGTCTTGCCGAATACGGACATCTTTCATGTCCTTGAATTTGGGGACCATAAAAAAGTCGATTTAATCGTTATCCGCGATGAAACCCGACCGTATTGTCGGATCATTGACATGAAAGCCTCGGCTAAACCAATCCATATTGATAAACGACTCAGGGCTGAAATTTTGGAGAAAAACCAATTCTTTGAATTGATAAAATACTATAATGATTAAATATAATAACGATTAAGGCGCCTAACCTGAATTATTCATAAATTGGGTCATTTCCTCGAGAAGAGAATTCGCAGATGGCGCCGAATTCAAGACGAGGGGGACACGATCCAAAATTCCGGAGAATTTGGGTCATATCCCCCAATTCAGCGCCCGTCTGCAAATCCACGACCGGGAGAGATAACGTAATTTATGAATGAAAAAAACGGGGACACATCCCCAATTTTCTTAAATTAGGGATGTGTCCCCCTCTCTCATTCATTTTCCGACGATTTCCTTGATCTTTTCCGCCCCCGCGACACCGCTGTTGAAGAGATAGAAGGAGGCACTCCCCAGCAGTCTCTGGAAGAAGGATTTCTGGAGGGCCATCCGCTCCTCCGTCGTCAAGAGAATGTGCGGGTTGAAGAACGGCGGGTTCTTTCCCGAGCTAATCCCGGTCTGCATGCCCGGGCTCTCACCTGATTCAAGGATCCGGAGCGCTTCATCGGTGGCGAGCTCGACGGCCGACGGCGACAGGACGTCGCGGCGAAGGATAAAAACCCAGCGGAGGGTGGTCCGCTTGACGCAGGCCGCGGGGCCGGCGATCCAGTTCGGGTCGAGCATGGCCTGGCCGTTTTTGGAGGCCCTGTAGCAGAACGGCGAGCCGCGGTCGAGCCGGCAGTCCTCCTGCCTCAGGCATTCGGCGTCTTTGCAGTCGTCCTTGTGCGTCACGACATTCTCGCATTTGCTCTGATCGAAGAGAGGCGCGAGGCGCGGGAACATCTCGACGGTATTCGTCGGGATGTAGACTTTGCGCTCGACGTTGTCGGCCAGCGCCGCTTTTCCGGAATAGCGGACGAAGACGGTGTCGCTCGAATGGAAGCGGAATTTCGGGTCGCGGACGAGGTCGAAGAAGAGATCGGTCTTTTTCGTCCCCGGCGGTCCGATGAGAATAAGGCCGCTGCCGCCGATGTCGACAGACATGCCCCGCACGGAATGGACGCCGAACAGCCGCTCGGACACATCGGCCACGAGCCCGAGGGCCAGGCTCCGCAGAGGTCCGTAGTTATCGCAGTTGACGATGACGCCGGTCTTGGTATCCGTATTGTAAAAGGCGCGGGGCTCGCGGCCGGGGATTTCGTCGACGGCGTAGATGATGCCGTGCGGTTCGAGGTCGGATTCGAGCTGGGCCGGATACCAGTTCTCCATCCAGAAGTCGTTGAGGTGGGAGACGTTCGTCCGGAGCTGGACGATCACGCCGTTGATGTTGGCGTTCCATTCGAAATAATTTTCGGGCGGCAGATGCCCCTGGACCTCGGCCACCAGGCCGTCGCGGACTTTATCCGAGATCGTGGCATCCAGGGGGACGGATTTTTTGACTTTGGTCACCGCGTTGTGAAGGGCGAAACGTTTGGCCTTTTTCGCCGGCTTGAGCTGGGCGAGGGCGCGGCCGATCCGCTCCATGCCCTTCTCCAGGTTCGCCATGGACGTCGCGTAAGAGAGGCGGATGTAATCGTCAGCGCCGAAGGAATCGCCGGGCACGATCGCCACTTGGGCTTCCTTGAGGAGATAGTAAGCCATGCCGTAGGAATTTCGGATGGGCGTGCCGTTGAACTCTTTTTCGTAATAGGCTTTGACGTTGGGGAAGAGGTAGAAAGCGCCTTGGGACTTGAAACAGGAGACGCGGGGAATAGCTAGGAGTTTCATCAGGCAGTAGTTGCGCCGGCGCTGGAATTCGGCGACCATTTTTGTGACTTCATGCTGCGGGCCGGTCAAGGCTTCGAGGCTGGCCTTCTGCGAGATCGAAGCCGGGTTAGACGTCGTGTGGCTCTGGATCTTGTCCATGCCGTTGATGATATCGGCCGGACCGGCCGCATATCCGATCCGCCATCCGGTCATAGAGTAGGATTTCGACACGCCGTTGATGATGATCGTCTTGTTCTTGATGTCCTCGCCGAGGGAGGCGAAGCTCGTATATGGGAAGTTGTCGAAGACGAGCTTGCTGTAGATGTCGTCGGCGATGACGTAGATATCTTCCTTGCGGATGACGTCGGCGAGCGCTTCAAGCTGCTCTTTCGTGTAGGTCGCGCCCGTCGGGTTTGAGGGCGAATTCAGGATGATGGCTTTCGTCGCGGGGGTGATATGGGCCTTGAGCTCGTCGGCGGTCAGGACGAACCCGTTTTCCTCCTTGGTCGGCACGATCACCGATTTGCCCTTGGCCAGGATCACGAGATGGGGATAGGTCACCCAAAAGGGCGCCGGGATGATGACTTCCTCGCCTTCATTGACCAGAGCCTGGATCAAGTGGAAGAGCGAGCTTTTAGCGCCCGTCGAGACGATGATTTCCTTCAGAGTGTACGTCAGGCCATGATCCTCCTTAAGCCGGGCGATGATGGCCTTTTTCAGCGCCGGCATCCCTCCGCTCTCGGTGTATTTTGTGAAGTTTTCCTGGATAGCCTTGATCCCGGCGGCCTTGACGTTCTCCGGGGTGGGAAAGTCCGGCTCGCCGATGGCGAGGTCGACGACGTCGATCCCCTCCTCCCGCATGGCCTTGGCCTTGGCTGCAACCTTGAATGTCGGCGATTCGCCGATTTGATTTGCTTTTTCTGAGACCATAAGGACCCCTTTTTCCGCGGCAGCGCGTTATTTCCCGGTTTTGTCTTCGGGCGAGAGCTTATCTTTGAGGAATTTCTTTAGGTCTGCGCCGGTGAGCGACTTCACGACTTCGGGCAGCTGGGCCAGGACCTCGGCCACCTGGGCCGTGATCCTCGTCGTGCCGAGGCTTTTGTCTCCGCCGACGACAACGATCTTATCGACCTTAGACAGCGGCTCGGACACGGCCTTGGCCACCTCGGGCAGGACCTTCAAATACATTTCGAGGATGGCCGCATCGTTGTATTTTTCCCAGGCCTGGGCTTTCTTGAGCATGACCTCGGCTTCGGCGAGGCCTTTTCCTTTGATTTTCTCGGCTTCAGCCTGGCCTTCGAGCTTCACCGCTTCGGCCTTTCCGCGGGCTTCGGCCTGGATGCGGAATTCCTCGGCTTCGGCTTCGGCCTGGATCTGGTACTTGCGCGCGTCGGAAGGCTTCAAGACGTTGGCCTCAAGTTCTTTCTCCCGGCGCTTGATCTCGAGCTCTTCGATCTTGATGGCCTGCTCTTTTTCCACCATCCGGACCTTGGATTCTTCGAGCTTGATCTCCTGGCCGAGCTTGAAGCGTTCGAGCTCGTAGGAAAAGTCCGCTTGCGCCTTTTTCTGGTTGACGAAGACTTGGGACTCGGCCTTCTTCGCCTCGTTTTGCCACTGGGCCGCAGCGATCAGGACCTCGGCCTGGAGGCGGGCTACTTCCCCTTCCTTGCGCGCCTGGGACGACTTGATGATCGATTCTTTTTGGGTTTCGGCCTCAGCGATGGCCGCGTCGCGCTTGGCTACGGAGATCAGGGGTCTGCTTAAAGCATCGATATAGCCTTGCGTGTCGCTGAATTCTTTCAAGGAGAAGGACAGGAGGACGAGACCCATCTTGGAGAAATCTTCATGGGCGGATTCGCGAACCTTATGGTTGAACTCATGACGACCCCGGTAGATTTCCTCGACCGTCATCGTCCCGATGACCTCGCGCATCTTGCCTTCGAGGATATTTATGGCCACATCGCGAATCCCCTCTTTTCCCAGTCCGAGGAAATGTTCGGCGGCCGTGCGGATCGCGGCCTCAGAGGATTCAACCTTGACCTGGGCCGCGGCGTCGGCGAGGATGGGAACGCCCCCGTGGGTCAAGACTTCGGGGGTCCGGATATTGATCGGGATGATCTCCATGGGAAGAATGTCCACCGTTTCCAGGAAGGGAATGACGAACGTTCCCCCGCCCAGCCGGTAACGGTATCCGACTTTTCTCTTCATTCCATCCGGACCTGTGACCGTCTTTTTCCGCCCGGAAATGATGAGCGCTTCGTTGGGGCCGACCTTGCGGTATTGCTTGGCGATGACGAGGAAAAACAGGGCTAAAAAGACGATGATGGCGCCGGCCAAAATCAACCCGGAAACAAGACTCATGATAGCCTCCTTGGATGACGGCTTCCCGAATTAGCTTTGAAATACATAACTTGTTAAAAAGAAATATATTAAAGAATATCCTTGGGGAAAGTCAAGCCGGCCTCACTTAAAAAATTTGTATCGGAGCAAGTGATAAATGGCGGCCAGGCCGTCTTTCCAGCCGATCTTCTTGCCCTCGCTGTAGTCGCGTCCGGAGTAGGAGATCGGTACCTCGTAAACGCGGCACTTGAGCTTGGCGACCTTGATCGTGACTTCCGGCTCGAATCCGAACCGGTCCGATTTCAGCCGGATCCGCGACAGAACGTCCTTTTTGAAGACCTTATAACAGGTTTCCATGTCGGTCAGGTTCAAATTGGAGAGTAAATTGGCAAAGCCGGTGAGCATCTTGTTCGCGACATAATGCCAGAAGAACATCACCCGGTGGGGACCGCCGAGAAAGCGGGAGCCGTAGACGACATCGGCCCGACCGTCCAGGAGCGGCTCCAGGAGCTTGGGATATTCCCGCGGGTCATATTCAAGATCGGCGTCCTGGATGAGGACGAAGTCGCCCTGAGCCTGGGAGAATCCCGTCCGGAGGGCGGCGCCTTTGCCCATATTCTTAGGGTGGAAAAAAACCTTGATTCGAGGGTTGTCGAGCTGTCCCAGGATGTCGCGGGTTCCGTCCGTGGAAAAGTCGTCCACGATGACCAGCTCTTTCTCGAGGCCCGTGTCCACCTTGAGGACGCGGGCGATGATTTCGCGAATGGTGCCCTTTTCGTTATAGACGGGCATGACGACGGAGAGTTTCATGAAGTTTTTTCACGACCGATTCGGAATTCCAAGCCTTTCTTTGAAATAGTCGATGGTCCTCGCCAGCCCTTCTTCCAGGGAAACCTTGGGCTCCCAGCCGAGCTTTTCTCTGGCCAGGGAAATATCCGGCCGGCGGTGGAGCGGATCGTCGGAAGGCCGGGGTTTGTGGGCGATCTTAGATCGGCTCTGCGTGAGCCGGATGATCTTTTCGGCGAGGTCGGCGATCGTGAATTCGCCGGGATTTCCCAGGTTGAGAGGGCCGGTGAGCCCCTCCGCGTCCATCATCCGGCAGAGTCCCTCGATGAGGTCGGAGACATAGCAGAATGACCTTGTCTGGCTGCCGTCGCCGTAGATGGTGAGCGGCTCATTGCGCAGCGCCTGGACGATGAAGTTGCTGACGACACGGCCGTCGTTGATGGCCATCCGCGGCCCGTAGGTGTTGAAGATGCGGACGATGCGGACATCCACTCTGTTCTGGCGGTGATAGTCCATCATCAGCGTTTCAGCCACGCGCTTGCCTTCGTCGTAACAGCTCCGCACGCCGATGGGGTTCACGTTCCCCCAGTAGCTTTCGGTCTGGGGGTGGACTTGGGCGTCGCCGTAGACCTCCGACGTGGACGTCAACAGAATCCGGCTCTTGATCCTCTTGGCCAGGCCGAGCATGTTGATCGTTCCCATGACGTTCGTCTTGACGGTTTTAATCGGGTTCTGCTGGTAGTGGATGGGCGATGCCGGGCAGGCCAGATGATAGATCCGGTCGACTTCGATGAAAAGGGGATGGATGACGTCGTGGCGGATGAGCTCGAAATAAGGATGGGCGATGAATGGACGGATATTGTCCTTGTGGCCCGAAAAGAAGTTGTCGATGCAGACGACGTCCGAGCCTCTGCCCAGAAGAAGCTCGCAGAGATGGCTGCCCAAAAAACCGGCGCCGCCCGTGACGAGAATCCGGTTCATGATAGTGTCTCCTTCGCTCCAGCCTTTACGCTATTTATAGCCGTACGCCATGAAGAGCAGGCTTTTCTTTTTCAAGACGTCCTTCTGGGCCTGGATGATCTCTTCGATGCCTTTGTCGGCCAAGCGGAGGAGCCTCTCCAGAAGGCTCCTCGAAAAAGGATTTTTCTCGGCCGTGGCCTGGACCTCGAGGAGCTGGCCCCGGTCGGTCTGGACGACGTTCATGTCGGTCTCGGCGGAGGAATCCTCGGCGTAGTCAAGATCGAGGAGCGGCTCGCCGTTGACGATGCCCACGCTTACGCCGGCGACGAGGTGGTGGAGGGGCATCGTGTCGATGATCTTCTTGTCGAGCATCTTTTTGAGGGCCAGGGCCAAGGCCACGCAGGCGGCGTTGATCGAGGTGACCCGTGTTCCGCCGTCGGCCTGGATCACGTCACAATCGAGGATGATCTGCCGTTCGCCGATCCCTTTCAGGTCGGTGACCGCCCGGAGCGTCCGCCCGATCAGGCGCTGGATCTCCTGGCTGCGCCCCGAGGGATAGCCCTGGGTCCGCTCCCTGACCGTCCGCTTCTCTGTGGACCGTGGGAGCATGGAATATTCTGCTGTGATCCAGCCCGAGTCCGTGTTCTTGAGGAAGGCCGGCACCTTTTCTTCGATGGTTGCGGCCGCCACGACGCGGGTCTTGCCGAATTCGATCAGGGCGGAGCCGTCGGCAAAGTCGAGATAGTCCGGGTAAATCTTGATCGGTCTCATCTCGTCGTCTTTGCGATTGTAGGCTCTCATACGGTCGTCACCTCATCGATGGGTCGGGTGTTCCATCGTTTATGGACCCAGAACCAGAGCTCCGGGTTTTGTCGGATCTCGTGCTCGATTATCTTAGTGCATAATTGGGTGATTTTCAACACGTCCTCCTCCATGCTGCCGCTGGACGGGACACTGAGCGGCTCCCGGATCTTCACGATATACCGGCCGCTCCGGCCGGCGTGGACGAAAATGGGAACCAGGGGAGCGCCCGTTTTGAGATGAAAGGCCGCCAGGCTGGGCGTTGTCGCAGCCGCCTTACCGAAGAAATCGACGAAGACGGCCTGGCTCCGCAGGACGTTCTGGTCGATGAGGATGGCTACGATCTCATTGCGGCCCAGAGCCTGAAGAATAGGCCTGGCCGCGCCGAATTTATTGATAATGCCCGCCCCGAGCTTCATTCGCATCCGACCCAGCTCTTTTTCGAGGAAGGGATTGTCCAAGGCGCGCGCGACGACCCAAAGCGTTCCGATTTCCGTGAGCGAGGCTGGGGCGAATTCCCAGTTGCCGAAGTGGGCGGAGAAAAGGAGGACCCCTTTGTCTTGGGCCAGGGCGTTTTCTATGTTGTTCCGGCCTTCGATCATGATAAGCCGGAGGACCTTTTCCCGGGAATATCCCGAGACCTTGAGGATGTCGGCGAAGTCGCTGCCGAGACGCTTAAATGCCTTTTTGGCGAGGGCGGCCAGCTCAGAGGGGGGCCGTTCCTTGCCGAAGGCGATGGTGAGGTTCCCGAGGGCGACGGCCCGGTGCTTGCGGTCTAGGCAGAAGGCAAGGAGGCCGATCGAGCGGCCCGCGGCCAGGCAGAGCCGCCGGGGCAAGAGGGAAAAGACGAGCGTCAGGGCTTTATAGGCGGCATATCCTATGGAATCTATTAATTTATTCATCATTGACCCGGTGTCGCGACCAGCGCGGCCAGGATGTCGCGGACCTTCTCGAAGAACGCCGGGGGCAGGTCCAGCCCGATGTCGAGAACGTAAACGGGCACGGCCGCGGGGGGCCTGGTCCGGCCGAGGATCTTCAAGGCATCTTTTTCGGTCGTGACGATGGCGTCCGGCTTGAGTGAGGCGCAGGCCGAGACGATCTTGTCCAGCGCCCGGGCCGGATAAGAGAAATGGTCGGGGAAGACCATCCGGGTCCGGGCCTGAATTCCGCATTCCTCGAGAAGTGCGAAGAACCTCTCCGGCCGAGCGATTCCGCAAAAAGCCAGAATGTTTTTCCCCGTCAGGATATCGGCAGGAAACCGCTCGTTCGTTTCCAGAAGGTGGAGTCCACGAGAGACAACGGCGTACTCAAAAACGGGGAGCGCGGGGAACTTGTGGCGGATCTTCCGAAACGCAGCTTTGCCGCGGTCTTTCTTCAAGAGGAGGATATCGGCCCGGCGCAGGGAGGAGAGCCCTTCGCGGAGCGGGCCGCGAGCCTGCGGATCGTGGAGGACGATGTCCAAGTTGCGGGCGAGCTTGACATGCTGGAAGCCGTCGTCGAGCAGGGCGACTTGAAACCCCATCTCCTTGGCTTTGAGACAGGAACGATACCGTTGCTTCCCGACAAAGACGCCGGCTTTCGGAAAACGATGCGCCGCCAGATAGGGTTCGTCGCCCGCTTCTTCCCAGCCTCCGTAAAACGCCTTTCCGTCTGAAAGAACGCCGCCGTCCTTCTCCCATTTTCCCTTATAACCCCGGGTCACGATGGCCGGCCGGAGCCCGAGGTCCTCGAAATAGGACAGAAGCTCCATGACCAGAGGCGTTTTTTCCGATCCACCCAGGATCAAATTCCCGATGCTGATGACGGGCAGGGGCGCCTTTCGCTGCTTGATGACTCCGTATCTGACGAGCACGTTTTTGATCCAACACACCGTCCAAGAAATCAGAGAATAGGAGCCATGAAGAATCGTCATCTTCCTTGAAATATACTATATCCGTCGAGCCAGGAGCAAGCAGGGTGATGTTTATGACTCAGAGCTTTCGGAGGATTCCCTCCGCCAAGAAGGCTCGGGGAGGGGGCCCGAAGGAACGCCGGGTCAGATCCGCGTGGCCGGGAGCGGTTTGCCTCTGGCCCTTGTAAGCAATTCTTTTTCTGGGTTGCCGGAAAGTCGAGCAGGGGTGGCGCGGCGAAGGGGCTCCCCGCCCGCGCGCAGCGGCCCGGCGGCGAGCACGGCCGGGGAAGAGCCGCGACAGGACCCCGCCCGAGATTGGCCTGACACCGGAAAAAGAATTGCCTACCTGGCCCTCTGCTCATCTTTACTTCTCTCCTTCGTTTTCTTATAATACCCTTTGTTTTCAAGGAGAATAGGAGGAGAAAAGATGAAACGAAATATCTTTGTTTGGCTTCTCATGATCGGCGTCGGGCTCATGATGTCTGGCTGCAAGAAGGCGACCCCGGTCAAGGGCGTGGAGCTGAGCGTGACGTTTTCTGAGCCCACACTGTCCGATAATCTGATCACGGACGTAGAATACACGTGGAAGACGACCGATGATCTTGTCAAGTTCGACAAGGATTACAGCATCTTCGTTCATTTCTGGCACAAAACGAACAACATTCTGACGGACGATTACGTTCCCGATCCCCCCACCACGCAATGGGTGAAAGGGAAAGAGTACCGGCTGAAACGCCGGATCTACATCCCCGCCTTCATCGACGAATTCGACCCTCAGTTCAAGGGTGAAGAGACGCTCAGGCTCTCCGTCGGCTTCTACAATCCGTATGACCGCACCGGGCAGTCCGAGAAGGAAGTGTTGTCAAAGAAGCTGAAGGTCGTTCCGCCGCCGCTCGACACACCCGAGGTGATCTATGAAAGCGGCTGGAATGACCAGGAAACGGAACCGAATTCCGTGCTCAAACAGTGGCGATGGACGACGAAAGAGGCCAAGTGCGTCATCGACAACCCCAAGAGGGACGCGCTCCTGGTGATCAAGGGCGGCGTGAACCTTCTGGCTGTCAAAGACCAAAAAATTACGTTCAAGATTAACGACCTGACCCTGGATGAGTTTGTTGCGACAGGGGAGCTTTTCGAGAAATCCTACGATGTCAAGAAAGAGCAGCTGGGCGACAAAAACGAGTTCTCTCTGACGATCGCCGTCGACAAGCCGTGGGTTCCGGTCAAGGTCTTTCCCAATAGCAAGGATGAACGGGAACTCGGCATCCAGGTTTCGCTCATTTATTTCCGCTAAGACAGGCGGCCGCCCTATCTGATCGCGGCCGGAGGGAATTTAGCCGACGGCCCTTGGGCTAAGAATTTATTAAGCTCTTCTTTAGCCTTTGCTTCCTCGCCCTGGGCAGCCTGGAATCTCTGGAACGTTTCGCTGATCTCCTTCTGGATCTGGTCTTTGGGTGTCATGCTGTTGAAGGTGAAAAATTGCTGCCAGAGCGCGTTCATCTTAAGATTCAACAATTCGACCAACTCTTGAGCCCTAATCCATCGGCTTTCGAGCTCAGCTTTTTTCTCGGCGAACTTTTTCAGGGCCTCAGCCTGGAGTTCGGTGGAACTCTTGTCGGTCCCTTGAGCGGGCGGTGGAGCACCCGGATCGTCCGTTTTTTCACCCTCGGCCGGAGTCGTCTCGGCGACCGTCTCGACGGCCGGCTTTTTTGTGGTTTTCGCCAGGTCTGCGTTGGTCACGACGATGGACGGCGTTCCCTTGAGGCTCTCCCTCCGTTCCTTTTCCTTTTTCGCCGCTTCAGCGAGGCTCTGGGCCGGCGCGAGCGGTGATAGAATAAGGAGAAGGACTGCGGCGGCGATAATTCTCTGTCGGCTCATATTCCTTATTTTATCTTAGCGCGGAGAGCTTCGCCTGTCAATCAGTCTCGGACCGCCGTGCGGACGGACAGCCGCTTTCCATCTGAAACGATCTCGACGGCGCCGTGGAGGTCCGTCCTGTAAACCCGGGCGCCCGTTTCTTTATAGCGATCGAGGATTTCCTGTTGGGGGAAGCCGAAGCGGTTGCCGCGGCCGACCGATATGACAATCACTTCGGGCCTGACAGCGGCGAGGAAAGCGTCCGAGCTCGAGGAGGAGCTTCCGTGATGGGGAGACTTAAAGACCCCGCTTCGGATGTCGTCGCCGCCGGCCAGGATTTCCTGTTCCGCATTGACGCCGATATCTGAAGGAAGGAGGAAAGCCGTCGATCCGAATGCGATCTTCAGGACGAGCGACCGGTCATTGTCCACGGGAGAAACGGACGGCGAACTGTCTTGCGGGAAAAGGACACCGACCCGGACATCTCTTTCCCTTTGCCAGAATCCGCGGAACACCCGACGCTTGATACGGGAGCCTAAAGATTTTTTGAGCTCAGCGTATTTTGCGTCCTCGGGCGGGCTCGTCGTTTCCCAGAATTCGCCGATGCGGAAATTCCGGGCCACAGAAGCCAGGCCGTTGAGGTGGTCGGGGTGAGCGTGGGTCAGGACCAGATAATCGATCCTTTTTATGCCTTTGTTCCAGAGGAAAGGAGAGACCACGCTTTCGCCGATGTCGAAGGTGCCGGACGGAAGACCGCCCCCGTCGACGAGCATTTTTTTCTTTCCCGGGAATTCGATGAGGATGGAATCGCCCTGCCCGACGTCAATGAACGTGACTTTGAGGTCTTTGGACGCGGCGGAGAAGGGATAAAGGATGAGGAGGGCGAAGAAAACCAGAAACGCTGAAAGGGCCGCGAGCCTGAATTTTCGCAGCCGCCCGGGAAGAAGGAGGAGGAGAAGGAAAAGAAAGTAACCGGCTATGAGAAGGGCGGAGGGCGTCGGGATCCTGTAGGACATAAACGCGAACCGGTCAAGAAGGTGCGTCGACCACATAAAAGTCTTGATGAGAAAGCTGATCACGGCCGCCGCAGGCCGGGCCATCGCTTGGGAAATGAAAGCGATGGGAAGAAAGAGGTAGCCCGCGGCCATGATCAGCCCCACGAGCGGAATGCCGATCAAGTTCAGGAGGAGGCCGGAAAAGATGATCCGGTTAAAAGAGGCGGCAATGAGAGGCAGAACGCCCATCTGGGCTGTGAACGACAGGGCAAATGTCTCGCTGATCTTCAGCGGCAGATTGGGCATGGACGGCATGATCTTTGGATAGAAGAGAATGATGGCCAGTGTGGCCGCGAACGTCAGTTGGAACCCGAGGTCGAAGAACTGGAACGGGTTGAAAAGGAGGATGGCAAAAGCGCTCAAGCTGATGGTATTGATGAGGTGCGTGTCCTTCCAGAAGAGCTTCCCGAGAAGGAAGGCGATGCTCATGATGGCCGCCCGGAGGACGGAGGCCCGGCCTTCGACGAGAAGCGAATAAAAGACGAGAAGGAAGATCAGGAGGATATAGGAGACGCGGGTCGGGACGCGCAGAAATCTCAACAGGCCGAAGATCATGAAAGAGATCATCCCGATGTGCGCGCCGGAAATGGCGAAAAGATGGAAGAGGCCGGTCTTTTGGAGAGCCTGCGTTGTATCGGGAGTCAAGCGTCCCCGTCCGCCCAGGATCAAGGTTTCGAGGACCGCGCCTTCCGGCGTAAGCTCGTTGGGATTTTGGCTCGAGGCGAAATTCCGCTCGATCATTCGCTGGCATTTTTGGCGAAGGACAGACATGATCCGGAGGATGGAGGTTTTGCGGCCGCTTTTAATCCGTTCGATAAGAAGAGGGCTCTTGGTGGCGGCCAGGTTGTGGAGAAGCTGGGTCTTGAGGTACATCCGCGAGAAAGGCTCTTTGAAGTTCCTGTATTCCTGCGGCGGAATGATCTGGGCCGAGACTTTCAGATGATCTCCGGTGGAATAATCAAGGCGGGCGGGAAATTCCGTCGAATGAGCAACGGATACGCGGAGATTCCCCGAGACTCGTTCCTCTTTGTTCTCGAAGGCTATTTTTTCGACGCGCAGATAGAGGTAATCGCGTTCGAGGCCTGGAGACGGGGACCGGGAGAGGACGCCGGTGAAATCCGCATAGCTCGTTTCTCCAAGGCGGTGAAGAGCATTTTGTTCATACCGGCCGTTGAAATAGGCGAATGTTCCCGAGCCCAAGAACATGGTAGCGATCAGGATGGCCAGAAAACAAGCCCTGTGTTTTTTCAGCGCGTAGAAAATCCAGGCGAAGACAAGGGCGGCCATGAGGCCCATCGCCGAGGGCGCGAGCGGAAGCGTCGTTCGGTCGGAGACCCATATGCCGAGACTAAGGGAGAGGGCTAAGAAGAGAAAAGGGAAGGCCATGAGGCCTTTATCATATGATTATGAACCGCCCTTTTCAAGGCGACTCGACTCGGCGAAGGCGTCCCTCAGGGGCCCAAGATTAGAGCCGGAATATTTCCGGGTGAAGGCGATTGTTATTTTTTGAGTTCCCCTCAGGACGGTCATGACGGCTTGAGGCATGTTTTGAACCTGGCTGACGAGTTTCATTACTTTTTCTAAACTGTCCATCGTTTCGCCATTCACGGCCAAAACGATATCGCCATTCTGAAGACTCAGGCGATCGGCGATCCCGCCTTTTTTGATGCGGCTGATTTCAAAGCCCTCGATAGATTGTTTGCCGTCTTTCTCCTGCCGGAAATGAGGAGCCGCATAAGCCGAATCTAAAATCTCCGAGAGATTATTCGTATAGTGATCGAGAACGTCCGCCGAAATATCAATGTTGATCATATCGGCCGATATCGCCGTCACTTGGGGAGAAGAGGGAATCGACGGCGGATGATGGGGAAAAGGGCGATTTTTCAAAAAAGTCAAATATTCGAGGCTGTTCGAAGCCAGGTTTTTAATGACGACGCCGTCGGAATCGATTTTCTGGATTTCAGCAAGCTCGAACGCCCTTTCTCCCGGGCGGACCGTTTCGATATTTTTCGGCGGCAAAGCGAAGCGGATCAGGCATACCGATTTCGCGGTTGATCCGGAATTGACGATAATACCCAGGAGTTCCAGGGGAAGATTTGAAAAGATTGGCGGCGGGTCCTGAGCCGAAGGAAAAAGAGTCAAGCTAGCCGCATATAGGATCAAAACAATCTTCATGAATGTCTGCAACGATCCCCTTTATATTCTACTTTCTGTTGTGCCAGAGTTCAAGATGTTGAACGGCGCCGCGTTTCTCGTCCATTTGGGGATAAGATAACATCATGATGTGATGCACCTCTTCCGGGCGTCTGAAAGACTGCCGGTTGGATGATCTGCCTCCGAAAAGACGCTTCTTCAACTCTGACTCGACTCACTTTTTCTCAGCCTTTTCCCCCTTTTTGGCAGTAAACACTTTTTCCTTTCACGAGTCACGATGATATGTGAAAGGAACTCGATTTCAGCGCTGGAGGATTTTCGTCGGCGTCGTATAAGGGGCTCCCCAGATCCAGACTCCTCCGGTCGCGTCGAGGGCCAGCGTGCAATCGCCCCCGTCGGCGATGACCGTGATCTTCGGAAGTCCCCGAACCCGGATAGGCTGAAGGACCGGACTCGAGCGCTTTCCAAGTCCCAGTTGGTCTAAATGATTGAATCCCCAGACCCAAACCGTTCCGTCATCGCGCAGAGCGGCGGCGTGCGATCGGCCGGCTCCGATCCCGATGATTCTGTCCAATCCCATCACCCTAGCGGGATGAAGCTGCTCAAGCGGGGCCCCACCGGCCGATGGAACGGAGAAACTCCTTCCCCAGGTCCAGACCGTTCCGTCGGTTTTTAAAGCCATCGACCTATATTCTCCTCCGTCCACCGCCGTCACGTTGTCGATGCCTTGAACTTGAAGAGGACGATCACGCTCGATTTTAGTCCCGTCGCCGAGTTCACCGCCGTAATTACTTCCCCATGCCCAGACACGACCGGAAGTGTCCACAGCGAGACTATGCGACGCGCCGGCACTGATATATTTGATATAGTTAAGGCCCGGGATTCTCCACGGACGCGGAGGCTGAAAGTCGCCCAAGCCGCAGGCGCCCGAGCCATTACTCCCCCAAGCCCAGACCGTCCCGTTCGACCTCAGAGCCAGATAGTGAATATCTCCGACCGCAATCATCGTGATGTTCGATAAATTGGGCGCTTGGGTGGGCACGTACGGACCCGGATTGTCATAAATTCCCGCCTGGCCAGGGGCGCGTTCCCCCCAAACCCAAACCGTGCCGTCGGAAGCCAGGGCCATGGCTCCCCATAATCCGACCCCGCACGAAACGGCTTGGATCGGGCTTTTAATGAGCCCCGGCGTGGGAATATTTTGATAACGCCCATGACCGACTTCTCCGCGAAACATCGAGCCCCACTGCCAGAGCGATCCGTCACTTTTTATAACGAGGCTAGCTCCGCCCCCGCCCGAGAGCGGATTGTCATAGAGGCGCGTGGTCACTGTCCCGTCCGCGGGGAGATCGCAACCGCCGGGACAATTCGGATCCTTTTGTCCGATCTGGCTGGCGAACAGTTTCCGATAAACGCACGGATCCCGGACAAAGACCAGTTGATCGCTTTTGCACCATTGTTCGCTTTCATCCAGGGATTGCATGAATCCCAGAATCACCGGGATTCGGAACGGTTTCGCCCGCAATAGGGAGTCCAACGTATTAGAGGCGTAGCCTTTTTCCTCAAGATCCCTGAGGAGCGCGTCAACGCCTTCCTTTCCAAGCATCGAAAGCTTCATCATGGTCACGGAATTGAGCATGGCCGGGATATTTTTCCAGTCATACGTTTGACTCGTCAACGTCCCGGGGTCGGAAATCTTCAAGACCTCCCGGTTGAAATTCGCCAGCGTCGTTTTCCGGCAGTCGAGGTTCGTCATTGTGTGGTTCATCACCGGGTCAAAGTGAACCACGGGCTCGGTGAGGATGTCCCAGGTGATCCCCAGGGCTTTTTCCAGGAGATAGAGTTCGAAGTCCGTCGTGAGAAAGTTGATCACTTCCTCGGCCCAGTCGGGCATGAGCTTCTCATAGGTATCTTTGATGGCCTTCATCATGGCCATGTTCTCGCCGACGATATCCGGCGATCCCAACATGCTCAAAAGATGAGCGTTGACATAATCCTGACAAATGCCCGAAACTCGTTTTCGATCGACTCCCTGAGGATTCAGGAAGAGAGCCCTGGCGAAGTCAAGGGAAAAGACGCCCCAGGCCTTTAGCCCGTCGACGATGTCGTCCCTCCAATTCGTCAAATATTTTTCCGTCAGGATTTTCTCGGCCTCGAGGGTTTTGAGTTGGAGGGCGAGCGCGACGGCCTCAGCCTGCCGTTTTTTGGACTCGAGGGGATTGGACGTCAGAAGGCTTTTGGCTTCGGCTTGGAGCCTGGCGATGCGGCTTCGATAATCCTGATTCGTCTGTCGCCACCAATTGCGAAGCTCGGTGATCATATCATTGACCCAGCCGTGAAGCCCCAGAAAATAGCGCGGCGGGGCGTAGTTGAAGGAGTACGACGGTTCGGCCGCGAGAGCGCCGAGGGATGAAGGCGCGACATACGGACAGATCGTGAGATACTGGTAGATAAAATCCTCGACGCCTTCGAGCGAAATCTCATAAAAATCCGGCTCGGCCTTGGGCGTCCGGGAGTCAATATAAGACTCCAGGACAAAATGTTTAAGGGCGTTCTCTCCCAGCGTAAAGCTTCCGCCGGCATAATCATTGATGAATGTATGGCCGAACAGGTCGCCGGCGGCGTGGACGAGGAACCCGGCGACAAAGGCCCGGCTTTGCTGGCGGTTGGTCTTCCGTCCGCCCTCCATAACATGTTCCAGCCAATCATTCGAAATGCTGTTATGATGAGAAGAATTGTCGGGATGAATTCCCATCTGGCCGGTGAGAATGTCGGGGAAAGCGTCCGGGCCGATGGCGCCGGCTTTGAACTGGCGAGGAAAATCGCGGATCGCGGCGAGGACTGTGCCGTCAACGGGATAGCGGCCGATTTCCTTCAGGCTCCCGTCCGGGTTGACGAGAATGCGTCCGGACGCATAATCCACTTCATAAATCGTGACCAATCCATCGTCGATAGCGTCGGCCCGAGCCACGAGGCCCAGATGGAGATGGGTGATAGGCTTCCAAGCCCAAAGGGGAGAATTGAATAAAACGGGAAGGATGAAAATGACGATTGAGGCGATGAAGAGCCGGGAAGAGTAAGTCCTGAACCGCAAAGCTATTTGCATGTTAGACTCCAGAAATGAGGGATGGCAAAATGAGTTATTCCTGACGCATCTGGCGAAGGGGCTGATTTCGAAGACCGCCCGACGTTCGCTTCCGCTGTTCCGAGATCCGGACCGCGCGTCATGGAAAAATAGTATCTCGGGCCGCCGACCGAAGTCAATATCATGGAGATCGCCGCGGAAATGGCCATCCGGCCAAGTCAATCCCCGGATGATGCGGAAATCGCCCTAAAGACGCGAACTCTCTCTCCTCCGCTCTAAAAATGAATCGACAGTTAGTAGTAGTCAAGATCTCTTTCTCAAATAACACATCCAGTCTATTCTGCCGCCGCTGTCACGGGAATCTTAATTGTCGTCAGGCAGGAAATAGAATTGTCGCTGATCACGAGAGGGCTAAAAAGAGAGAGGGGAAGGCCGTGCGGCCTTTATCATTTGATTAGAAAGCGCCTTTTTCAAGGCGGCTCTGCTGCTCCAGGCAGTCCAGAAGGAGATAGCAGAGAGTCTTGATCCCGATGCCGATCGCCCGCTCATCGGGGTTGAAATAAGGGCTGTAGAGGGGAGCCGAGTTCGGCAGCCGCGGGTTCTTCACGCCGAGGAAGAAATAGAGGGCCGGGATCTTTTGGCTGTAAAGGGCGAAGTCGTCGGCCATCATTTGGGGTTTGATCGGGCTGACCTTCCTGTCGGCAACGGAATCAGCGAGCGACGGCATCATGAGGGCCATGAGCTCCGGATGATTATAGACCGAGGGCGTGTCTTCAGTGAAAGAGAATGTGTAGTCGCCGCCGAAAGAATGGACGATGCCTTTGACCACGCTTTCCATCAGGCGGGAAATCTTTTTCCTGTTCGCGTCACTCAATGTCCGGACGATCCCTTCAAGGCGGACGCGGTCGGCGATGAGGTCTGCGCTCGTTCCACCTTCGATCTTCCCGATGGTGAGAAGCGCCGGATCCGTCGGATCGATGTTGCGGCTGATGAGCGTCTGGAGGGCCATCACGACCTGGGAGGCCAGGGCGATGGCGTCCACACCTTCCTGGGGCTGCGAGCCCTGAGCGCTTTTTCCCTTGATCGTGATCTGGAAGGAGTCCGCGTTGGCCAGAATGGCCTCCGGCGCGGTAAAGACCTGGCCCAGGTTCTCGGGCCAGACATGAAAGCCGAAGATGGCTCCCAGGGGAGGATTGTCGAGCACGCCCTCCTTGATCATCAGGGCGGCGCCGCCTTCTTCTCCTGAAGGAGGGCCTTCGCCGGCGGGCTGAAAAATGAATTTGATGTTTCCCTTGATCCGGTCTTTGAGCTCGTTCAGGACAAAGGCTGTTCCCAGGACGATAGCCGTGTGGAGGTCATGGCCTGTGGCGTGCATGATTCCGGGGTTCAGGGATTTGAACGGGACGTCGGCCAGTTCTTGGATGGGGACGCCGTCCATGTCGGCCCGGACCGCGATGGTGGCTCCCGGCTGGCTGCCGCGGAGAAGGCCGACCACGCCGGTCTTGGCAACGCCTGTTTTGACGTCCAGGCCCAGGGCCGTGAGCCTGCCGCTGACGATGTTCGCTGTCTCCTGCTCGTGGTAGGCAAGCTGCGGGTCCATGTGGATCCGCCGTCGGACCTTGATAATTTCCAGCCTGATCTTTTCGATCTCCCGCTCGATGTCAGCGGCCGTCTTCTT
>JALHTW010000059.1 GCA_022866045.1 Candidatus Aminicenantota bacterium | reverse complement strand
TGCGGGAATTCCGTATAGCCGGCATCGGTGATGATCTTGCGGGCGACGGCGTCGATGTCGAGGCCGAGGAGGCCGGGCTTCATCGCCTGCTTTGCTGATTCCACGGCCTGGACGATGGTTTCGAATCCCTTTCTCACTTCGGCTGGGATTTCTGTTTCGCCTTTGGCCGTGACATAAAACGTTCGCTGCAGATCCGAGCAGTAGCTGTTCACTTTGACGCCGAAGTCCATGTTGAGGATGTGACCCCGCTCCACTTTTCTGTCCGTCGGGGAATAGTGGGCGCCGGCCGTGTCGGGACCGGTGAAGACAGCCGGACAGGTCGAGGCCCCCCAGGCTAATGGGAGCTTCTTGCCCTCCACTTCGGCCAGGATGAAAGCAGCGATCTCCTTTTCTGTTTTGCCCGGCGCGATGAATTTTGCGACTTTGGCAAAGATGTCTTCTGTCTCCCGGATGGCGGCTTTGATGAAGCCAATCTCGGCCGCCGTCTTTCTCTCTCTGAGCGCGGAGACGACTTTCTCAGCGGAGACGAGACGGTCCCCCATCCCGATCCCGGAAAGCGTTTCGTGAAGAGTCAGATACATCCCATGGGTCAGCCCGTCGCAGATCTCGCTGCCCTTGGAATAATTGATCCCGATCTTGGCCGGGCTCAACTTTTTCAAATATTCCTGGAAAGGCTCCTTAAAGCCTGTTACGAACCCCGCGACCTGATCATAAGCCCCGCTTTCCTCGATGGTCTTCTGGTCGTAGAGTCCGACGATCGCCTGCGTCCTTCCGTCCTTGCTGATAATGAACGCCGAGTGCCAGGTCACATCGCCCGGCGCGAGGAAGACGAGCGTCGGGTCGCCGTTGATCTGGCTTTCCCGGGTGAACGTGATCCAGCAGTCGATGTCGAATTCCTTGAGGAGGCCGACGGCCTGTTTGACTTTTTCCTGAATGAGGGTCATGAGCGCACTCCTTGTTTTCTAACCTCCCTCCTTTTCTAAAAGGGGTGGAGGGGAATTTTTATTATCCGGAAAATCGTCTCAACTTTTTCAAGAAAACCAGGACAAGCACGGCCGAGACGGCCAGCAACCCGGTCAGGAGCAGAAAATATTCATGATGGGCGAAGTCGCTGTAATATTTGCCGAGCAGGCCGGAGCCATAGCTTCCGGCAGCGATGGCTGCGAACCAGCCGCCCATCATCAGCCCCTGAAGCCGCGGCGGGGCGACCTTGGAAACGAACGACTGTCCCATGGGCGAGATGAGGATCTCGGCGAGCGTTACGATGAAATAGGTTCCGATGAGCCAGGCCGGAGACATGATGTTCATGTCCTTGTCGCCGCCGGCAAGCGAGGCGAAGACCATGGCGACCATCGAAGCGCTCATGATAAGCATCCCGTAGAAGATTTTGACGGGTGTCGAAGGCTCCCTGCCGCGCTTGTTCATCCGGCTGAACAGAGAAAGAAGCAGAGGCGTCAGGACGATGATAAAGAACGGCTCGAAGAACTGATAAGTTTCGGGCCTCAGCAATTTGAAGATCTTCGTCGAGCGCTCGGCGAACAGTGTCAGGGCGAAGTAGTTCTGATAGAAGGCCACCCAAAAGAAAATGACGATAAGAAAGAGAATCACGAGCGTCGCGATCCTCTGTCCCACTTCGGCCTTATCCATGGCCGGCTTTTCCCGGACGGTGGTATCCCTGGCCTGAGCCCGGGCGATGAGCTTATTGTCAAATGGGACGAGGTATTTTCTTCCCGATTGGAAAATGATAATGGCGAAGACAAGACCGGCAGCGCAAATCCAGAACGAAATGTTGTAACTTCCAAACACGACGCTGATAAATGTGGCGAGGAGAGGAGCGATCGCAGCGCCGATGTTGACTCCCATATAGAAAATATTGAAGCCCGCATCCTTGAGATGGACTTTATCGGCGTAGAGATTCCCGACGAGCACGGATTGATTGACTTTAAAAATTCCTGTGCCGACGGCGATGAGCGACAGGCCGATGGTGAACGTGGCGAGTTGTGAGGCTGAGGACAACGCAAGCCCCACATAGCCAAAGGCCATGAGGACGGCCCCGATCTTGACCGTTTTGAGCTGGCCGAGGACCCTGTCTCCGATCCAGCCGCCGAGGAGCGGGACGAAGTAACAGAGCCCAAGGAAGAGGCCGTAATAATCGCCTTTTTTAGAATCGGGCCAGCCGAGCTCTTTATCCATGTACAGGACGAGGATAGCCATGAGCGTGTAAAAGCCTAATCGCTCCCACATTTCTGTGAAAAAGATAAAGCTGAGCCCTTTGGGGTGTTTTTTCAGCATGTTGCCGCTTTCAATCGTCAGTATGCTAATGAAAAGCTGCTCGAAATTCAACTTCCGGCGGAGTAAGCAGCTAATGTTAACGCATTAATTAAAATGACATCCCCGTTCGGGCGGCGCTTAGGCCGCCCGCAGCCCCCGGGGAACCAGTCCCGTCGGTTCCCCCCGTCGGAAAAGCCGACGGGGCCCCCCTCCGCTACGGGGCTTGAGGGCGGCCTAGGCGCCGCTCATGCATTGTCACTTTATTTATTGCGTTTGTATTAGTTTATCGTGACTATAATGAAGGATCCTGTCACGGACGCGACCCCTGGCGGCTATGCGTAAGACTTGCTCTCCCTCGAGTCCCGAGAAGCGAATCGATTTATGGCCCCCCTTCGGGCCACCCAATTGATCTATTATCAAAGTTGCATCCGGGACTGCCGTCGGTTAAAATCGTCCCGGTATACGAATGTTCACCCATGCCATCGTCCGGAAGCCCGGAAGTAATTTCGGCCAAGGCCTGACGACCGCGAATCTCGGCCGGCCGGACTTT
>JALHTW010000058.1 GCA_022866045.1 Candidatus Aminicenantota bacterium | reverse complement strand
GGACGCCGTAGCCGGCGGGATCGAGCCCGGCTCAATGACGTTTTCCTTTTGCCAAAAATATGTCGATGAGATCCTGACCGTCAGCGAAGCTTTTTTGAAAAAGTCGATGCGGACTATTTACGGAGTCCAGCAGAGGGTTGTCGAAGGGGCCGGCGCCCTGGCCTTGGCCGCGTTGATGAGATATCCGCGCAAATTCCTTGGTCGCAGGGTCGTTCTCGTCGTGAGCGGGAAGAACATTTCCTTGCCATTATTCGAAAGGATTTGCCATACGGCAAAATTTTGATTATCATCTTTGAGAACACTAATACAAATGCAATAAATAAAGTGATAATGTATGGGCGGCCTAAGCGGCGCCCGAACGGGGATGTCATTTTAATTAATGCGCGGATATTAACGTCCATGGACTCCAGGGGAATGAACATGCGCAAAGCGTTAGGGCTATGGCTGGCCGCTTGTTTCCTTTTTCCGTTTTGCCGGAAGCCTGAAAAGCCGCTTTACACGATCGGATATCTCCAGCTCCTCGAGTCCCAGACCAACATCGAGGTCCGCCGCGGCTTTATCCAGGCCCTTGAAGAGCGCGGCCTGAAGGACGGCCTCAACGTCCGATTGAAATTCGGCAACGGGATGGGCGACATTTCCGAGGTCCAGCGGTTCGCTCAGGAATTCGCGGGTGAAAATGTGGACCTGATCGTCGCGGTCTCGACTCCCGGCCTGCAGGCCGCCCTCATCGCAACGCAAAAGATCCCGGTCATTTTCACCTCGGTGGCCAGTCCTTATCTCACGCGGGCTGGCATTTCTCCTACAGAACACCTCGCCAACGTCACCGGCGTCGCCTCTACGGGTCCCATCCGTGAGACCCTGCTGTTCATCAAGGAAATCCAGCCGCTGGTCAAACGCGTCGGCACGCTCTGGACGCCGTCCGAACGCAACTCGGAATATTACCTGGAGCTCGCCCGCTCCGCTGCGGCGGAACTTGGCCTCGAGATCGTCGCCGTGCCGGTCGCGAACTCGAGCGAGGTCCTGCTTACCGCCCAGGTTTTGGTCAACAAGAAGATCGACGTCATCTATCAGATCTCGGACAACACGATCAACGACTCCTTCGAGGCCGTCGGCAAGGTGGCCGAAGAGAACGGCATTCCGCTCTTCGGCGGGTTTTTGCTCTCAACCCACGCTGGCGCCTGTGCGGCCATGGGCTGGGATTTCTTCGACATGGGATATAAGACCGGCGAGATCGTGATGCGGGTAAAGAACGGCGAGAGCCCGGCCAATATCCCCTTCCAGAGCATGACCAACATCAAGCTCCACCTCAATTTGAAGGCGGCCGAGAGACAGGGCCTGAAATTTTCGCCCGACATCATTAAACGGGCGAGCGAAATTTTTGCCGCCGAAGAAAAATAAAAATCTAGGAAAAGACCGGGCGTCCGCGGCCCACGCGGATGGCCTCCCGGATGGCGGTGTGCGTGAATTCCGTCGCGAGCTCGCAGGCCTTCGCCAAGGATTTACCCTTCGCGAGATAGCAGAGCAAGCCTGCCGAGAAGAAGCATCCCGTTCCGTGGACGTCTTTTTTGATCTTCTTTTTTCCGAAAAGATAGACTTTTTGGCCGTCATAGAGAAGGTTGACGGCATCGTCTTCGAGATGGCCTCCCTTGATAAGACAGGGGATGCGTGTTGAGTCGTAGATTTCTTTGGCGGCTTCCCTCATGTCGGGGACATTCCGGACTTCGCTTCCGATCATCAGCCCGGCCTCGAACAGATTGGGAGTGAGGACGGTCGCCCTCTTTCGGATTTTCTCGAGAAAGCCGGAAAGGACCTCTTTGTCCAGGAGCCAGGCGCCAGAGCTCGACCGGAAGATGGGGTCGATGACCCGCGGGATGTCTTTGAGCCTGGCCAGGATCTCGCTGACCGCGTTCAGGTTTTCCCCCGAGCCGACCATCCCGATCTTGATCCCGGCGAAGGCCATATCCGCGGCGAGGACCTGATATTGCTCTCTGAGCAGAGGGGAAGGAAGAGAATAGACGTTTTTGACATATCCGGTATTCTGCGCCGTTATCGCCGTGATGACAGCCGCGCCGCGAAAGCCGAGCTTTTCGAAGACCCTGACATCCAGAAGCACGCCCGCCCCGGCCGAAGGATCGTATCCGGCGATCGAGGCCAAAATTTTTTTAGGTGATGGCCGCGACATTATTTTGAAGCTTTTTGCCCGTTCTCTGTGTTTTATATCATACCAAAAAGAGAGGGGTGTTGAATACCCGTAAAACGCTTTCTTTTCTCCTTGGCGAGTCGGCTATCGATCATCGAAGGATTGGCCTATCTTCAGGAGAAGAGCGAGGAACCAGGCACCCGAGAAATGCTTCTGCAGACCCCGGGCCTAATCCGGATCTTTCTTAATTTCAGTAAGCAATTCTTTTTCTGGGGCGCCGGAAAGTCGAGCAGGGGTGGCGCGGCGAAGGGGCTCCCCGCCCGCGCGCAGCGGCCTGGCGGCGAGCACGGCCGGGGAAGAGCCGCGACAGGACCCCGCCCGAAATTGGCCTGACACCGGAAAAAGAATTGCT
>JALHTW010000057.1 GCA_022866045.1 Candidatus Aminicenantota bacterium | reverse complement strand
TCGCGATCATCAAGTACAAACTGATGCACATCGAGCTTGTGATCAACCGCAGCCTGGTCTATTCGCTGCTGACCGTCTTCACGGTCGGCGTATACCTCTTGTTCGTCCTGGTCTCCCAGAAGATCTTTTCCAAGGTCTTCGTCGTCAATGAGACACTCTTCTCGGTGATCGGCGTTTTCCTCGCCGCCGCGGCCTTCCATCCGGCCCAGAGGAAGTTTCAGGATTTCGTGGACAGGGCCTTCTTCCGTCAAAAATATGACTATCGCCGGACCATCCAGGCCTTCAATGAAAAGGCCCAAAACACATTCATCAAAGATGAGCTTTTGGATAATTTTTTTAAGGAGATCCGGAAAGCGATTCCGGTGGAAAGGCTTGAAATCATTTCACGGGAAACCACTCCCGGAGAAAACAGGAGCGAATTGACGGTCCCTCTGATGCTTTCCTCCGGAAAGAGTTACGGATTCTTGACTTTGGGCAGGAAGAAGTCCGGCGAGCGCTATACGCGCGAAGACATCGAGCTTCTGAGGGCCATGGCCGGCGGATTGGCCGTGAACCTGGACCGGATCAGACTCCAGGAGGAAGTGATCTATGAGCGAGCTTCCAAAGAAAAACTGGATGAGCTCAACCGCTTGAAAACGGAATTCATCTCGACGGTCTCTCACGAGCTCCGCACGCCCATGAGCTCGATCCAGGGCCTGGCCGAGATCCTTCAATCGGGCAAGATCGAGAGCAAGGAACAGGGGGAGAAATATCTCAGCCTTATGGCCTCCGAATGCAGCCGCTTATCCCGCCTCCTCCATAACATCCTGGATTTCGGGAGGATCGAGCAGCAGGCTAAGCTCTATCATTACCAAAAAACCATTCTCCAGGACGTCATTCAGGGAGCCGCGGACGTCTTCGGCCGAATTCTTGAATCTCAGGGTTTCCGCCTGACCCTGAACGCGCCCGAGCATCCGGTCTTTTTGGAAATCGACGGCGACGCGGTCAAACAGGCGTTGATCAACCTCATCGACAATGCCGTGAAATATTCAACGGACAAAAAGATCATCGACATCGAACTTGTCGAGAGGGACAATGAGGTCGAGATCCGGGTGAAAGACCGGGGGATCGGGATTCCGCTGGCGGAACAGAAAAAGATCTTCGAGAGTTTCTACCGGGTGCCCGGCATTGAGCGGATCAGCCCCAAGGGCGCGGGTCTGGGATTGAAAATCATCAAGCATATTATGCAAGCGCATGGAGGCAACGTTCTCCTCGAGAGCGAAGTCCACAAGGGAAGCACATTCCGGCTGATTTTTCCGAAGCTATAATCCCATGAAGAGAAAGCTCTTGATGATTGAAGACGACCAGGTTCTTCGGGAAACGACCGCCGCGTTTCTCGAAGCCGAGGGCTTTGTGGTCAAGACGGCCGCCGACGGCAAGACGGGTTTTGAGCTCGCCTCCAAGGAAAAGGCGGACCTCATCGTCACGGACCTCATGCTGCCGGGGCTCAACGGGCTGGAGATCTGCCGCAAGCTCCGCGAGAAGGGCATCGGCACGCCGGTCATCATGCTGACCGGACAGAAAAAGGACGAGATCGATAAAGTTGTGGGACTGGAGCTCGGCGCCGACGACTACCTGACGAAGCCCTTCGGCCAGCGGGAGCTTTTGGCCCGGATCAACGCCGTGCTCCGCCGCAGCAGGCCCGAACCCAAAGACATCGAGGAATATTCGTTCGCAGACGTCATCGTCAATTTTAAGAAAAGGATCGCGTCCAAGGGCAAAAAAGAATTTTATCTCACGGCGAAGGAATAC
>JALHTW010000056.1 GCA_022866045.1 Candidatus Aminicenantota bacterium | reverse complement strand
CGTATATCACTTTCAAATGCAAGGGGGACACGATCCCCTGTCCCTGTCTGGTTGGTAGCGCCCCAAAGGACGATACCGTTGAAAACCGCCTGGGACAGGGAATCATGTCCCCGAAAGTCAACTCGGAGGGGAAGACCCCTTCCGACGGTCGGCCGACTCTACGCCGGCCTCTCTGCCTCCCCTTCTCGGGCGGGTCATGAAACCCCGCCCTTCGACCAAGGGGGCGGCTCCCCCTTGGATCCCTCTACGAGCGGCTCCCCGTGGCTTGCCACGGGGCATCATCGCCGCTCGTGATATACGGTCAGGACAGAGATGAGTTGAAAAAAATATGCAGGTATTATATAAATACATTTAATTTTTGCCGATTTGGGCGTCTTAAGCTCCGGACGCCAAGGAGAGAGACACATGGAAAAGGAATTTATGACCGTCTCGATTCCTACGTCTTTGTATAAAAAGATCGAGGAAGCGATTAAGGGAACGGATATCTCTTCCGTCGCGAGCTACGTCGCCAAAGTTCTCCGGGAGACTCTTTACAAGGAAGAGGCCAAGCAGGATGTCTTCAGCAAGGAAGACGAAGAAAAGGTCAAGGAGCGGCTCAAAGCCCTGGGATATATCGACTAAGAGAGATCGTCGGCATATACGGAATTTCTGAATTCGGCCTATGGACTCCCCAAAGATTGGAGACAGAACATGATACAACCCCATGGTGGTAAGCTGATCGATCGGATTCTCAAGGGCGACGAGAAAGGGGAAGCGTTGGAGAAGGCCAAAAACCTGCCTCCGATCAAGCTCGATGCCGAATCCATAAGCGATGTCGAAAATATCGCGACCGGGGTCTTCAGCCCCTTGGAAGGGTTCATGGGTGAAGCGGATTTCCGCTCTGTCCTGAGCCATATGCGGCTTGCGAGCGACCTGCCCTGGACGATTCCCATCGTCCTCGATGTGGAGAAAGGCGTGGCTGACAAGCTCCGCCTCGGATCCGACGTCATTCTCATCAACGAAGCGGGCGATGCGTCGGCCGTTCTTCATCTTGAAGAGAAATACGCCTACGATAAGGAAGAGATAGCCCGCAAAGTGTTCGGGACGACGGACGCCGCCCATCCCGGCATCGCCAAAGTGAAAGGCATGAAAGACGTCCTTCTCGGGGGGAAGATCGACCTCATCCAGGAATCGCCGACGCCCTATGTCCGATACAAACTGAGTCCCAAGGAAACGCGGATTTTGTTCAGGGAAAAAAACTGGCGGACGGTCGTCGGCTTTCAGACGCGGAACACGCCCCACATCGGTCATGAATACATCCAAAAATCGGCCTTGACGTTCGTCGATGGGATCTTCATCAATCCCGTCATTGGAAAGAAGAAGAAGGGTGATTACAAAGACGCGGTCATCCTGGCCTCCTATGAGGAATTGATCAGGAACTATTATCTGAAGGAACGGGCTGTGATGGCCATCCTCATGATGGAAATGAGATACGCCGGCCCCCGGGAGGCCATTTTCCATGCGATCATCCGCAAGAATTTCGGCTGCACCCACATCATCATCGGCCGCGACCACGCCGGCGTCGGCAATTATTATCATCCTTATGCGGCCCAGGACATTTTTGAGGAATTCCCGGAGCTGGGAATCGTTCCGCTCTTCTTCCGCTCGTTCTACTACTGCAAAAAATGCCAGTCAGTCGTGAACGATAAGACCTGTCCGCATCCGCCGGCGGACCAGATTCAGTTCAGCGGGACGAAGATCCGGGACCTGCTGGTGAAGGGCGAGTATCCGCCGGCCGAGCTCGTCCGGCCCGAGGTCGCCAAGATCATTATGGAATATAAGAACCCGTT
>JALHTW010000055.1 GCA_022866045.1 Candidatus Aminicenantota bacterium | reverse complement strand
TTGAGCTTGGTGTCTTCGGCTTTGTACACGACTCCCATTCCGCCTTCCCCGAGTTTCTCGAGAATGCGATAATGTGAAAGGGTCGTTCCGATCGTTGGTTTTTCCTTTACCTGTGCTGGTTTAAAGCATAACAACAAAGCGGCAAAGGAGTCAAACAGATCTCCCGGGATGTTGATCGTCCTGTAAATGCAAGTGGATAGCTTGGGGCGATAACCGTTTGTTGCCTAATGGTTAATCCACCAATATCAATCCGTAATAGTCGGGGCATTGGCGTCTCGTTCGAACAACCTCTATCGGAAAGTCCGCTTTCTTCGCCGTAGAAAAAACATCGATTCCGCACGCTTCCATCGATGGCCGAGCCCGCTCAGCGTGTCGGCACTGTCCTTCTTCCACAGGACACTTCCTGCAGAAATAGCACGGGCCATCGCCAAGGCCAAAAGCCTTCCAGGCACCACTTAGGAAAATATCCCGCTCAAGGTCGGCAACTACTGTCTTTACTGCCGCCCGCGGTCCAAAGTGTATTAATATCGCTCGATGGTAACAATCCAAGACGACACGCATCTGTTCCGGCGTCGGGGTAAATGGAGGGCAAGCCAAACACTGGCCATAACCGCCACAGCCGAACTGACACTTCAATCTGACCCAGGCAGCAGTTACCACGTCTGAAGGAGAAATTATCCGGACATCTTTAACGCCAGGTTTCCGCCTTGCAGCATTACAAAGCTCATCATCCGATAGAATCGTTTTTATTTTTCTATTCCTGGTTTTAGGGGCCATTTTTACACCTCGTGAGACACGAATTTAGTGATTGAGTTGACTGTCACCGAAATAGGCTCAGAAATTCCCGAGGGCCGAGGATCTTGATGCCCATATATCTGCCGATATCCTTAAGAGCCTTGTCTCCCGTGATGATCGTCTCGGCTTTGAGAGCGACAGCGCATTCGACGAACTTATCATCGGCGGGATCGGCGAGGACAACCTTCAGCGCAGGAGTCTCGGCCGTGAATAAAATATGAAATCCGCGGGCGAACAAGTCAAGCAGCTCGCCGAACTCGGTCTCCCCTTCAAGCCCCAGCCTCCTGAGGACCGCCGTGTATTCATCGACGATCGCCGCCGACAGACATAAAGTAATCTCCCCGGACTTCCAGAGGTCGATGATCTTCCGCGGATTTCCTCCGAAAAACGAGGAAATGAAAACGTTGGTGTCGACGACGACCTTCATCCGCGGCCTTTTCTCGTTCGGCCTATCGCCTTCCCGATATCGGCCGGCCGAACGCCGCGCTCCGTCAGTTTCGTTCCGATGCGTTCCCAGAGGCCATCGATGTAAGCGCCGATATCGCGTTCTTTGACGTAATCGCGGATGAGCTCCCTCACCATCTGGCTTGTGGCCTTCCCCTCGGCACGGGCCAGACGATTCAGCCGTGCTTTGAGATCGGCATCTATCCTGATTATCATCTGATCCGTCATGATCTTCCTCCAAAGTATATATCGTATATACGATATATCATTCTCCATAAAAAGTCAAGATCCTCTTCTGCTCCCCGTTCTGCCCTTCCCCCTCCTACCAAGAATCCATGATATTAATGACATGAGATGAGGCAGGAGGACTCTCCTCCTTGCCCAGGATGAAATTGCGTCTGTAAATCGAAAATCAGCCGCCCGCGCCGCCTTCCCAAATTCCCCTCGACGCCTTGCCCTTGATAACGAACTGAAACCACGTAGATTTCCGCATGAGCAGCCTCATAGAAATCTTGCTAAATGAAAACAAAAGTGAGATAAAAAGGGCATGAGAAAAGAAACGCAACCCGATCCTGCCATTTTACGGAAAAAGCTGGATATCAAGCTTCCCCTCATCGGATTCTATGATGCGCCTGACCCGGCCATCTTCAAACCCCTCGTCACGCCTAAAAAAAACGACTGTATCTTCTCATTCTACACGAACTGGCTTAGGGGCGAGACTCTCCACAGCACCAGGGAGAGTTACGGTTGTGGCGGCGCCGGCAGTGGCTTGTGGAGAATCCAGGCTAGGTCGAGAAAAGAGTTCATCAAGTTCCTTGTTGACGATGAAGGTCTCAAGGTCTCGGGTAAGCTCATGGAGAGGTTCATCGATTCGACGACGTCCTACCGAGCTGAGAACGCCAACATCTTCATCGGGCCGCTTAAGGAAGAAGGCTGGCCATACGTCAAAACAATCACTTTTCTAGTCAACCCAGATCAGCTAAGCGCTTTGATGATCGGCGCACAGTACCACAGCGCCCCCGAGGACCCGCCTCCCGTAATCGCGCCCTTTGGCTCAGGCTGTCGTGAGCTCATCCCTTTCAAGGACTTCAATGTGCCTCAAGCCTCGATCGGCGCGACCGACATGGCCATGCGTCAACACTTGCCGCCTGACATCCTCGCGTTCACAGTCACCAAGCCGATGCTCAGCCGGCTCTGTAAACTCGACGAAAGGAGCTTCCTCTACAAGCCTTTTCTGCAGCGCCTTAAGGAAGCCCGCGGCGCCACACTCTTTCGCGATACGATCAGTAATAGCCCGCCTTTTGGAGTGCCTCCAAAGACTTGAACGGCTTGGGAGGATTAAGGTAGCGGGCCAGGAAATTATAAATTTTCAGCCGGATATTTTTTGCATTCATAGTGTCGAGCCGGTCGAATGAGTGGCCTCCGGGCGCATCCTTGAAGATTTCATATTCGAACTTTTTGCCCGCCGCTTTCAAAGCTTGAATGAGATGCTCAACCTCGAGCACATTGACGTCCTCGTCGTTGGTGTTGGTGTGAATAAGAAGCGGCGTCCGAAGCTTGTCAACATGGGATACAGGCGAGCGGCGGAGGTACTCTTTGACATCCTCTTCCGCCGTCTTGCCGATACTGTATTTGGCCTCAAACTCGTCCCGGTACTCCTGGTCTTTGTATCCCATCCGCGCGACAAGGTCGCTGACCGGCACGCCGGCAAAAGCCACTTTGTATCCTTCGGGATGGTCGAAAACGTTCATCAGGGCGATGAGTCCCCCGTGGCTCCAGCCGATGATGCCAACTCTGTCTTTGTCCACGATATCATAATTTTCCACCACGAAATTGCGGCTGGCATAGACATCCTCGTTCTCCAACCCGCCGTAATCGACGAGTTTGTACATCCCGCTTCCGTAGCCGGTGCTCCCCCGGTATTCCGGCGCTACGACCACATACCCCTGGGCAACCATCTCCCGGATGATGTGCGTGTGGTAGGTGTCAAAATCGGCGTGAGACCCTCCGTGGGGCAGGACGAGGAGGGGATATTTTTTCGACCGGTCTACGTCCCTGGGGATAAAGACATAGGTATAAAATTTAATGGGATTTCCTGCGCCCTGGGCCGTGGGATTTGGTTCCTTCCAGCGCGGCGGTCCGACGATGCGGACTTTGTCCACATAAGCCACGTCGCCGACTCTCTCAAACCAGGTCACATCATCGACGGCCTTCTCCAGCACGTCCAGCCGGTGATTGAGCGCTTCGAATTGCTGGCGCAGAAAGCGCAGCTCGGCGCTCTCGGCTTGTGAAGAGACCTGAGCGAGAACCGGGGAGAGAGGGACAAATCCCAGGACGGCAATGACGATCACGGCAGAAAATATTTTTTCACAAGATTTCTTCATCCGAGCACCTCCTTTAGGGATAGAAATTCTCTTTTTTCCTCCGCAGAGGAATTCTTTCTTTTATGTAAAAGGGGGACGGTCCTAATTTCAGGAAAAAGAGGACCGTCCCCTTTTTTATGAGCTTATTGTCGTATGGGCTTTATATCTTTAAGCAACCTCGAGAAGGCCACAGCCCGGATTCTCTCGGCCAAGCCAAACGTTTGTTCTCCCGCATGGATCACGTCCAGACTCCTTAATTTTAAATCTTTCAAAGCGTTTCTCATGGACGGAGTGAGGCGGGGCGAGCTGCTCCTCTTGACTTCGAATCCCAGCCGCCATCGACCGCTGACGATTATAAGATCCAACTCGCTTCCGGCATGCGTACCCCAAAAATAGCATTCTTCAGACCTCGCCCCAAGCTGCCGGATCACCTGGTTGATAACGAAACCCTCCCATGACGCTCCGAGTTTCGGATGATTTTCGAGGTCCCGCATGCGGGTGATATTAAGAAGCGCGTGGAGAATCCCGCTATCCGTGAGATAGATCTTGGGCGACTTGACCTGCCGCTTGCTGATGTTCTCGTGCCATGGCTGAAGTTGGGTGACAACCAGCGCCGAAGTAAGTGTATCGAGATAGTTCCGGACGGTCGTGTCCGCGACGCCGAACGAGCGGGCAAATTCCGAGGAATTCCAGATTTGGCCGTGATAATGGGCCAGCATCGTCCAAAACCGGCGCAGAGTCGTCGCCCGGATATTGATGCCGAGCTGGGGCAGATCTCTTTCCAGGAATGTCCGAATGAAGCCGCGTCGCCATTCATCGCTCGCGGCGGTCGTTCGAGCCAGATAAGCCCTGGGAAATCCTCCTCTCAGCCATAAGCGCGCTTGATGTATAACGCCGACTTCATCCAAGGCCAGGCTTTTCAGTTCATGGTAGATGATCCTGCCGGCGAGCGTTTCGGACCCCTGACGAAGAAGCTCGGGCGAAGCGCTTCCCAAGACGAGAAACCGGGCGGCGGGGCGAGGTCTATCGACCAGCACTCTCAGGACCGGAAAGAGGCCCGGTATCCTCTGGATTTCGTCGATTACGACGATGCCCTTGAGTCCTTTAAGAGCGAGCATCGGATCGCCGAGCCGTGCTTCGTCCTCGGGATTCTCGAGGTCGAAATAATGAGCAAGCCCTCGCATTTGGGCCATAAACGAGCGGGCCAGGGTGGTCTTGCCGACCTGTCGTGCGCCGATGATGCCGACGACGGGATTCCGGGAGATGAGCCCCCGGAGAGTCTTGATTTCTCTCGGACGATCTATCATGGCCGTAGATTACCTTGAAAATTCGGTCAAGTCAACCGAATTTTCAAGGTAGTATTCTTGGCAGCATGAGGAGTGGGGGAAAATCGAACGCCTGGTCGCCGAGCGCGGCAAGAGCTATAAGACCGCGAAGGGGGCCCGCAAGCACCGGCCGTCCCCTTCCCCCCCCGACGACTTGCCCTTTACGTTTTTCGTTGAAGCGCTAGAGGATGGCTAGGCCGAGAACAGGGTCTATATGCAAAAGGGGGACGGTCCTAATTTCAGGAAAAAGAGGACCGTCCCCTTTTGCAGGAAAAAGAGGACCGTCCCCTTTTTGCAATTAATCGACAATCAGCCGGCCGGCGAGAAATGTCAAGCGCTTGAACTCCTCCCAAAATTGCCGATAGGATTCTTTCTTCTGAGTTGCCTCAAAAAATGGCTTTTGGACACCAAAATGGCTAAAATTGTCACGAACGGCGGGCCCCGAAAACACCTTATTCGGGCCTTTCGGTTGTCCAAAGAGTGGGGTCCACCTCATGAGCCAGGTAAAACGACCGTACCGGCATTTATGATCTCCGGTTTTTTAAGAAAAGCGGCATGGATGTTGAGTTAAAAGGTTTAAGTGAAGTATTCCTCATCTATGCTTTAGGGGAAAAAGGAGAAATTCCGTGAAAAGGAAAAACGTTCGAGGAAAGGAGAACTCGCCATGAGACCTGTTCTCATTCGTCTAGAGGACATCACCAGAACGTATCACGTCGGCGAGGTGGATGTGGACGCCCTGTGCGGAATCACGTATCAGGTTCTTCAGGGTGATTTTCTTGGCATCATGGGCCCGTCTGGCTCAGGCAAGTCAACCTTGATGAACATCATCGGCTGCCTGGACCGGCCGACGAACGGAAGTTATTTCCTCAGCAACGAGGAAGTGTCCAAGTTCAGCAAGAGACAGCTGGCTATCACCCGCAACAAGCGGATCGGCTTTGTCTTCCAGAGCTTCAACCTGCTCAGCCGCACCACTGCTCTGGAGAACGTTGAGCTGCCTCTTCTCTACGCCGACATACCAACCAAGGAAGCGAGAGAGCTGGCTTACAAGTCCCTGGAGCTGGTCGGCCTTAAGGACAGGGAGCTTCGCAAGACCAACCAGATTTCTGGCGGCGAGATGCAGCGCGTCGCCATTGCCCGAGCCCTTGTGACCAATCCGACTCTCATCATGGCTGACGAGCCCACCGGCAACCTGGACACCAAGACCAGCATCGAGATTATGGGCATTTTTGCCTCGCTGAACAAGGAGAAAGGCATCACCGTCATCCTCGTCACGCACGAAGCTGACATCGCAGCCTATGCGAACCGAGTCATTCATATAAGAGACGGCGTGATCGAGAGGGAAGACATCAAGAGGGACATCCGTAAAATCAGCAAAGGAGAAGTTTCATGAAGATCAGGAGAATGCTTCGCATCTTCAGAGTCTCCATCCGCGCCTTGAAGCGCAACAAGATGCGCACCTTCCTCACTATGCTCGGAATCATCATCGGCGTCGGAGCTGTGATCGCCATGGTCAGCATCGGTGCAGGAGCCAGAGCAGGAGTGGAGGCGCGGTTCGCTGCCATGGGCACTAACATGCTCACGATTCAGAGCAGCAGCAGGGGAATAGGCGGAGTGCAGTCAGGCGCAGGAAGCATGCCCTTGGAGGTTGAGCTCGTGGAGCAAATTATTAATAGCTGCCCGAGCGTGCTCTATGCTTCGCCCGTCTACCAGACAAGGGTTCAGGTGGTTTACGGCAACAAGAACTGGAACACGAGCATCCAGGGAGTGGGCGCGAATTTCCCGCTCATCGCTAACTGGGAAATCGACCTGGATTACGCCGGCGGAAGGTTTTTCGACGAGACGGACGTGCGCTCTGGGGCCAAGGTTTGCGTTATCGGCGCAGACATCTCCACCAACCTCTTTGCCGGGGCAGACCCGATCGGCCAAACCATCAGGGTCAAGACTGTTCCTTTCACTGTCATCGGAGTGCTCAAAGCCAAGGGCCAGTCAGGCTTCGGCAGCAGAGACGACATAATTATGGGGCCTTACAACACCGTCTCAAAGAGGCTCATGGGAGCCAATGCCCAGCTCCAATCCATCCAAGTCTCTGCTGTGAATGAGCAAGCTGTTGACCAGGCTCAGCAGGAAATTACCGAGCTAATCAGGGAACAGCACAAGCTCATGCCTGGCGCTACTGACGATTTTACCATCAGGAACATGGCTGACATCGCTACCAGCGCTGCTGACGCGACGAACATCCTCACCATCCTACTGGGCAGCATCGCCTCCATCTCCTTGCTCGTCGGCGGCATCGGCATCATGAACATCATGCTGGTGTCTGTCACCGAGAGAATCCGGGAGATCGGCATCCGAATGGCTCTTGGCGCCCAGGAAATCGATATCCTTGTCCAGTTCCTCTTCGAAGCCATAGTGCTCAGCCTGATAGGCGGCATCGCCGGGATTGTCCTCGGCTATGGAGTTTCCAAACTGCTGCATTTCATCCCCACGTTCTCCACTATGACCACTATCGTATCGCCGACCTCAGTCCTTTTGGCGTTCGGATTCGCAGCAGCCGTGGGCATCTTCTTTGGCTTCTATCCCGCCCGCAGAGCCTCAAGGCTTGACCCGATCGAAGCCTTGCGGTACGAGTAAAACTCGGAAGAAAAGGAGAATTTCATGAACACAACAACGCAGCCTGTTTCGCACAGCAAAGGCAAGGCTGTCGCCATCATCGGCGCTATCCTCGCCATTCTGCTCATAAGCTACTTCTGCCTCACCAGCGCCAAGACCAGGATCAGGCCAGGCAGAGGCTTGCGGATCACCAAGGTCGACCTCTTAGGCTGGAGCAAGACTGTTTACCACAAAGGCTTGCGCACGATCGAGAGCAAAGAGGGGCGGGGCATTGCAGTGCTCGGCGAAGAACTCGTCATCTACAACAATCCATTCATCCAAGCAGATGGCAACATCGACTTCGCAGTCAGCTACAACAAAGGTCGCGGCGGCGTGCAATGGCTCGACATGAGGAGCGGGAAGACCGTCTATCACGTCATGAAGAAAAGGCAAGGCGAAGGCTACGCAGTGCGCGACTCATCGCTGCGCCGCGGCCTCAAAGAAGACGAAAGGACAGACGCGCTGATCAAGCAATGCCTCTCCACGGCTGAGCAAAATCTTATCAACGCCCGAGTCCGCTTCGCCAACCAAGTCCGCAAGGCCGAGAGCAAATTCGTCAACGCTCAGGTGCGTGAACGTGAGCGCCGCAGAAGAGGCAGAGGCCCAGGTCCAATTCATCGCGTTATCAAGCGCGTCGACGCAGTCTACCCTGAAGAAGCTGTGAAAGCCAATATCGAGGGTCGGGTCGAGGTGAGCCTGCGTGTAAACTCGCAGGGCAAAGGGACAAGCGCTTCAACACCAACCGTGAATTCCAACAAGCTGCTCGTAGACGCAGCCATTAGCGCGGCAATGCAATGGGAGTTCGAGCCGTTCATCGTCAACGGAAAGCCGGAAGAATTCACGACCACGCTCGTCTTTTCTTTCATCCTCAATCCAGACAATCTTTCTTACGGCCCAGTAAGCGGTCATGTAGGCGGAGTCCGGCACAGGGAGCGCGATAAAGACCAGCCTCCAATGAAAGAGAATCAAGAAGCACCACCGAAAGATAAGAAGATTGATTATAAAAGGAGGTGAGTCCTGAAAGAGCTGCAGCACTCAGGCAAGATTGAGACCGTGGCTTATCAAGTTATGATGTCATGGATTCGTTCTTTGTGATAGAATATTCTGGCTCTCTTTAGCCGGCTGGGGAGAGTCCCATCATCAATCCCCCTTTTTGCTAACAGCCGGCCTTGCCTTATCGCCGAATCTCTGTGCGAATAGCCAGAAATGCAAGAGAATCAATTCACTAAAAAAGGAAACCGCTCATTTTTCAGCAGGCTTATTAACAATGATTATGCAAAAGGGGGACGGTCCTAATTTCAGGAAAAAGAGGACCGTCCCCTTTTG
>JALHTW010000054.1 GCA_022866045.1 Candidatus Aminicenantota bacterium | reverse complement strand
GTGAACGGATTGACCGCGGTCTTTCCCGTATCGATGCCTTCCTTCTCCACTTCACCCATGTCCCGGCGCACTCGCAATTCGGCGCCGGTCTTCGTCACCCACCCACGAAGTTCTTCTTCACGGTCGCCGGCGATGAGGTCGTGGCTCAAAGGATGCTCGGGCGAGAGCACCAGGAACGTCGCGCCGTAGATCGTGTCGATTCGGGTCGTGAAGACCTTGATCGATTTACCGAGGTCGGGCACAAAAAAATCCACGTAGGCGCCTTTGCTCTTGCCGATCCAGTTCTTCTGCATCAGGAGGACGTGTTCCGGCCATTTCTGAAGCTGACTGTGTCCGGAGAGCAATTCCTCGGCATAGTTCGTAATCTTCAGGAACCAATGGTCCATTTTTTGCTGCTCGACCGCGGCCGAGCAGCGCCAGCATTCGCCGCCGGCCGCCTGCTCGTTGGCCAGGACCGTCCGGCACTGCGGGCACCAGTTGACCCAGCTTTTTTTGCGGTATGCCAGCCCGCGCTCGAACATTTTCAGAAAAATCCACTGGTTCCACTTATAATACTCGGGAAGGCAGGTGTTGACCTCCCGCGACCAGTCGTAGGCGATCCCCATCCGTAGGAGCTGTGTTTTCATGTGAGAGATGTTGTCGAGTGTCCATGTCTGGGGATGGATGCCGTGCTTGATAGCGGCATTCTCCGCGGGCATGCCCAGCGCGTCCCAGCCGAAAGGATGAAGGACGTTGAAGCTCTTCATCGTCTTGAAGCGGCTGATGACGTCGCCGATGGAGTAGTTGCGGACATGGCCCATGTGAATGCGGCCCGAGGGATAAGGATACATTTCGAGGAGGTAGAACTTTTGCTTGGCCGGGTCCTCGCGGACCTCAAACGTCTTCCGCTCGGCCCAGATCTTCTGCCACTTTTCCTCGATCTCAAGGAAGTTGTATTCGCTGCGCTCCCTAGTCATGGCTTGCTCGATCCTTGTGTTCCGTGACCTTTTGGAGAGGCGGACGGACAGGCTTAAATCAGGCTAAAGTTTAGAGGGAAGTCGCTGAAAAGTCAATATATTCAGCATTTGATACCTCTTTCCTAAATTGTTATTCTTTGAACAACTTACATAAGAGGGTCGACCATGACGAATTCATGTCCCAAGTGTCGTTTTGACAACCCGGACAGCACGCTTTATTGCGGAAAGTGCGGGACGAAATTCATTTCGCCCGAGAATATCCTGGCTACTGAAACGATGGAAACGCCGCGGGAGGAACTCTCAACGGGCTCGACCTTCGCCGGCCGCTACCAGATCATCGAAGAATTGGGCAGCGGCGGTATGGGCAAGGTCTATAAGGTCCTCGACAAAGAGATCAACGCCAAAATCGCCCTGAAGCTAATCCGGCCCGAGATCGCCGTTGACAAAAATACCATCGAGCGCTTCCGGAACGAGCTCAAAGTCGCCCGCGACGTCTCCCCCAAGAATATCTGCCGGATGTATGACCTCGGGCGGGAAGCCGGCAACTACTTCCTGACCATGGAATACGTGTCCGGAGAGGACCTCAAAAACATGATCCGGATGTCGGGGCAGCTGGGCGTGGGGACGGCGAAAAATAGGACCGTCCCCATTTTTTTGTCCCCATTTTTTTGACAGCTTTGTAAGTCGTGATTTACCATTCCCCTCGATGATTGAGGGGAAAGTTGAGTCAAAGACGCCCACTCGGCCAGCGCAGCCAAAAACCAAATTTTTATCAAATAAAGGAATTGCCGGCCTCGGCTTGAATCTTAGCCCGAATTTTCGTATAATGGTGACTTCATTGTTGGATATTTTTTAGCTTAGAGTTCACCGCCCTCATTACCCCATCTCAGATTCTAAGCAACGATTTAGCCCAAGTGAAAAGGTACGAGCTTTGATGAGCACAGATATCGCCAGAATGCGGAACATCGGCATCAGCGCCCACATCGATTCCGGAAAGACGACGCTGACCGAGCGGATCCTCTTTTACTGCAAAAAAATCCATAAGATCCACGAAGTCAAAGGCAAGGACGGCGTCGGCGCGACCATGGACCACATGGAGCTCGAGCGCGAGCGGGGAATCACGATCACCTCAGCCGCGACCAACGTCGAGTGGGCGGACCACTCGATCAACATCATCGACACGCCCGGCCACGTGGACTTCACGATCGAGGTCGAGCGGTCGCTCCGGGTGCTCGACGGCGCTGTGCTCGTTCTCTGCTCGGTCGGCGGCGTCCAGTCCCAGACGATCACCGTGGACCGCCAGCTCCGCCGCTACAATGTCCCGCGGATCGCCTTTGTCAACAAATGCGACCGCATCGGAGCCAATCCCTATAAAGTCCGGGACCAGCTCGAGGAAAAGCTCCACCACAACGCCGTCCTGATGCAGGTTCCGATCGGCCTGGAGGACAAGCACCGGGGCGTTGTGGACCTCGTGACGATGAAAGCCCTTTACTTCGACGGAAACGACGGAGAAGCCGTGCACGCCGCAGAGATCCCCGCCGATCTCATAGACGAAGCCAAGGCGAAGCGCGAAGAGATGCTCGACGCGGTGTCGATGTTCTCCGACAAGCTGATGGAAGCCATCCTCGAAGACAAGGTCACAGAAGAGCTGATTTACGAAGCTGTCCGCAAAGGGACGATCAGCCGCAAACTCACGCCTGTCTTCATGGGCTCGGCCTATAAAAACAAGGGCGTGCAGCCGCTTCTCGACGGCATCGTCCGCTATTTGCCCAACCCGGCCGATGTTGAGAACGTCGCCATGGACTTAGAGAATAATGGCCAAGAGTTCAAACTCAAGACCGACTCCAGCGCTCCCGCCGTCCTCCTCGCCTTCAAGCTCGAAGACGGCCCTTACGGCCAGCTGACCTACATCCGGATCTATCAGGGCAGCCTCAAGAAAGGCGACGAAATCGCGAACTCCCGCTCCCGGCAGAAGGTCAAGGTCGGACGCCTGGTCCGAATGCATGCCGACAGTATGGAGGATATCGCCTTCGCCGGCGCCGGCGACATCGTCGCCCTTTTCGGCATCGACTGCGCCTCGGGCGATACCTTCGCCTCCCCCGGCCTCAACCTGGCTCTGACCTCGATCTACGTCCCCGAGCCGGTCATCTCGCTTGCCATCAAGCCTATCGATAATAAGGCGCTCGACAAAATGGCCAAAGCCCTCAACCGTTTCACCAAGGAAGACCCGACGTTCCGGACTCACGTTGACCCGGAATCGCACGAAACCATCATCCAGGGCATGGGCGAATTACACCTCGACGTCTATGTCGAGCGGATGAAGCGCGAATACAACGCCGAGGTCGAGACCGGAAAGCCCCAGGTCGCCTACCGCGAGGCCATCTCGAGCCGCGTCGAGTTCGACTACACGCATAAGAAACAGACCGGCGGCGCTGGACAATTCGGACGCATCATCGGCACGATCGAGCCTATGGCCGAAGGGACCTACGAGTTTGTGAACCAGATCAAGGGCGGCCGAATCCCGAGAGAATTCATCCCCTCCTGCGATAAGGGATTCCAGGCGGCCATGAAAAAAGGGGAACTGATCGGATTCCCGATCACCGGCGTCCGGGTCACGCTGACGGATGGCGCGTACCACGAGGTCGATTCCTCGGACCATGCCTTCCAGGCGGCGGCCAGTGGGGCGTTCCGCCAGGTCTATCGCAAGGCCAGGCCCCAGATTCTTGAGCCGATCATGAAAGTCTCAGTCGAGGGGCCGTCTGAGTTCGCCGGCAATATTTTCGCCAGCATCAACCAGCGCCGGGGCATCATCGTCAGTTCAGTCGAGGACGGGATCTTCTCGCGCGTGGACGCCGAGGTGCCGCTCGGCGAGATGTTCGGGTATTCGACGGTCCTCCGGTCGCTCACCCAGGGCAAGGCCGAGTTCACCATGGAATTCTTGAAATACGGCCGCGTGCCGGCGAACGTCGCCGAAGAGCTCGTCGCTCGGCACCAGGAAAATAAACAGAAAGAACGCGCAAAATAAAACAAGGAGAGTCGTCCGATGGTTAAAGCCGAACTCATCAAACGGAGCCCGCTCCGGGTTCTCGAAAAATCCATCCACGGGGGGCTTGGGAACGGGAATATCGGCGTGCTCGCCTCGCCGAAGGGCGTGGGCAAGACGGCCTGTCTCGTCCACATCGCCACAGACAAGCTGTTCCAGGGCAAGCACGTCATCCACGTCTCCTATACGAGCCGGGTGGACTACATCATCACCTGGTACGAGGACATCTTCAAGGAAATCTCTAAGAACCGGAAGTTAAAGGACGCCGTGGACGTCCACGACGAGATCATCAAGAACCGGGTCATCATGAACTTCAAGCAGGACGGCTCGCGCACGGAGCAGGTCCTTAAAAGCGTTGAGGCGATGATCACGTTCGGCAAGTTCGCCGCAGACGCGGTCATCATCGACGGCTATGATTTCACCCGATCCACGGGCGAAGACCTCGGAAAATTCAAGGAGTTCGCCAAAAAGCTCGGCCTCGAGGTCTGGTTCAGCGCCTCGCTCAAGGAAGCCGCGGGCCCTCTCTACGACGAAAGCGGGATCCCGGTCGTCCTGAACCCCCTCTGCGGCGCAATCGACGTCCTCATTACCCTCCATGCCCAAGGCGACCATGTCGAGCTCCGCGTCGTGAAGGACCACGACCGCCCGGCAGCAGGCGTTCTCCCGATCAAGCTCGACCCGAAGACGCTGCTCATCGCCTGATCTGACCGTATATCACTTTCGGGGACATGATTCCCTGTCCCTGGCGGTTTTCAACGGTATCGTCCTTTGGGGCGCTACCGACCAGACCGGGACAGGGTATCGTGTCCCCCTTGCATTTGAAAGTGATATACGGTCAGTCGCCTGATTCCTTGACAAAGCTCTGTTTTTCATGGAATCTACCCGAGGCAGGGATATTTCTGATCAAGAACCGGGTGAATTTCTATGAATATTCTGTTGCTTAAGACTCTGGAGGATAATTCGCATTCCTCCCCTTTGGTAAAAATGAGAGGGGGGAGATTATCATTTCTTTTTTTTAACAAACACATCCTTTTTTGCCTGCTTTTTGTCTTGATTGAAGGAGTGTTCTTCGGCCAAGAAAAAACCATCAAAGACGATGTCGGGAATGTCTTCACCCTGGCCGAGCCGCCGCAGAGGATCGTCTCCCTCGCGCCGAATATCACCGAGATCCTCTTCGCCCTGGGCCTGGGAGAGAAAGTCGTCGGCGTCACGCGCTACTGCGACTATCCCCCGGCCGCGCTCCAAAAAGCAAAAGTCGGAGGACTCCTCGACCCGGCCATCGAAAAGATCAAATCGCTCGGCCCGGACCTCGTCATCGCTTTTCGCGGGAATCCCTGGAACGCCCTGAAAAGGCTTCAGGCTCTCCGTCTGCGCGTTTTTATCCTGGATATCGGACACGATCTCGACGCGGTGCCGAAAACGATCGAAAAGATCGGCCGGATCACCGGGCGAGAGAAGGAGGCGCAGGCGCTTCTCAAAATTCTGGAAGACAAATATCAAAAGGCTATCTCCGCCCTCGAACCCGTCGCCGCGCTGCCCAAGGTCTTTCTCAACATTCACGGTATGGGCCTCGCGACGTGCGGCAGGACGAGCTATCTCCACGACCTTCTCGTCCGGGCGAAAAGCGTCAATATCGCCGGCCGGGTCTCCAAGGATTGGATAAATTACAGCCGCGAGCAGCTCATCAAGGACGAGCCGGAGGTGATCATCATCATGACGAAATCCGAGCCGGATTTTGTCAAGGCGAGAGATTGGTTCAAATCACAGGCGGGGTTTCAGTCCATCCCGGCCGTTCGGACGGGTCGCATTCATTTTCTGGACGAGAATATCGCCAGCCGGTTCGGACCGCGGCTCTATGATGCCTTCGCCGAACTCGTCCGGCTCATCCATCCGGAGCTGTTCGAGCCCAACCCTATCGGGATCAGACCCCCGCATCTGCCGCCCCTCATAAGATATTTGATCTTCTTGCCTTCGACTTTTCAAGAGAGGTCGGAGGGAGATTGGTCAGATGTTTAGGTTTGACTCCCATGGCTTTCCTTTGACGGACATCTCTTAGCGAACAAAATCAGCAGAAATTCGTATAAAGCTTATATCAAATGTGTACCCAAATGATTTCCCCCATGATAAAATGGGGCCAACAATGTTGACGTTCTTCTTTATCAGGGACCATAAGCACAATTACCGCTTCTTCTCCTCAGAGCCGGCCAAGGCCATCGAATTGAAACGGTCCAAGGCCAAAGAGGCTTGGGAGCTGGCCAAGAAGAAGCTGATGCTTCTCCCCCAAAAAACCCTCCGCCAGGAGCAGGCCTTTTACCGGTCTCTGAAGATTAAAGACCCGTCCATTCGGATTCTCTATTCCGGGATCACCGGCGAGCACAAGATCAACCACGGATTCCATTTTTTCCTTCACAGGCAGAGAACAAGACGGATCATTTATCTCATCGGAGAGACGCTTCTCCTTCCCCTCACCGCCCTGACCATGCCCGTGCCGGGCCCGAACGTGACCTTCTACGCCTTGGCTCTCCTCATGATCACCCACTGGCAGTCCTTCATCGGCGTCCGCGCCATTCTGAAAAAGGATCACAATTTCATCGAATCAGCGCTCGTCGCCGAATGGGAAGCGGCCGTGAAGTCCCGCGCCGAGGCGGCCTTTCCAGACATTCTGGCCCGAATCGAAAAAGAATTCGGGTTGAAGGGCCTGCGCAAGGTCCTCTGGAAATAAGGGCGGGCCCAGCCTCAATTCTCGACACTCAACGAATCCGGAGACCTGAACCGAATTCCAAAGAATTCGGACCATGTCGCCGAATTTTATTGAAAATTATGAGGAACGCAATAAATGAAATGTCATCGCGAGGAGCGAAGCAACGTGGCGATCTCCACGATGGACTTTTTCTTCGAGGTTGCCACGCTCCCTTCGGTCGCTGGCAATGACGATGTAACCCTAATTATTGCGCTTATCCTAATTAAAGACGGGGACATAGACCCCTCATTCGAGAGATTGAGAGGGCGTGTTTCCATTTTTTCTTGACAAGGTGAGCAAAATAATATATGAAAATATGTTCATATCTTAATTTATTATGAAAGAGATCATTAAAGTCTTCAAGGCCCTCTCGGACCCGACGCGCCTGCGGATCGTCCGGCTCCTCCTTGAACGGGATCTCTGTGTCTGCGAGCTGATGTATATCCTCAACATGGAGCAGTCGCGGATTTCCCATCAACTCCGGATTCTGCGCGACGCGGACCTGGTCGCGGACACAAGAGACGGAAAATGGATCATCTACCGAATCCCCGACTCCCTCCGAAAGACCCTGATGCCTCTGATCAATCTCTACCTCAAGGAAAAAATCGGGGGGTCTCAAGAAATCCTCAGCGACATCAAAAACCTCCGGCTCTGCCTCAAAGAAGACGTTCGGAAGACACGCGGAAACCGCAACCGGGACTAAAAGAACCCCATGAAAAAAGAAGCTCGGATCTTCTCACACTCGTCATCATTTTTCTTGCAGCCTATTTCATGCCCTTTTCGAAGGCCGGCAGCCGGCAGAAACCCCCAGCGGCCGGGTCTACGAAGCGAGATCCGCGCCTGGATCGAAGAAACCTTTGCCAAAATGCGAAAATGACCTGAGAGCTAAGGGGACACTGGGGAAATAAAAATGGATCTCATCGGTTACTTGTTGAAACTCTTGCAGGGCGGCCTGGGAAATCTTGCCGCCTATCTGGCCGCGCACGTGCTTTTGTGCCTGGTCCCCGCGTTCTTTATTGCCGGGGCCATGACGGCGTTGATCCCGAAAGAATCCGTCACCCGCT
>JALHTW010000053.1 GCA_022866045.1 Candidatus Aminicenantota bacterium | reverse complement strand
GCGCCGGAAAGTCGAGCAGGGGTGGCGCGGCGAAGGGGCTCCCCGCCCGCGCGCAGCGGCCTGGCGGCGAGCACGGCCGGGGAAGAGCCGCGACAGGACCCCGCCCGAAATTGGCCTGACACCGGAAAAAGAATTGCTTACCATCCGGTTGACTTTAATTCTTTTTATTTTGTATGATGGCAGACTCATATCTTCATTCTATGAATGCTTATGAGCTAAGACCCGAGAGAAAGAGGTGAAAATGGCCAATCAGCTTTTCCGGAGAAAACCCCTCCACGTGCTCCTCGACGAGCTCCACGGCGAGAACAGGCTCCGCCGAATCCTGGGACCCGTGACGCTCACGAGCCTCGGCGTCGGCGCCATCATCGGCACCGGCATTTTTGTTCTGACCGGCGTCACGGCCCACGATAAGGCCGGCCCGGCGCTGATATTGTCATTCGTCGTGGCCGGCATCACCTGTCTTTTCGCGGCTTTCTGCTACGCCGAGTTCGCTTCCATGGTCCCCGTGGCCGGATCCGCTTACACCTACGCCTACGCCACGCTGGGCGAGCTGTTCGCCTGGATCATCGGCTGGGACTTGATCTTGGAATACGCCGTCGCCTCGGCCACCGTCGCCCACGGCTGGTCGCATTATTTTCAGGATTTCATAAGCATCTTTAAGCTCTATATTCCCAAGGTCATCGGCTGGGCGCCGTTTAAACTCGATACGGCCACGGGCAAGATCAGCGCCAGCGGAAGCTGGATCGACTTGCCGGCGATCGTCATCACGGCCCTGGTGACGGTGGTTCTCGTGAAAGGGATCCGCGAAACCGCAAGGTTCAACGCCGCGATGGTCATCCTCAAGCTGATCATCGTGGTCTTTGTCATCGTGGTCGGCGCCTTCTACGTCAACCCCAAGAACTGGACGCCCTTCGCCCCGTACGGAATGGCGGGGATCAGCTTCTTCGGTAAGACCATATTCGGAAAATCCATGGGAGGGGTTCCGGTCGGAATGTTGGCCGGCGCGGCGATCAGCTTCTTCGCCTACATCGGATTCGACTCGATCTCGACGCACGCCGAAGAGGCCAAGAGGCCGCACAAGGACGTTCCGATCGCCATCATCAGCTCGCTCGTCATCTGCACGGTCCTTTATATTCTGGTCGCCGCGGTCCTGACGGGCATGGTCCCTTACAACCAGATCGACAAGAACGCGCCCGTCTCCCAGGCCTTTAAGCAGGTCGGCCTCGGCTGGGCCCAGTTCCTGGTCTCGCTCGGAGCTTTGGCCGGGATCACTTCGGTGCTCGTGGTCATGATGCTGAGCATGCCCCGCGTTTTGCTGGCGATCGCGCGCGACGGCCTTCTTCCTCCGAAGTTCTTCGGTGCCGTGCATGAAAAGTTCCGCACCCCTTGGAAATCGACGATCCTGGTGGGATTTTTTGTCGCGGGCTTGTCCGCCCTGCTGCCGCTCGAATTATTGGCCGAGCTGGTCAACATCGGGACCTTGTTCGCCTTCGTCGTCGTCTGCGGCGCTGTTTTGATCATGCGCAAAACGCATCCGGAGGCCGAAAGGCCATTTCGCGTGCCTCTATTCCCGGTGATACCCATTTTGGGTGTCGTTTTCTGTCTGGTGCTGATGTTCTCACTGCCTCCTGAAAACTGGATGCGCCTCTTCGGCTGGCTGTTCATCGGCCTGATAATCTATATTTTTTACGGGCGGAAGCACAGCATTATGGAAAAAATGAAAGGGACGGAAGGGGCCAAGGATACCGCCATCCCAAATCAAAAGGTATGATTGGCACGCTTCGCTCGCAATGACATCTCATTAAGGTCTGACCGCCGCGCTCCCCGGAGGGAGCACAAGATGGCAAAAAAGAAGCGAGATCGCCGCGGTCAGTAAGCTCGCGGCGACGATAATTTAGGTACCTGTGCCGAAGAAAAAAAATCGCCTGACCCTCTACATCTTCATTGGCATGGGGCTCGGTCTGCTCATCGGAGCGATTTTTCCTGATGCCGGCGTCCAACTCCGGCCGCTCAGCCAGGTCTTCATCCGCATGATCAAATCGATCATCGCGCCCCTGATCTTCGCCACGATCGTCGTCGGCATCGCCGGCCACAGCGATCTCAAGGCCGTCGGCCGCATGGGTATAAAAGCTCTCGTCTATTTCGAGGTCATCACCACCCTGGCCCTTTTTATCGGGCTTGCCTTCGTCAATATCGTCCGGCCCGGCGTTGGGGTCGCGCTCAAGGGCGGCGAAGTGACCGGGATTGCGAGCCAGCCCCAGAAATTGAGCGACACCCTCATCCATATCTTTCCCCAGAGCTTTTTCCAAGCGGCGGCCGAGGGTCAAGTCCTCCAGGTCGTCGTCTTCAGCATCCTGTTCGCCTTTGCCCTGAGCCTGGTTCATCACAAAAAAAAGCCGATTCTCGATCTTTGCGATTCACTGGCTGAGACCATGTTCAAGTTTACCTCGATCGTCATGCGCTTCGCGCCGATCGGCGTCGGGGCGGCTATTGCGGTCGCCGTGGGCAGCAAAGGACTTTCGGTCCTGATCAACCTGGGAATGCTCATTTTGACGTTTTACGCCTGCGCGATCTTTTTTGTCCTGATTGTTTTTATCCCGGTCATGCTGATTTTCAGGGTCCCCATCAAAAAATTCTTCCAGGCGGTTAAAGAGCCGGCCCTGATCGCTTTTTCCACGACGAGCTCGGAGGCGGCCCTTCCTAAAGCCATGCAGGTCATGGAGGGAATGGGCGTTCCCAGGGAAATTGTGGCCTTCATCCTTCCAACGGGATACAGCTTTAATTTAGACGGAACATGCCTTTATCTTTCACTCGCCTCGGTGTTTGTCGCCCAGGCCGCGGGGGTCCACATGACGCTCGGGCAGCAGTTTATCATGGTCTTCACCCTCATGTTAACGAGCAAGGGAGTGGCCGGGGTTCCCCGGGCCGCGCTTGTCATCCTGGCCGGCACGCTGGTCCAATTCAACCTGCCGCTCGAGGGGATCGCCATCCTCCTCGGGATCGATGAACTGGTGGACATGGTGAGGACGACGATCAACGTCATCGGCAACTGTCTGGCCTCGGTCGTCATCGCCCGCTGGGAAGGCAAGTTCATCGACAATCCGACCCCGGTCGCGGAAGCGTAAGACGGCTTGCAATTGAAACTCCTTTTAATTAAAAAATTTTATAATTATTGATGACTGGAGAAGCAATGTCCTATCCGGCGATGGCTTTTCTAGGCGGAATAAAAGGAAACAATAGGACCTTGATTATGCCGTTATCAATAAGTGGTGTGTTTCTGATTTCAAGGAGGACCGCATGTCCCGCCGTGCCTCGATTTTAATTTCCATCCCGGCTTTTTTCTTCATTATTTCTTTAGCCCTGTGGCCGCAATCGGGAACAGCCGTTCGGCCGCCGGCCGTGCCGCTCGTGACGCACGATCCCTATTTCAGCATCTGGTCGATGGCGGACAAGCTGACAGATGACTGGCCGAAGCACTGGACGGGGAAGCCGAACGGCATGATGGCCATGGTTATGGTCGATGGGAAGCCTTTCCGCGTCATGGGGCCCGAATGGCGCCGCGTCCCGGCTTTGACCCAGACAAGCTGTCGGGTCTATCCGACCCGGACGATCTATACGTTCAAAGACGCCGGCGTCGAAGTGACCTTGACATTCCTCTCGCCGCTCTTGGTCAACGACCTCGCTGTCATGTCGCGGCCGGTGACTTATGTGACCTTTGATGTCCGCTCCGCCGACAATCAACCTCATGCCGTCTCCCTTTATTATGACGCCTGCAGCGAGATCGCCGTCAACAGCGCGGACCAAAAGGTCGTCTGGTCGCGGCTCCATGTCGGGGACCTTCAGGTCCTGTCGTTCGGCTCCAAGGACCAGCCCGTTCTCGAGAGAAAAGGCGACGACCTGCGCATCGACTGGGGATATTTTTATCTTGTGGCGAAAAGCCAGCCGGCCCAGGCGAGCGCGTTCGCCACGGACAGGGAAAGCCGGTTCGCGTTCATTCAGAACGGACGTCTGCCCGCAAGAGACGACCTGCGGATGCCCCGTCCGGTGTCCGAGGGATACCCCATGGCCGCCTTTGCCTTCGATCTGGGCACGGTCGGCGATAAACCGGTCTCCCGCTGGCTGATGCTGGCTTATGACGACCAGTTCTCCATCGAGTATTTCTATCGGAAGCTGCGGCCCTATTGGCGAAAGGGAGGCTGGGAGGCGGCTGACCTCCTCGAGGCGGCGGCCAAGGATTACGATTCTCTGACCGAGCGGTGCCGGGCCTTCGACGAGGATCTTGTTGCGGACATGAAAAAAGCGGGCGGCGAAAAATACGCCGCCCTGGCCTCGCTCGCGTATCGCCAGTCGATCGCCGCGCACAAGCTGGCCGCCGACATCGACGGCACGCCGCTCTTTTTCCCGAAGGAGAATTTCAGCAACGGCTGCATCTCCACGGTGGACGTCATTTATCCCGAAGCGCCGATGTATATCTTGATGAATCCAGAGCTCATGCGGGCCCTGTTGACGCCGGTCTTCGAATACGCCAAAGGCCCGGAATGGAAATTCCCTTTTGCCCCTCACGACCTGGGTACTTATCCCAAAGCCAACGGCCAGGTCTACGGGGGAGGGGCGAAGACCGAGGAGAACCAGATGCCCGTCGAGGAAAGCGGGAATATGCTCCTGATGACGGCGGCGCTGGCCAAGATCGAAAATAAAACCGATTACGCCCTGAAATATTGGCCGCTCCTCCAACGCTGGGCGGAGTATTTAAAGGAAAAAGGACTCGACCCCGAGAACCAGCTCTGCACCGATGATTTCGCCGGGCACCTGGCCCACAACGCCAATCTCTCGGTCAAGGCGATCCTGGCGCTGAGGTCCTATGCCTATTTGTGCGAGGTGGCTGGGAAGAAGGCCGAAGCGCAGCTCTATAAAAAAACGTCCGAGGAGTTTGCCGGGAAATGGGTGGCGATGGCCGATGACGGCGACCACTACAGGCTGGCCTTTGATAAACCGGGAACCTGGAGTCAGAAATATAATCTCGTCTGGGACAAGATCCTTGGCTTTAGCCTATTTCCGCCCGACGTGGCGCGCAAGGAAATGGCGTTTTATAAAAAGAGCCAGCTTGCTTATGGACTGCCTTTGGACAATCGGAAGGAATACACGAAGCTCGACTGGGTCCTGTGGACGGCAACCCTGGCCGATACGGCCGGTGATTTCGCCGCGCTCGTCGACCCTGTTTTTGACTGGCTCAACAAGACGCCGACCCGCGTCCCTCTGACGGATTGGTATTGGACCAATACTGGAAAGCAGACAGGATTCCAGGCGCGGCCGGTCGTCGGCGGGGTTCTTGTCAAAATGCTCGCGGATCCGGTGCTCGTGAAGAAGTGGGGCAAAAAATAAAGTATATGGGGACATGTACCGAATTCATGTGGTTGAAGAGGGAGCCTTAGGCTCACTGCTGAATTCAGTGCATGTCCCCGTTTTCTTTAAGGAGTGGCATATGAAAAACGCAATTTACATCCTCATTCTCGCACTGGTCTTCATGGCCGGCTGCGCGAAAACAGGGAAAGAGGAGACAAAAGGAATCATGTTCAAGGACGATGTTGCCTTTTTAAGGCAAAATACCAAGGTCGTCCTGCTTTCGGATGAAAGCGGGCAGGCGCAGGTCGCCGTCAATCCGGACCTCCAGGGTCGGGTCATGACGAGCACGGCCGGAGGTCCGGAGGGCTTGAGCTTCGGCTGGATCAACCGCGAGCTTCTCGCTTCGAAACAGAACAACGTCCACATGAACGCCTTCGGCGGCGAAGACCGGTTCTGGCTTGGCCCCGAGGGCGGCCAGTTCTCGATCTTTTTCAAGAAGGATGATCCCTTCGATCTCGCGCATTGGTTCACTCCTCCTCCGATTAACGAGGGCGCTTACGATATCGCCTTCCAGGACAGGGAGAGCATTCAATTTAAAAAAGCGATGCGCCTCGTCAATTATTCCGGGACCGAATTCGAGCTCGAGCTGAACAGAGAAGTGAAATTGCTGGCAGCGGAGCAAATCCAAAGCCTGGGGATTTCGGTCCCGGCGAGGGTGAAAATAGTCGCCTATCAGTCCGACAATAAGATCACGAACACGGGGCAGAAAGAATGGACGGAAGAAACCGGACGGCTTTCTGTCTGGATCCTCGGCATGTTCAATCCGTCGCCGGAAACGACCATCGTCATTCCATTCAAGCCCGGCCCCGAAGCCGATCTCGGCCCGGCCGTCAATGATGCCTATTTCGGCAAGGTCCCCGCGGACCGGCTGCTGATTAAGGACGGTGTGTTGTTCTTCGGCGGCGACGGCAAATACCGGAGCAAGATCGGCATTTCCCCGAAGCGCGTCAAACCCTTTGCCGGAAGCTATGACGCGGCGAATAAACTGTTGACCATCGTCCACCTGACGATCCCCGAGGGCGCGACGGATTACGTGAATTCCATGTGGGAGATCCAGAAGAACCCCTTCGGCGGCGACGTCGTCAACAGCTACAACGACGGACCGGCCGCGGCCGGGGCCAAACCGCTCGGGCCTTTCTACGAGCTCGAGACGTCATCGCCCGCGGCGGCGCTCAAGCCGGGCGAGACGCTGGCCCATGTCCACACGACGTTGCACTTCCAGGGCGATGAAAAAATGCTCGACGAGATCGCCCGCCAGGCGCTTGGCGTCGGGATCGAGGAGATCAAAAGCGTTTTTAAAAAGAAATAAGGAAAACCTGTTCTTTAATGGGAAGAAGAGGTTATGACTCTTCCGTGGCGTCGAAGTAATGGTTGTAATAGACTTTGGCGAACGGATTCTTCAGGTTGCCCAGGCTCAACTCGCGGACGATCTTTTTCGCGGCGGCCGGAATGGTCTGCTGCGGCTTGAAACTCAGCTTGCGATGGATCTTGTCGAACGAGACGCGGTAGTCGCGGGCGTCGAGCTGGGCGTCTTCCACTTCGATCTTCACTTTCTTGAGCACGTTGCCGATCAGTTCCGCGATCTCCAGGATCTGGTAGTTCTGTTCGTTCGAGCCGACATTGAAGATCTGGTTGCCGATCTTCTCCAGCGGGGCGTCAAGGCATGCAAGGAAAGCCTCGGCCGCGTCCTCGACGTGGAGGAGGGGGCGCCACTGGTTCCCGCCGAACACCTGGATGCGCTTTTCGAGGTGGGCTTTCAGGCTCATCGTGTTCACGACCAGGTCGAATCGCATCCGCGGCGAATACCCGTAGAGCGTGCCCATCCGGAGGATCGTCGGCGAGAAATTGTCGCCGGCGAGCTCGAAGATGCTTTTTTCGGAAAAGATCTTTGAGCGGGCATAGAGCGAGACGGGATTCAAGGGCGCGTTTTCGTCGAGCACGTCGTCGGTCCGGCCGTAGACGCTGCACGTGGACGCGAAGATGAAGCGGCTGATGCAGTGGAGCTTGCAGGCGAAGGCGAGGGACTGGGCGGCGAGGATGTTGGTCTCGATGGTCTGCTCCGGCCGGAGGTGGGCGGCCGGATCGCCGACGACCGCGGCCAGGAGGACGACGGCATCGATGTCCTTCAGAGAATTGACCACGGTCTCGATATTCCGGAAATCGCCCTCGATGATCTCCAGGTTTTTATGGCCTTCAAGGGCTTGGAGGGATTTCTTGCCATAGATGAAACTGTCGAGGACCCGGACAAAGCGCTCGGTCTGGAGGAGCTTGCGGACCAGGACGCTTCCCAGGAATCCTGCGCCGCCGACGATCAGGATGTTTTCCGTCGGAAGGGTCCTGGCTGGCGGCTCCTTGACGCGGATGTCTGAAATGATCTTCCTGATCTCTTTCAGACTGAGGGCTCCCACGACTTTGTTCTTTTTGTTGACGACTGCGCCGTCGTGGATGTTCTGCATCTCCATGTCCTGGGCGATCGCGGCCAGCATTTTTTTGTCGTCGATCTTCGCCCGGTCGATCTTGATGGCGGTGAAAGCGAGATAGGGAGCGAGCCGCGAGGAGCTGTCTGCGCCGGAGAGGATCATCCGGCGCAATTGCTGGATGGAGACCTGGCCGACGAATTCTCCCTGGTCGTTGACGATAAAGGCGGCCGTGCCGGAGCTGAGCTCGATCTTCCGGATCGCTTCCTGGATCGCCGTGCTCGAAGGGAT
>JALHTW010000052.1 GCA_022866045.1 Candidatus Aminicenantota bacterium | reverse complement strand
ATGGCTCGGCCGCAAAAAGAGATGATATGAGAATTTTCAAGAGGTTCTTTTTCGTTGCGTCTCTTTTCGCCCTCGGCCTCGGACTCGAACCCCAGGAATTGTCGCATGTGGTTTCTGTCGTCAACATCGAGGTCCCGGTCCGCGCCTATAAAGGGGACCGATTCGTCAGCAATCTCTCGATCCGCGACTTCGAATTGTTCGAAGACGGCAAACCCCAGAAGATCGAAGCCGTTTATCTCATCCAAAAAACCAGCGTCAAGCGGAAGGAAGGCCCGGCCGCGCCGGTGCTCGCCCCGCCTGTCGCAAACCGCCATTTCATCCTCTTCTTCGAGGTGGATGATTATCTTCCCGAGCTGGGCAAGGTCGTTGACCGGTTCTTCGGTAGCGTCGTTGGGCCCCAGGATACGGTCTGGATCGTCACGCCAAAAAGCAGCATCCAGCTCAAGAAAGATGCTCTGGCCAAGACCTCGCGGAAGGCGATCGCCGAACAGATGAAATCGCGCCTCAAAAAAGACATCGTTGCCCAGGGCGCCGAGCTCCGAAGTCTCGTCGAAGATCTTCGACAGCTGGCCAAATCGGAGTCGCCAACGGTGATGCTTGAGGCACGGAATTATTTGGGCCAAATCCGTGACTTAAAGACTTTCGACCAGACACGCGTATCGGCTTTCGCCGATCTGCTTAAGACATTGGACGGATCGAAACATGTTTTTATTATCTACCAGAAAGAAGAGGTTATCATTCCCGCTATGTTTCGGTCTATAGCTGAAGAGCTCGAGTTCATTAGGACGGAATTTGTCGATCAGGAAAAGGTCCGGAGGCTGTATGCTGACGTGTCCGCGACAATCCATTTCCTCTTCGTGACGAAGACGCGCGCCGATTCCGGGAAAATCGCCTTTTCCGGCCCGGGCGAAACAGCCTTGTACTCTCCCAGTGCCGGAGCCGGAGATTTCTTCGATGCGTTCAACCAACTGGCCGTGACGACAGGCGGCCGGACGGAGAGCACGGCGAACCCCGCCTGGGCCTTCGAAAAGGCCGTGGAGGCGACAGAGCACTATTATCTTCTTTATTATAAACCTACGGATTACAAGGCAGACGGAAAATTCCATGAGATAATCGTCAAGGTCAAAGGGGGCTATAAAGTCAGCCATCGGCTCGGCTATTTCGCCAAGGAAGAAAGCGCTATGCCCCGGCCGGGCCTGGAGAAGCCTCCTGAAAAGCCCAATCCGTATCGGGCCAAGCCGCCCGAGGCGATATTGCCCAAAGAGACGCCTCCTCCGCCCATGACGAAAACCGGGAAAAAGGCTCTCGCCGCGATTCCTCTCGATGAGATTCTTAAACAAACGGCAGCCTATTGCGCGAGGCTGGAAGACTCGGCTCTCCGTTTCGTCTGCGAAGAAAAAGTCGTGGAATATCAGTATTTGATCCAGACCAAAATCCCCCATAAAAATGAATGGCTCTATGACTACCAGCTCATCCGTAGAGGAGGCGAGGTCGAGGAGAAGAGGACGCTTCTCCAGGAGAACGGCAAGGAAAAACGCGAGGAGAATGCTGCGCTCAAGACGTCCCGAGTCTGGTATAAAAATGTGATCATGGGGCCGGTCGGACTCCTAAGCTCCGCGGCCCAACAAACGCACACTTATAAGGTTCTGGATGAAGAAACTTTAGAGGGCGCGCCGGTCGTCATCATCGAAGTGACGCCAATCGCAGATTTGTCCCCAGGGCTCTACGGAAAAGCCTGGGTTCGCAGGAGCGACTCGGCCATCCTGAAAATCGAATGGACGCCCGAATCGGTCGGCAATTATGAAAAGGTTGTCGAATTCGCCGAGCAAATTGGAGCAAGGCCGAGCGTTACGTTCTATTCGGAGTATGCGTTCGAGAAAAACGGCATCCGGTTTCCGAGCTCCTATGGGATGACCGAGGCGTATATCGTTCCGAGCGTGGGTCGCCTTATTCGGTCCAGGATGACGGTCGATTACAAGGATTATAAATTTTTCACCGTCGAAACCGACGTAACTATGAAGAATGTAAAAAAATAGAACGAATTTTTTTAGGGAGGGACGATGTCCAGCAGATTTTTTGTCAAGATGCCGATCCTCAGGGCCGCCGGGCTGTTGGCTGTCCTCGCTTTCTTAGCGGTGGTGCCGGCCATGGCCGGTCAGGAAACCGAAGTGCAGAAAGAAGCCCGGATGAAATGGTGGACCGAAGCGCGTTTCGGCATGTTCATCCATTGGGGGACGTATGCCCTCGCCGCCCGTCACGAATGGGTCAAGAACAACGAGCACATCCCCGACGAGGTCTACCAGAAATATTT
>JALHTW010000051.1 GCA_022866045.1 Candidatus Aminicenantota bacterium | reverse complement strand
CGCTGGCCGGGAGGACATAGAGATAGGCCAGCTGGGCAAGGATGTAAATGGCGATGCAGGCAACGATCCCGATGAAAAGACCCAAGGGGATGTTTCGCTGCGGATTCCTGGTCTCGCCCGCGCTGTAGGTGGACTGTTCCCATCCCTTGTACGCCCAAAGGGAAGCAACGAGGGCTAGGCTGAAACTGCCAAGAAGGTTCCCGGAGAAAGTCTTGGGTGAGGGAGAGACAAAGTTCGAAGCATTGCCCTTGGCCAGAATAAAAATCACACCGCAGATCCCGACCAAAGCGCTGAATTTGATGATCGTCAGGAGGTTTTGCAAATTCGCTCCCCACCGGACGCCTATGTAGTTCACAATCATCAAGAATACAATAAAGATGACGCTGATGATCTTTTGCTCGAAAGATGAAAGGGGGAAAAAATGAGTCAGGTATTTCGAAGAAAAGGCCACCGTCAGGGTGGCGATGGCGCCGGTGTCAATCACCAGAAAAAGCGTCCAGCCGAAAAGAAACGCAATCATGGATCCATACGACTCGCGGAGGAAGACATAGGCTCCCCCGGCTTCGGGCATAGCGGCTCCCAATTCTCCAAAGGAGAGAGCCCCGAGAAAGCTCAAAAGGCCGCCGACCGCCCAAACAGCCAGGATAAGGAGAGGCACCTGAACGGCAATCGCCATATCCTTCGGGACAAGAAAAATGCCCGACCCGATGACGCCGCCGATGACGATGCTGACGATATCCCAAAGGCCAAGAACCCGAGGAAGATTTCGTTCTTTCGTTTCCATGCGCCTGAGATTACCCTATTTTGACCTTATTTTCCAGATTTTCTTGTCCCGTGTATAAAAAAAGAAGGGAAGGAGATGTTCAGTCTTATGCCTTAAAGTCTTGACTTGTACTTCAATTCCTTGAAAATAATCTTAAAAGTCGTCCCGCCTTCCTTTTCCACCTCCATCTTTCCCTCGAGCTGATCGACCAGCATTGTCACGATCTGAAGCCCAAACGATTTTGGATCCCGAACATCCACATCCGGGGAAAGTCCCACCCCTGTGTCCCTGACGATCATCTGGTATGTGCGGTCCTTCAAAGGATGCAGTCCAAGCCCAATCTCCCCCCTCCTCCCCTGAGGAAAGGCATGCTTCAGAGAATTCGTGATCAATTCATTCAAAATGAGCCCGCAGGGAATGGCCGTCTGAATGTCAAGGAAGGCATCTTCCAGGCTCATCTTGAGTTGAATGAGATTCGGGTCGACTTGATTGAATTGAAACAGATGAACGGCCAAGCGTTGGACATAGTCAGAGAAATTGATTCTCGAAAAGTCTTGGGACTTGTAAAGTTGTTCGTGGATCAGAGCCATGGAGCGGATGCGGCTCTGGCTGTCCTTGATCATCTTAAGATCATCTTTCTCCTTAATATAACCGGCCTGAAGATTGAGGAGACTGGAGATGATCTGCATGTTGTTCTTGACCCGGTGGTGAATCTCTCTCAACAGGACTTCTTTTTCCGCGAGTGAAGCTTTGATTTGATTCTCCGCCCGCTTGCGCTCGGTAATGTCGTCGATAATGCCGTCAAAATATTTCACCCTCCCGCTTTCATCGGACACGGCGACGGATGACGCCGAACCGACAAACGAAGTCCCATCTTTCTTCTTTAATTTCAATTCCTCGTTTTTGACAAATCCGTCCCTGATGACCTTCTTAGAAAGGTCTTCCCTATCACTCGGATTTTGATACAGATCAGCAACATGGATGGCCAGGAATTCCTCTTTACTATCATAGCCAAACATCCTCACGATCGCCGGATTCGCTTCGATGAATTTTCCCAAGGGCCCCGGGGTATTCCTGTAGACCCCGACATTGAGATGCTCGGTTAAGGTCTTATATTTTTCTACGCTCTCCCGGAGCGCCTCTTCCGCTTGCTTGCGCGCAGTGATGTCGCGGAAATTCACAACGATCGCTCGGACACTCGGCTCCTTGAGCAGATTGCCGCCCATGGCTTCGGTCCAATGCCATGTCCCATCCCCATGCATCGTCCTCACCTGAACGATCATGCTCTCTCCGGGATGTTTGAGGAGTTTGGCGAACTGGCTTTTGATATAGGGCAGGTCATCAGGATGAACCCGTTCAAAGGCATTATTGCCAAGGCGTTCCTCAGAAGAAATCCCGAAGATCCGGTTTGTGGAAGGGCTTATGTAGAGCATGGTTCCGCTGGAGCTGATCAGGGCAAGGGCGTCTGAGCTGTTTTCGATCAGCGTCCGGAAACGCTTTTCACTCGCTCGGAGCGCCTCTTCCACCAGCTTGCGCTCGGTGATTTCGCGGGCAACAACTTGCGCCGCCGGCTTACCCTGATATGTAAAGGGAATCGTCGCCGCCTCGACATCCACAACCGTCCCATCGAGCTGGATCAACTTCTGTTCGTGGAAGGGAACTTTTTTTTGATCTTTTATAACCTTTCGAATTCGCTTCTTGACGATTTCCTGAAAATCAGGATGGACGAAATCCAGGATGGGTTTCCCAATAATTTGCCCGGGATTTGTTCCGCCCAGAAGCCGGACTCCAGCCGCATTGACCGCAACAATCTTGCCATCGCAGAGAACGACGATGGAATGAGGGGAGATGTCGGCGAGAGTCCGATAGTGTTCCTCAATTTCCCGGAGGGCTTTTTCCATCAGCTTGAGCTTGGCTGCGGATTTTTCCAATCGTTCTTTCCGCCGGCGCAGTGTTGCCAGTTCATTCAAGAGTTGCGCTTTTGTTTTAACCGAATCTTTCATGATCGCCCCCCATAGAACCAATCCTCATTAAATATTTTGGTCAATGAAAACATATTTCGTCTCACATGATTAAATAATAAACCCATTAGGAAATATTGAATCACCATTAAGAATGATTCAAGAGGTGATTTTTGGCCAGCTTTTATCCTCTCGATAGAGGAGAAAATCCAATCGGTTTCCAGGAGCTTCTCCTCTTTCCGGCCGACCGCCTCAACGGCGAATTCCCTTTCGATGTCGTCCTCTCCTGCCAGGTCGGCGATCGTCCTTGCGACCTTGAGCGAGCGGTCATCTTCCGTTCATCTTGTCGAAAGCTCAGAGCCGGATACTTCGGCCGTCAGCTGACCTGGATTATTCATAACGATGAGAACGGCCCGAGGCGCGGGCCGTCGGCCCGCGCCCGAGAATCAACAAGAGCTACTTCTTCAAGAATCGGTCCATCCAGTCAACGGTCCGCTGGATCCGGTCGATCTGGTGGTTCGGCTCCTGGAAGCCGTGCGGCTCGCGCGGATAGCGGACCATTTCCGTTTCGATGCCGTTTTTCTTCAGAGCCATGTACATCTGCTCGCCCTGCTCGATCGGGACCCGGCGGTCCGCCTCCCCGTGCAGAATAAGCGCCGGGGCCTTGGCTTTCGCCACGTTGGTGATCGGCGAGCTGCGATGGTAGATCTCATCGACTTCCCATGGTCTGCCGGTCATGTAATAAACGGTGAAACGCTGAATGTCCGTCGTCCCGAAAAAGCTGATCATGTTCGACATGCCCGCCCCGGGCACGGCCGCTTTGAAACGATCGCTGTGGGTGTTGATGAAGTTCGACATATAACCGCCGTAACTCCAGCCCTCGACTCCAAGGCGGTCCGGATCGGCGATGCCTTTGGCGATCACGTCGTCGACTCCGCTCATGATGTCCTGGAAGTCGACCACGCCCCATTTCCCGACGTTGGCTTCAATGTGTTTTCTTCCGTATCCGTCGCTCCCGCGGAAATTGGGGGCAAAGACGACATAGCCGCGTCCGGCCATGACCTGCCACATGCCGTTGAACCGTGTCGACTGGACGCCCGCGGGTCCGCCGTGGGGTTCGACGATCATCGGGTATTTGGTGCCGGGCTGATAATCGACCGGTTTGACGAGCAAGCCTTCGATTTTGCCGCCGTCGGGATTTTTCCAACGAATCACTTCGGTGGTCCCCAGCTTGAAGTCGTCCACTTGGGGATTCATCTTGGTCAGAGCCCGCGCGTTTGTCCCGTCCGCGGCAGCCATCCAAACGTCCGCGGGATGGAGCGGGTCGCTGAGCGTGAAGACGAAGGTTTTTCCGTCCTTTGACAGCCCTCCAGCCCCGATCACCCGATCTCCGGAGAAGAGCGGCTTGACGGGTCCGCCATCCGCCGGGACCGAGAACAAATGGGTGTTCGTTCCCATGCCGGCCCCAAAATATATCGTCTTACCGTCGGGCGACCAGATCGGATTGGATTCGTTGCGGTCGAAAGCCTCCGTCAGGTTGCGCGGCTGACCGCCCGTGGACGGCATGACTAGAATATCGTTCTGTCCGCCGGACTGGGGCTTCGTGCCGGCCAGGTGAGCGATGAAACGGCCGTCGGGCGACCAGCGCGGGCTGGAGTCCGGGCCCTCATTTTTCGTCAACATCATCGGCGTCCCTCCGGATGCCGGAATGACCATGATGTCTCCCAGGACGGCGTCATCAGCTTTGGGACTGGGGCGCGTCACATAGGCGATTTGCTTTCCGTCGGGCGACCACTGGGGGTCGGTGGCGTCCAACCGGTCGCGGGTGAGCTGATTTGCCTGCCTGCCGGCGACGTCAATGACCCAAATCCGGCTCATCTTGAGGTCCTTGTCCACGACGATCATGTCCCGCTTCTCTTTCATGCGCTTCTGTTCTTCCTCGCCGGCGGGCTCGGGCGAGACGAAGGCGATCCTTTTGCTGTCGGGCGACCAGCGGTAGCCCCCTCCGCCGAACCCGGCTGCTGATACGCCTCCTTTGACCTCCGTCAACTGCTGAGCTTCTCCTCCTCCGGCCGGAATGATCCAGATCTGGGATTTCGCGGCTCCATCGCCATCCGGCGCACGCTTCCCCTCGCGGTTGGATATGAAGGCGATCCATTTCCCGTCGGGAGACCATTGGGGCGCGCTTTCGTTCTTCAAGCTCCAGGTGAAACGGTGCGGCTCGCCGCCCGCGGCCGGGACCATCCAAAGATGGGAAAAGGACTCATTGGCTTTAAGGTCCGTCTCCGACATCACGAAAACAACGCGTGTGCCGTCGGGCGAGATCTGAGGGTTCGAAACAGCCTTAATGATCACGACATCTTCGGCGGTCATGATCCGCTTCTGGGCGGCGCCAGGCATCGCGAACAGGATGCACAACGCCGCAATCGGCAGCAGGACTCTTCGCAACTTAAATATCACAGTCTCCTCCTTTAGAAATAGGAATTCCCCCTGCATGAAACCTTCCTTTTGGGCTCGGGATATAAATTCCCCATTGGGGGTAAAAATATATCGCTGTCCGTTAAGTATTGTCAAGGGACAGAGGTAATGTGTCAAGGCAACATGAATATTTCCTATTCTGGGCAACGTGAATCTTTCCGCTTTTCGCATTGTCTAGGTTCTCTCGAGGGAAACGCGGACCTCATCCCTTAAAAATGGTCCAAATCAGGGGGCAGGTCCACTCCCAGGTTTTTTCCAATTATGCCTGGATCGATTTAAGTGGGGCAGGTCAAAGCCAAAAAGTGTTGTAGAGAGACAAACATTCTCTCAGCCGTATCGTTTTCATAATTCCTATGACCAGTATCAGCATGATCAGTAATACCTGTCCATCGCCCGGTACTGAATGGCTTCGCTCAAGTGCGGCGGGCGGATGTCTTCTTCACCTGCCAAATCCGCGATCGTCCTTGCGACTTTGAGCGAACGGTCATAAGCCCGGGCGCTGAATCCCAGCCGATTGACGGCCGTTTCTAATAATTGAAGCCCGTCCCGGTCGATGCGGCAGAACGCTTTCACGTCCTTCGATTCCATGTGCGCGTTTGCATATATCCGCCGCTCCTCGAAGCGTTTGAGCTGCCTCTCCCTGGCCCGAACGACGCGGCTCCTGATCTCCTCCGAGCTTTCCCCTTCGGCTCTGGATACGATGTCCTGGAATTTGACGCTGGGGACTTCGACCTGGATGTCGATGCGGTCGAGGAGCGGCCCGGATATTTTGGAGTAATACCGGCTCCGCTGAGCCTCCGTGCATTCGGCCTCCAGTCCCGTGGGACTCCGGAACACATCCTCACAGGGATTCATCGCCGCGACCAACATGAACGACGAGGGGAAGGTGACAGTCATCGAAGCGCGGCTGATGGTCACCCCTCCGTCTTCAACAGGCTGGCGCAGTCCCTCCAAGGCGTTCCGATCGAACTCGGGAAGCTCGTCGAGGAAAAGGACGCCGTTGTGGGCCAGGCTGACCTCCCCCGGTCTCGGGATCGTGCCTCCGCCGATGAGGCCCGCATCTGTGATGTTATGATGGGGAGAGCGGAAAGGCCGGACAGCCACAGCGCCCTGGTCCCGCAGCAATCCCGCGGCGCTATAGACCTGAGTGACCTCGATGATCTCGCCGAAGGTCATGTCGGGCAGGATGGAAGGGATGCGGCGGGCAAGCATCGTTTTCCCCGCCCCGGGAGGCCCGACAAGGAGAACGTTGTGTGAGCCCGCGGCCGCGACTTCTAGGGCCCGTTTGACATGGTATTGTCCTTTGACGTCCCTAAAATCCAGCTCATGAACTGGCTGGGTAAGGAGTTCGGCCAGAGAATAATGATCCGGCCTGATTTTCCCGGGAAAAGATAAGAACTCGACGACTTGGACAAGGTTCTCCAGGCCGAAGACATCAAGACCTTCAACCAAAGCGGCTTCCTTCTCGTTCTGATGGGGAACGATAATGCCTTTATAACTTTTTTTCTTGGCCAACAAAGCCGCCGAAAGGACCCCTTTGACAGGCTTGATTCTTCCATCGAGGGCAAGTTCCCCCATGAAAATGTAATCCCGGCCGCCGTCGGGAGGGATGATGCCGAGATAGGCTAAATGACCGAGGGCGATCGGGAGGTCGAAGGCCGGGCCTTCCTTGCGCCTGTCGGCGGGAGCCAGGTTGATGGTGACTTTGCGCGAAGGGAATTCATAGCCGCAATTCTTGAGGGCGGCCTTGACCCGTTCCTTGCTCTCCCGGATGGACGCGTCGGGCAGCCCGACGACGATGAAATTGGGAAGGCCGGCGGAAATGTCCACTTCGACCTCGACGACATAGGCGTCGATCCCGAGAAGTGCTGAGCTTGAGGATTTGAAGAGCATTTCGCCGTAGGAGATGACGGCGGAAGACCCGGTTTTATATCAATTTTAAGCGCTTTTTTTATGGATATGATAATTGACGAAGGCCATTTAGTCTGAATTATGCATGAATTACGTTATCTCTCCCGATCGTGAATTTGCAGACGGGTGCCGAATTCGGGGACATGACCCAAATTATCCAGAATTTGGGATCGTGTCCCCCGCGTCTTGAATTCGGCGCCATCTACAAATTCTCTTCTCAAGGAAACGAAGCAATTTATGAATAATTCAGGTTAGCCGAACGTTTGAAAGAGGATCTCATACTTCCGGATGATCTGGGTCCAGGTGTAGTTCTTGAGGACGTAGGCGAGCCCGTTCCGGCCCAATGTCTCCCTCAGCCGCTTATCCTTGAGCAGAAGGTCCAGGGCCAGGGCGAATTCTCCCTCATTGGAGTAATAAAGTCCGCTCTTGCCGACGAGACAGTGCTGTTTCAAGGGATCGGCCGCTGCCTGGACAAGGAGCGGCGTCCGGACCGCCATCGATTCCAGGGCCGCCATGCATAGGCTTTCAAAATGCGAGGGATGGACTGTCACCGCGGCCTGGGCCATGGCCACGTTCTTTTCCTCGGCCGAGACGAATCCCAGATAGCGGATCCGGGGATGGGCGGGAAGCGGCATGAGGAGGTTCCCGATGAGGACAAGGTTCAGGTCGGGGCGACGCCGGCTGTATTTCGTGAAATGATCCAGCAGTTCCTGGCATCCCTTTCCGGGCTCGATGCGCCCCGCATACAAGATATAGGGCGAAAGGGCTTTGTATCTCGCGAACGAAGCCGACGACTCGATGCGCTCCGGGATGTCCACACCGACGCCCACCGTGTCCTGGTATTTGCCCGCGAAGGAAAAACGTCTGTTAAGCATGGCCTTCTCAGATGCCGTGTTGAACATGAACGCCGCCGGCAGCGAAAAGACGTCCCTCATGATTCCCAACCGCAGCGCCGGTTCGTCGTGGGCCGTGGGGACAAGGATCTTTTCTTTTCGGACGGCCTGAAGACCCCAGTACGTGTTGTAATAGAGATACGTGAAGAAAACGAAATGATCGTGCTTCGCCTGTTCCTCTTCCAGGGCCTGGATGAGCGCCGGTGCATACGGCCCCTGCTCGTCGAGCCAGCCCAGCTCATCGGCGGGGCCGTGGTCGCTGAAGAAGATCCAGTCGGAAAATTTATTGAACGATTCGATATCGCGCGGCTTGAGGACGTCGAAGCGCTTGATCACGACGCCGTTCAGGATGGATTCGCCGGGAGGGTATTCGTTCTTCCAGGTGACATAATCCTTGGCCGTCGTGGTGAAGACCGTACAATCGTAGCCTTTATTGACCAGCCGCTCGGCGATGAGGCGGCAGTGGAGCTCAGAGCCGCCCATGACCTCTTTTCCGTACCGTTGGATGATAAACGCGATCTTCATGTTCAAAATTGACTCAATTCCCGGAGAAGTAACTCTTCCCTTCTGAGTGCCTTGAACTTCTTGAGCTCCCCCTGGCCGCTCTTAATGAGCTTGGCCTTCAATCTTTCGTTGTGAGCGATGATGTCGATGAGCTCGGCGACATAGTCCGGCCGGCTGTCTTTGATCTGAATACCGGCCTCACCGAGCGTGATGGGCACGGCCGTGGAATCGAGGGCGACGACCGGAAGCTCAAAGATCATGCTCTCGACAAGCGGGAGGCAGAACCCTTCGTGCTCGCTCAGCGACAGAAAGACGTCGGAAGCCCGGTACAGGGCGAACATCTCCTCGTCGGGCACATGACCGATAAATTGGATCTCTTCGGGTTTGAGATAGAATTCGTCGGCCATCCGGACGACGCTCCGGTAATACGCCGGGAACGTGTCTGTCTTGCCGACGATGATCAGCCGGACGAGCGGCGAGATGTATTTCTTGTAATAGAAAACGACCTTGATCAGGTTCTCGATCCTCTTGTTGGGAGCGACCCGGCCGACGAACAGCACGTTCACGCGCTCGTCGCGGAAAAGATCGTAGACGAAACGGCTGGCCGGTTTTTCATATTTGGCGAAATCGATGAACAGCGGAAAGACGCGCGTGTTGCGAAACCCGAGCTCCACGAGCTCCAGCCGGTTGAATTCCGAGTCGGCAAGGCTGAGCCCGACATGCGGCTGAAGAGATTCGAGCTCGATGCGGCCCAGTCTTGACAGCCGGGCCATCTCCGGATTCAGGTCCTTAAAAAATTCGTCCGGCGTGATGTTGTGATAGATGATCGCCTTTTTGGAGGGGAGCTTGATGAACGCCTGCGTCAGCAGCGAGGGCAGGGCGAAATGGAGGATGGTGATGTCTGCGGAGCCGGGCATCGGAAATTTGCCGAACAGCCGGGCCTGGCCTTCCAGTCCCCGATCCCGGCTCAGGCAGTAGATCTCGGAATCGTAGCCCCGGCCGCGGAGAAAACCGCGGAGCTCGAAGGCCTCATCGCCGATCGCGTCGCCGCGGTGGAAGGCCGGGACGAGCTGGTCGATCCTCATCCGCCGCTGACCCTTTCGATGTGCTCGATCAGGACGCGGCTCACGTTCTCGCGGCTGTATTTCTCGAGTGAGCGGAGCTGTCCCTCGACGATCCTGGCCCTCAGAGCTCCATCACTCTGGATCCGGTCGATCAGAGCGGCCGTCTTCAGGAAATCTTTTTTATAGAGCGTGACCCCTCCGCCGTTCATCGTTTCTTCGACCGCGCCGGCCGCATAGCCGATGACCGGGATCTTGTTATAGAACGCTTCCAGGAGAGGCACCCCGAACCCCTCGTGCTCGCTCATGCTGATATAGAAATCGGCCGCGCGGTAAAAGGCCAGGAGCTCGGCGAACTCGACGTGGCCGCTGAAATGGACATCCATGATCTTCAGTTTCGCCACAAGCTCCTGGAGCGACGCGAAATGGCGCTCCAGTCCCCGGTAATCGCCGGCCAGGATAAGCTGGGAATCCGGGTTGAAATACCTTTTGTAGAAATGATAGGTCTTGAGGACATCCTCGATTTTCTTGTTGGGGATCAGCCTCCCGACGTAAAGGAGCGTCGTTTTGCCGTTATCGAAAATCTTCTCGGTCGCGGCGTCGGGCTGGCCGTCGAACTTGGAGAAATTCATGAGGATGGGCAGGACGGCCGTGGCTTTGTACCCGACGGCCTCGAGCTCCTGCCGGTTGAATTCGGAATCCCCCACGGCCAGGTCCACCTTGTCCACGAAAAGGTTGATTTCGAGCCGGCCTTTGTAGCATTCCCGGGCAAGCACCCGATGGGAATCCACGAAGAATTCGTGGGGGGTGATGTTGTGGTAGATCATCATCTTCTTGTCCGGCACGCGGAAGAACAGCTTCGACACCGCCGAGCCGATGGAAAAATGGAAGATGACCACATTCTTCGGGGAGCTGACCTTCTTGTATTCGCGGTAATCCTTGATGTGTTTTGCCGATCTGGGATCGAACATCTTGACGAAGATCTCCGAGCGAAAGCCTTTCTCGCGAAGGACGCTCTGGATCTCGAGCATCTCGTCCGAGATCGCATCCCCGTAGCTGAGGGACGCGGCGAATTGATGGACATCCATTAGCGGCCGGCTCCTAACTCATTCATGATCGCGAGATATTTCTTTTCGATGATGTCCCAGGTGTAGTTGGCGTCATAATAGGCTTTTCCGTTTTCCCCGAGGACGGCGCGGAGCCGGGGCGACGCAAGCAGAAGCTTCAACGCCTCCCGGAACTCCGGGTAATTCTCGTAATAGAGGCCGCCGTTCGACCGCTGGCATTGCCCTTTCAAGACTTTGCAGTGGGCGTTCGCCAGGACGGCCCTCCCCAGGGCCCAGGCTTCGAGCGTCACCATGGACAGGCTTTCGTAAAATGACGGCATGACCAGAAGCTCGGCGCCGCTCAGAGCGTCGAATTTGTCCTCTTCCGGGAGAAATCCCAGATGACGGACGTCCGGATGCGAGGGGATCTTTAAGACCGTGGTCCCGATCAGGACGAGCTTGATGTCCGAGCCCGTGTCTTTCTTGAAGCGCAGGAAATAGTCGAAGAGATGGGGACAGCCTTTGTTCTGATCGATCCGGCCGACATAAATCATATAAGGGCCGTCGACACCGTGCTTTTGCCTGAACCGCTCCGCCGAAAAGCTTGAGGGGACTTCCGTCCCGACGCCGACGACGAGACCCGGGACAGACTGATTCCGGGAAAGCGTCTGGATCATGACCCGCTCTTCTTCAGAGTTATAGATGAAAGCCCGGGGCATTCGAAAGAGGTCCCTGAAGATCTTGAGATGAATGACCGGGTCGTGTTCGGCCGTGGGCACCAGAATGCTCTTGCCGGGAACGGTGTGAATCCCCCAATAGGCGTGATAATAGCGGTAGCTGAAAAATATGAAATAATCGTAATCGGACTCGTGCTTCCGGATAAAATGGATGAGCTTGGGAGACGTCGGCCCTTCCTCTTCCAGCCAGGCCAGTTCGTCCTTTTCCCTGTGCTCGTGTTCGAGAATGTAATTCTGAAGGCGGCCGAATTTTTCCGGCCTGCGGGGCTTGGTCACGGGAAAGCGCCGGACGCGAATATCGTTGATGACCTCCTCGCTCTCCGGATAATGGTTGCGCCAGGTGATGTAGTCATGGGCGCACGAGGTCAGGACTTCAACGGGCATGTATTTACGCATGTGTTCCGCGACCCAGCGGCAGTGGAGTTCGGCCCCGCCGTTGATCTCGAGGCCGTATCGCTGAACGACAAAAGCGATGGTCATTTAGCCGAACGCTCTTCGAGCGCTTTTTCTCTCTTTTGGAGGAATTCCTGGTCCTTTTCGAGAATGCGGAACTTGGTTTTCAGGGTGTCCGCCTCGATCTTCAGTTTGGTGAGCTCGACGACCAAGTTGTGGTCCAGGTTGTACAGAAGCCGGATGTAATCCATGCTTTTGTCCAGGTCCTTCAGCCTTTCGTCCAGGGCGCCTTCCGACCGGTCCAGCCTCTGTTCGCTTTTTTCGATTCTCTGGTCCACGATCTCCAGGCGTTGATCGAACTTTTGCTCCAGATCCCCATGTCTTTCTTCCAGAGTATCCAGTCTCAGCTCATTCCTATAGATCCTCTGATCCACGCTCTCCAGCCGGCGATCGTATTTCTCCTCCTGGAAATGAAGCAGCTGGAACAGATAATCCAGGCGCATATTGGTCTCATGAAGGCTCTCGATCGTCGTCCTGAGCTCCTCATGAATCGGGAAGGCCAATAAACGGATGACCGGGAAAAACGGCTTTATGAGTTTACGGAGAATTATTTTGATCTTTTGCTTTAAACCTTGAGGCCCGGAGACGGGTTCTGTTGAGAGCGGGGAAGGTGAAGGAGGGATGGGAGGAAGCGGCAGTGGAGGGGAAATCGAATCCTGCGGGCCAGAGGTGGGCGAGGTTGTCACTCGAGGGGCTGTCGGAGCAGGTCTGGGAAGAGAAGCGGTCGAATCCGGTGGGCCAAGCCCGGATGGCGAGGCCGGCGGAGGAGGCGTCGAATCCCGCGGGGACGGCGACGGAAGAGATGTTGAGTCGCGCGGAGCGACCGTCTCCCGAGCCTCCACGGGCGGCGCCTCGGCCGCAGCTTTCTGGATTTGAGTCACCAAGGCTGCGACATCGATATGGTCGTAATCGATCTCAAGGGAATCGATGGCCTTTGTTTTCTCTGGCTTTGAGCTGTTCATAGGCTCCTCCCTCAGATTCCCGTTCCGGCGATTTTTCTCGTCCTCATTCTTCTTTGGTATAAAGATGATCCTTATAAACACTTTGGACATCCTGAATATCCGGGAGAGGATGCAGCCGCATTTCCCCGATCTCCCGGACCTCCCGGTCGGTCAGAAGGCCTTCTTTTTTTTTGGCCGCGATCCGGGCTTCGATGTCTTCGAGGATCTTCTTTTCCTCGGCTTCGCCTAAACATTTGATTCTTAGAAAATCCGGCATGGCGACTCCTTTGTTAACGCGCTCTGACCGGGGACATTTTAATCGAATTAAGGAGTTTCTTCAACCTGTTCGGGGCGGATGTAAGCAATTCTTTTTCCGGTGTCAGGCCAATTTCGGGCGGGGTCCTGTCGCGGCTCTTCCCCGGCCGTGCTCGCGGCCAAGCCGCTGCGCGCGGGCGGGGAGCCCCTTCGCCGCGCCACCCCTGCTCGACGAGCGGCGCCCCGGAAAAAGAATTGCCTCCAGGGCGAATTGAAATGTCAGGGTCCCTGTGTTAATTATTAGGAAACCGCTCCCCTCGGGGTCGGTCAATGTCATCGTCAAGAAAGGACCGCGCATGACTGAACCCAGAAAAAAGATCCGGATCGGCGTCATCGGGGGAAACCATCCGAGACAGGAATTTCTTAAGATGGCTTTCGAGGTCGGGCGTCTCATTGCCCGAAACGAGGCCGTCCTTGTCTGCGGCGGCTTGGGCGGTGTCATGGACGAGGCGGCCCGGGGAGCCAAGGAAGCCGGCGGGCTATCGATCGGGATCCTTCCCGGGAACCGGGCATCCGACGCGAATGCTTACATTGATATCCCTATCGCCACCGGACTGGGATATACGCGCAACTCGCTCGTCGCCATGAACGCCGACGCCCTCATCGCCGTGGATGGCGAGTTCGGAACGCTGAGCGAGATCGCCTTCGGCTGCATTTACGGCAAGAAGGTCGTCGGCCTCGGGACCTGGGAGATCGACGGCGTTGTCCAGGCAAAAACTCCGGAGGAGGCCGTCGCGCTCGCCCTGAAAGGCCTGAAATGACCGTCGATAAATCGTATCTGCAGAATTACAAGATCGTCTTGAGCTACGACGGGACGGATTATCACGGCTGGCAGCGCCAGCCTAAAAAGCGCACAATCCAGGGATCGATCGAGGGTGCGCTATCGAAGATCGCCCAGAAAAAAATCGCCGTGGTCGGCGCCGGACGAACGGATGCCGGCGTCCATGCCCAAGGGCAGGTCGCCAATTTTAAAGCGGCGTTCAAAATGACCGAAGCGGAGCTCCTCAACGGCCTCAACGCCCTTCTCCCGGAGGATATCCGGGTCACGGACCTCGAAAAGGTCCCCATGGATTTCGACGCCCGGAGGAACGCCAGGGGAAAGATCTATCAATACCGGATCTGGCATTCTCGGAAGATCAATCCTTTTGTTTTCCGCTACGTTCTTCATTGGCCTTACCCCTTTGATCTCAAGCCTATGCGGGACGCGGCGCGCCGGTTCCAAAGAATCGGCGACTTTTCCGGATTCTCTTCCAACCGTCTCCTCCATCCTGTCCGGAACGTCGTGAGATCCGAACTTCACAAAAAGGGTGACGAGATCGTTTTCACGATCGAAGCCAGCGGCTTCCTGCGTTATATGGTCCGGACGATCGTGGGTACGATCCTCGAAGTCGGACGGGGACGCATTTCACCCGAGGCTGTCGAGGAGATCTTCAAAGATAAGAAACGCACGCTGGCCAGCCCCACCGCCCCGGCGAAAGGCTTATGTCTTGTCAAAATTTTGTATTGAGGACGAGGATTAAATCCCATTCGATCCCAGTCCTGGATAAACCGTTACGCGGGTGACGCTGACCGGGGCGCCCCATCGGCCGGAGCGTAAGGGCCACCCCTGGGGGATTGGGGGAGGGATCGGACGACGGGGCTGGTCGGTGGCAGGACCCGCGCCGATATTTCGTTACGAAGCCACGTTTAAGCCGAGGACGAGCGCATCCTCTGGAGGATTGGAATAATAATCCTTGCGGATGCCGATGAGCTTGAACCCGAGCTTTTCATAGAAAGTCCGGGCGGGCTTGTTGGAGCTCCGGACCTCCAAAGAGGCGAAGACCACCCCTTCGCGATGGGCGCTCGCCAGAACATCCTGCATCATGGCTTCGGCGACTCCCCGGCGTCTGAAATCCCGATGGACGGCGATATTGTTGATCTGGATCTCATCCTTGATTTTCCAGAAGAGGATATAACCGATGATCTTTTTGTCCGTCCTGTGCCCGGCCACCAGAGGAAAAGAGATTCCTTCGTTTTGGATCTCGCCCTCGAACGTGGTTTCGTGCCAGGGATTGGGGAAAGACGCCCGTTCGATGGCCAGGACCTCGGGAAGGTCTTTCTGCGTCATCTTTCGGAGGTCAAAAAACTTCAGGGCGGCGCTGTCCTCGTTAATGCTTTTCCTCCGCCTGGGACTTTCGAAAATAGAGCGGCTCGAGTTCCGTCGATGGAACCCCTTTCCCGGCTTTCAAGATATCGTGGCCGAGCAATCCGACTTCGTAGGCCATGAACGGCGAGCGCGCCGAAAATCTCGCCCTATCCTTAAAACGATCAAGAATCTTCGCCCGGCAAATTTCGATCCCGTTCCCGATAAACTGAACCGTCCGGCGCGCCGGAAGCAGGGACAAAAAGCGGTCGGGTGAATAGGCCCCTTGGGGGATCATTTCCGCGAGCCTCTCTTTTCTCATCTCAAATAGGGCGGCGTAGATCTCTCCTTTTTTCGCGTCAAGCATCGGCGCGATGAGCCGCTCCTTCGAGTCCCTGAGCTTCCAGGCCAGGGCCTGAAGCGAGGAGACGGGCGCGACCGGCTTACCCGAGGCAAAGGCGAAGGATTTTACGGTGCTCAGACCGATCCGGATCCCGGTGAATGAGCCGGGACCGGGCGTGACCGCGAAACCGTCGATGTCCTGAATGCCCAGATGAAGCGCTTCCAGAAGCAGATTTATGGAAGAGAGAAGACGGGCCGAATGAGTGGAAGACGATTCGACCGAGGTTTCGCCGAGAAGGCGCTGGTCCGCGAGGACAGCCACTGAGCCGCTGGGAGTCGTCGTGTCGACGGATAGAATACGCATCTTATGTTAGCGTCTTGCCGTATTTAAACAGGTCACCCGCCTTGAAGATCTCATATTGGACCGAACTCATCGGCTCGATCTTCAGAGGAATGCCCCGGCTGAGATTCTCCGCCTGTCCCGTCTTGACATCGAAACGGATCACATCGCCGGACACGAATTTCTTCCCGGCAATCAGGGACTCGAGATCGCGGACCCCCAATACGGGAAAGCCGGAATTCACGGCGTTCCGGAAATAGATCGCGGAAAAGGAAGGCGCGAGCAAGGCGTTCACTTTGAGGGCGATGAAACAGTCCACCGCCTGCTGCCGCGATGAGCCGGCCCCAAAATTCCGGCCGGCGATGATGATATCGCCCCCTTGGCACTTTTTCGGGAAATCCGTCCAGCCTTCCAAATTCCCCAGTGCGAATTGTCCCATCTCGGCGATATCCGTGATGTGGAGATGGGCATTGTGATAGATCTGGTCGGTATCGATGTCCTCGATGATCTTCCCGTTCTTGTCCAAGAGGACCCAAATCCTTCCCTGCCGAATGTCTTTTTCCATGTCACAAATCCTCCGGACCGGCGATCTCACCGGCGACGCACGAAGCGGCCACGACCGCCGGACTTGCCAGATATGTCCTTCCTTTCCCCTGTTTTCCGGGAAAGTTCCGGTTGCCGGTGCTGATCTGCGTCTCCCCTTTTCCGGTCAAACCGACGTGTCCCTCGGCGCAGCCGCCGCAGCCGGGATTGACGACAATGGCGCCGCTCTCGAAAAGCGTCTCTAAGATGCCCCGTTTGAGGAGTTCTTCATAGACGCGGCGCGTGGCCGGGACGACTTTGAGCATCACGCTTTTCTTGACTTTCCTGATCCTGAGGATCTCCGCGGCGCGGGCGAAATCCTCGGTCCGTCCGTTGGTGCATGACCCTATGAAGCCGGAGTCGATGCGGGTTCCTCGAACCTCGGCCAGGCTTTTGACGGAATTCGGCGAAGGCGGGACGGCGACCTGCGGCGGAAGGCCGGTAACATCGAGCTTCAGGCTGTCGGCATAAAGGGCGTCCTTGTCGGCACTCGCCGGCGAAAATGCCCGCCCCGAAAATCTCTTCATTTCCCCGGCCAGCTCAGCCCCATATTCGGGAATGAACCCGATGATCCCCGCCATTTCGGTGATCATGCTGCAGAACGTGATACGACCGGCGAGGCCGAGGTCTTTGACCGTTTCGCCATAGAACTCCGCGGACCGGAGCGCGATCTTTTTCGTGCCGAGCTCTTTGCCCAGAAAAAGCGTCAGGTCCTTGGCATCTGTGGCGGCGGACGGCTTTCCTATCAGGACGACCTTTACCGATTCCGGAACTTCGAACCATGTTGTTCCCGTTTTGAAGGCAAAGGCAATATCCACATCGCCCATGCCCTGGCCGAAACACCCGACAGCGCCGAGGACGTTCATGTGGCTGTCCGTTCCGACGATTGTCGAACCGGGACGGGCCAACCCCTCCTCGATCAGGACATGCGAGCCGATCCCGCGGTCCACGTCGAAGACTTCGATTCCGTGCCTGCGGGCGAAATCGCGGCACGCCTGCTGGTTGTCGGCGTATTTCAGAGTGCAGGCCGGCGCGCAAAGGTCGAAGGTGAAAAAGGTCTTACTCTTGTCCGCCAGCGGCGAGTCTCGGTATTCCCGCTCATAATGCTTGACGACGTTCGGTCCGCCGAAATCCCTCGCCGAGCGGATATCCAAATCCATCCAAACGATCCGGCCGGATACCGCTTCGTCTTTGCTGTGCAATTGGATGATCTTTTCGATAATCGTCTGTCCCAAAGGACACCTCGCTTAAAACTTGCCCGCCACGGCCTTGGCCGTGTCCAGCGTCGTGGACGTTCCGCCCATATCGTAGGTGCGGACCTTCCCTTCCTTGATGACCTCGGCCAGGGCGCCTTCCAAGATCTGCGCCTTGCTCGTTTCCCCCAGCCATTCGAGCATCAGCTTGGCCGCAAGGAATGTGGCGATCGGATTGACCTTATACATGCCGGCGTATTTGGGCGCGGAGCCGTGCGTTGGCTCGAACACGGCGTACTTGTCGCCGATGTTGCCGGCCGAGGCGAAGCCGAGGCCGCCGACAAGCTGGGCGGCCAGGTCGGAGATGATATCGCCGAAGAGATTTTCGGCGACGAGGACGTCGTAGTCGTGCGGATTTTTGACGAGCCACATGCACATGGCATCGACATTGGCTTCTTTGAACTCGACGTCCGGATATTGCCTGGCGATGGCGCGGGAGACGCCCAGCATCAGGCCGCCGGTTTCGCGAAGGACATTGGGCTTCTCGACGACCGTCACGGACCGGCGCTTGTTCTTGCGGGCATAATCAAAAGCCGCTTTGACGATCCGTTCGCAGCCTTTCCTGGTCATGATCCGCGTCGAAAGGGCGATTTCATTAAGCGGAACATCCTTGAACGGTTTCATTTTGGGATGCGTCATGAGCGCATCCTTGACATTTTGGGGGAGTGGGAAAAACTCCACGCCGGCGTACATTCCTTCGGTGTTTTCCCGGAAGATGACCAAGTCGATGTTGTCGCGATAGTTCAGCGGGTTGCCGGGATAGGCCTTGCACGGCCGGAGATTGGTGTAGAGGTCGAACTCCTGACGGAGGCGGACGATGGGACTGAAGTAGGACAGGCCTTTGCCCTGGAGAGAAGGCGCCAATTCCTTTGCGGCGTCCTCTTTCGGCTTCGAGGTGATGGCGCCGAAGAGACAGACGTCGGTCTCCTTGAGCAGCTTGATCGTCCGGTCGGGCAGAGCGTTCCCCTCCGAGCACCAGAATTTCCAGCCGATGTTGCCGTGAACGTATTCCGCATCGACGTTGAGCTTCTTGAGGATGATCAGGGCCGCTTCGACGACCTCAACCCCGACGCCGTCCCCGGGCAGAACCGCGATCTTATATTTGGGCATGGATGACTCCTTCATTATATTTCATATATTCTTAAGCATAAAGAAGATACAAATTATTTTTTTTACTTATTTTATTCGTTGGGTCTCGTCCATCTCGGGTGGGCTATAAGGAGCCGATCAAGCTTCCCGACACAAGATGGACGAGAACATTTTTGTTTACTTAGCCCGTTCGAGCTTCTTCTTTGTCCACTCGAGCAGGCCGCCCGCCTCGAGGATGCCAATGACCGAATCCGGAAGCGGCGGGAACTTGAAAACTTTTTCGCCGGAGATGATCTTCCCGCCCCCAAAATCGATTTCGACGTCATCGCCGCTCTTTAAATTTTTCGAAGCTTCCTCGGACTGCAGCACCGGCAGCCCCAGGTTGATGGCGTTCCGGAAATAGATGCGGGCGAACGATTTGGCGACGACGGCCTGGACACCCGCTGCCCTTAGGCACGCCGCCGCCTGTTCCCGCGAGCTCCCGCAGCCGAAGTTTTTTCCGGCGACGATCACGTCGCCCGGCCTGACGTCCTTGGCGAATTCCGGGTCCAGGTCCTCGAGCGCATGGCTGGCCATCTCTTCGGGCCTCATTTGCTGGTATGTGTATTTACCCGCGTAAATGACGTCGGTGTTGACGTCGTCCCCGTATTTCCAAACCTTTCCCTTGCTCATAAGTATTTCCTCGGATCGGTGATTTTTCCCTCAAGCGCCGACGCCGCGACCGTCGCCGGCGAGGCAAGATAGATCTCGGAGTCCCGGCCTCCCATCCGCCCTTTGAAATTGCGGTTGGACGTGCTGACCACGACTTCCCCCGGAGCCAGGATGCCTTCGTGCGCGCCAAGGCACGGGCCGCAGCCGGGATTGACGATGACGCACCTCGCCTCGACGAAAATTTCAATCAGGCCTTTTTTCAAGGCTTCCAAATAGACTTCGCGGGAAGCCGGCAAAATGAGCGCCCTCACCCGCGGATGGATCTTTTTCCCTTTGAGTATCTTCGCCGCGATTGCCAGGTCCTCAAAGCGGCCGTTCGTGCACGTGCCGATCAGCGCTTGGTGAAAGGGCTTCCCGTCCACGGCTGTCACGGGTTTGACGTTGTCGACGGCATGGGGACAGGCGATCTGCGGCTCGATCGTGGAAATGTCATATTTCAAAACGGCTTCATAGGTCGCGTCCGGGTCGGACATGACGATTTCATAATCGGCTTTGGCCCGCGCCCGCAGCCATTCGAGCGTCTTGTCGTCGGCCTCAAAGTAGCCGTTCTTGGCCCCCATTTCGGCGGCCATGTTCGCGAGCACCATGCGGGAGGCCAGGCTGAAATCTCGGGCGGCCGGGCCGACGAACTCCACGGCCTCGTAATTCGCTCGATCGGCGCCGTTGTCGCCGATGATCTTGAGGATCACGTCCTTCGCGTAGACGCCGGGACTCAACCTGCCTGAAAATTCGATCCTGAGCGTCTCAGGCACTCGCAGCCAGATCTCGTCCGTGGCCCAGAGGCTGGCCATCTCGGTCCGGCCGATGCCCGCGCTAAAAGCGCCGAACGCCCCATAGGTCGTCGTATGGGAGTCGCTGCCCATGATCACGCTGCCTGGGAGGGCGAAGCTCGCCTCCGAAAAGACCTGATGACAGACGCCGGCGTCGATGTCGAAAAAGTTCGGAATCCCCTGTTCGGCGACGAATTCGCGGATCGTTTTGTGATTCTGGGCGTATTTTTCGTCCGCAGCAGGGACAATGTGGTCCAGGACGATGACGATCTTTTCGGGCGCGACGACCTTTTTGAGTCCGAGCTTGCGGAACTCGCCGATGATGGCCGAAGAATTGTCGTGCGAGAGATAATAATCGGGCGCGACGGTGATGACGTCGCCCGCCCGGACCCTCTTTCCCGCCTTCCGGCCCAAAGCTTTTTCCGAGAATGTCTGACCCACTCGGATCACCTCCTGATCTATGCCCGTTTCTTAAGACGGGGATCCGTACCGAATTCAGAAATTTGGGGCTAAATCCCCGTGTTTCTTATTCTTTAAAGATGTCAAAGTTGACAAAATCGGCGTGGTTGATGATGACGGCCTCGATCGTCCGCCGCGAGCCGTCGCCTTCCTTGGAATGGGCGGCGATGATGTGGATGACCTCTTGGGGGAGCCCGAACTTGAAGGCGAAGGCCGCGCCCGAGATCGGATGGCGGAGGAGCTCCCCCTCCTGGCTTTTGAAGAAATGTCCCTTCTCCTTTTTATATTCGAACAGCTTTCCGACATCGTGGAGGATCGCCCCGGCGAGAAGGACGTCACGATGGACGGAGACTTTGCCTTTATACCCTTCGTTCAAAACTTCCGCGATCCGGAGCGCGGTCCGCGTCACGGCCCGGGTGTGTTCGATGAGATTGACCTCGGTCTTTTTGATGAGGAGGGTGAACGGCATGTGATCAAGATCATCGACAGACCAACCTCCTCGTTTCACAGCCTCCTCCCAGACCGTCACTGTCAGCTCGCGGAGTTTCTTGTCGTCGATCAGCTTGATTTCGGGAATAAGCTTAAGGATGTCCTGTTTCATGGCACGCTCCTTTCCGGCGGGCCGTCGTATTCAAAGTTCTCCGGATCGATCTTACGCATGGGCTTCATCCGCGTTCTCTCCTCGTGGATGTGGGCGACCATCCCCGGCACGCGCGAGATGATAAAAAAGGCGTTCCCGATCTCGGCCGGAAAGCCGAGGTCGCAGAGGAGCGCGGCGATGGCGCCGTCGACGTTGATCGGAAGAACCTTTCCCATCTGTTCACCCAGGACTTTCTCGACGGCACGAGCGATCCGAACGTGCTTTCCGGCCAAGCCGAGCTCTTCGGCCAAAGAAAAAAGTTTGAGCGTTCGCGGATCTTTCGTGTGGAGGCGATGGCCGAAGCCCGAGGCCCGCTTGCCCTCGGCCTTCATTTCATCGAGGACGTCCTTGACCACCTTCTTTTCGTCGACGCCTGATTCGGCCGCCCGCTTCGCGATCTCCATAAAAAGCCGCTGGCCTTCCTCGATGGCGCCGCCATGGAACCGGCTGATGGCCAGAACTCCGGCCGCAATCGCCGAGTTAAGCTCTCCGCCGGTCGAAGCGACCGTCCGAGCGGCGAGGATGGACGGAGGGCTAGCGCCGTGGTCGATCGACGAAACGAAAATCGCGTCAATGAGTTTTCCTACCTCGGGCGAAGGAAATTCGCCCTTCAGGACGAGATAAATCGCCTGGGCAAAAGAAATCCTGCCCAGCAGCTCGTCCAGGGGATAGCCGCGCATGACGATCTTGTCCGGTTTGACGTCCGTTATCGCCGTCTTCCATTTTTCGTCAGCCATATGTCCTCTCCATACCTTTTATTCCCCCTTCATTGACTCAGGGGGTTGGGGATTTAATAGTCCTCATTCAAAGTCCTTTACCATGCTTTAATTATTTTAACAATTCTTTCGCTTTCTTCGGGATATCGAGAATCGAGTCCACGACGAGGACACCGGCCTCGCGCAACCGCTTTACCTTCGTCTCATAGGAGCCGCGGCTGCCCTCGACGATCGCGCCGGCATGCGAGAAGCGCGTCCCGGATTTGGCTGCTTTGCCGCCGATGAAGGCGATGAGCGGCTTGCTGAACTTCCGGCTTTCGATAAGGTCGGCCACCCGCTCTTCCTGCGTCGTCCCGATCTCGCCAAACATGGCCACGGCGCGCGTCTCCCCATCCTGCTCGAAAAGCTCCATGACCTCGGGATGCGACAGGCCGACGATGGCGTCACCGCCGACATGGATGATCGTGCTCTGGCCGCATCCGGCCTGGGTCAAATAATAGGATATGGCCGACGTCATTCCGCCGCTCCTGGAGCTGACGCCGATGGGGCCCGCTTTGAACCATTCCCGCGCCCGCTCGGCCCGGCCGCCGATCATCCCCAGGACCGCCTTGCCGGGGCTCAAAAGCCCGAGCGTGTTAGGGCCGACGAACCGCGCGCCTTTCTCCTTGGCCGCACCCGAAATCTCAAGCACGTCGAAGATCGGGACGCGATCGGGAACGATGACCAGGAGTTTCACGCCGGCAGCGATGGCTTCCAGGGCGGCATTCTTCACGAGCGCGGCCGGGATGAAAATAACGCTGATATCAATCGGCCCTTGCTTCTCCCCTGCCTCCTCGACCGAATCATAGACGGGAATCCCGTAAACGTCCTGACCGCCCCGGCCGGGCGTCACGCCGGCGACGACATTCGTCCCGTAATCCTTCATGAGCTTGGCCCGGGTCATCCCCTCGCGTCCGGTAATGCCTTGGATGACGACTCTCGATTTTTCGTCAACGAGTATCGACATGCTAATCACTCAATAATTTTTCCCGGTATTCCTTCAATCCCGGGATTGGCAGGTGGATGACAATGGCGTTCTGCTCGTGGAAGCGGCAGAAGATCTCGCAGGCCAGGCATTCCGTGCATTTGCCTTTCTTGGCTTCTTCGGGCGTAATAGCCAGGACCGGCCTGTCCCCCTGGAGCTTCAGGATCTTTGGGGCGCAGGCTCCGAGGCAGCCTTTGGACTTACAGCCCGGGCATTTCCTATGGTCGATGAACAATTTTCCGGTCAATGTATCAAAAGAATAAGCTTCGGCGATGGGTCTGAATTCCGCGATGGGCTTCACCTCATGTTTCACTTCACGATTCTCGCGGATGAGCTCTTCGAGCCGGCGGACGCATTTTTCCGGGGCGTCATCCCGTCCATAGCCCTCGACTTTGGCCGGCAGATTCTGGCCATAGGCTCCCAGGATGCGGATGGCTTCTTCCTCATAATTCCCGCCGAGGCGGATGACGGCCGGGACATTTAAATGTTCTTCCGTGAACGCCTTGACCAGGCCGCGCGCCGAATGATACTGCTCCTGGCTGGCGAGGCCCGACCCTGAAGCGAAATAGCCGCGGATCCCGGGCTGGCTGAGGATGATCTTGGCCGCGCGATAGACCTTGCTCGCCGGCGGGTTGCCGCTCGTGTCACAGTAATTGGCCAGCTTGAAGCCTTTATCCAGTACGGCGTCCATGGACATCATTGACCCGCCGCCGCCTGCGCCGTGGAAGCCGATATATTTCTCGTCTTCCGGGATTTTTTCGGTCATTTGAAAGAAGTAAAACGTCCCTCGATAATCTTTCTCTTCGACCTTGTAGGCGATCTTCTCGAGCTCCGTGGGTGGGCGGTCGAACTCACGCGCCACCTCGATCCCGAGCTCAGGGTGGCGGAAGACCGCATAATCGTCGATGACCAGGTGGCAGTCGGCAGCGTAGACGAAATCGTCCTCGGTGAGGACAAGCGGATTGATCTCGGCCGAACGGGCGTCTTTTGTCCGGGCCACTTCATAAAACCTGGTCAAAATCTCAGCGAGCTGGGTCATGACATTCCCCGTCAAGCCCGCTTTACGAACAAGATTTCGGGCTTCAAACTCGCCCAGCCCGGCACCGACGTCGATGGCCAGCTTGGCAATCTTTTCCGGATGCTTCCGGGCGATCTCTTCAATCCCGGTCCCCCCGACCGAGCTGAAAATGAGCAAGGGGCATTTTTGGGCGTCATCCAGGACGAGGCCGGCGAAATATTCGGCTTTGATAGCGAGTTTTTCTTCGACCAGGATGCGGTCGATGACGGAGTTCTTGACCTTCATCCCGAGCAATCGGCCGGCCTTCTCTTCGGCTTCCTGGGGCGAATCGGCGAACTGGATGCCGCCCAGGCCGGCCCGGCCCGTCAGCCAGACCTGGATCTTCAGGACGACGGGTTTCGCGATTTTTTCAGCGATGGCCCGGGCTTCGGCCGCTGAAAAGGCAACTTCTCCCCGGGGAACGCGGACGCCGCCCTCGTTGAGGAGCTTTTTGCTCTGGTATTCGTATAGTCTTGCCACGCCAGACGCCCTTTTAACGTATGAATGGATAAGTATACTGAAATCCCGCCTTGGTGAAAAGGGGAGAAAAAGACGAATTCTGACCGTATATCACTTTCAAATACGTAAGCAATTCTTTTTCCGGGGCGCCGGAAAGTCAACTCAGAGGGGAAGACCCCTTCCGACGGTCGGCCGACTCTACGGCGGCCTCCCTGCCTCCCCTTCTCGGGCGGGG
>JALHTW010000050.1 GCA_022866045.1 Candidatus Aminicenantota bacterium | reverse complement strand
TTTCCCGTCCATTCCCACAGCGTGCCTTACGAGGTCGAGAAATTCCTGAAGAATATCCCGGCCGCAAAGAAGATTGCCTTGTTCAGCACGCACGGATCCCTGCGCGGGCATAGCCTGTCGCGGGAGGCCATTGAATATGCGGTCATCCTGACGTCCAAAGCCAAGGTTCTGGGGACCTTCGCCTGCCGAGGGCGGCTCTCGATGCAGGCCCTGGACGTTTTGAGCCAATCGCCCGAGCATCAGGAATGGACCGAAATGGCGGTCTCGGCAAACTCCCATCCGAATGAGACCGACCTGGCCGAAGCGAAAGCCTTCGCCCGGGAGATCAAAACGCGCAGCGTCCACGGAACGTATTAGGCATTCCGCGGCCCCGACTCCAGCGACGAACGAAAAGAAATGCATAAACGGATACTGGGGTGGTACGACACATACCTGAAAGCGGAGAAGAAGTAAATTTTGAACGGAATTCAATAAATGAAGATTATTAAAGAAGAAAGGAGGTCTGCATGAAATACGCGAATAAGAAAAATTTATTATTTCTGGCGCGCGGATTGATCCTTGTTGCCGGGACATTCCTTCTTATTGGCGTCACGAATCCATCCTTACAAAAAACCGCCGATGATCTGGTCTTCGACAACTGCACGAGCGTCTTCGTCGGACGGCTCGCCTCGGCCGACGGCTCGACCATGACCTCGCATTCCTGCGACAGCGGGACCGACCGGACCTGGATCACGATCGTGCCCCATATGAAACACGCTCCCGGCACCATGGAAAAGGTCTATGCCGAGCCCAAACGGACCAAGGGACCCAACGACACGGACCGGATCGAGACCGGGGAGATCCCCTTCCCGGCCGAGACCTACGCCTTCATAAACGCCGCCTATCCGATCATGAACGAATACCAGCTCGCCATCGGCGAGACGACGATTGGCGGCCGCGGCGAGCTCAAGACCGACAACGGCATCATCGATGCCCCCGAGCTCTACCGCCTGCTCCTCGAACGGGCCAAGACGGCCCGCGAGGCGATCAAGATCGCCGACGAGCTGACCAAGAAATTCGGTTACAACGACTACGGCGAGAGCTTCACCTTCGCCGACACGAAAGAGGTCTGGCTCTTCGAGATCTACGGCCCGGGCAAAGGCAAGAAAGGCGCGGTCTGGGCCGCCCAACGTGTTCCGGACGACGAGGTCTGCGTCTTGGCCAACGCCAGCCGCCTCCGCAGGCTCGACCTCAAGAACAAAGAGTATTTCATGGCCTCGGACAACGTCTTGTCGCTCGCGACCGAAATGGGATTCTGGAACCCTAAATCGGGCGAAGCGTTCGAGTTCTGCTACGCCTATGCCCCCAGCTCGCGAACGAGCCTCGGCTGCCGCCGCCGCGAATGGCGAGCCCTGAGCCTCCTCGCTCCTTCGCTCAAGCTCAACGGCGAGTCGGAAAATTACCCATTCTCCGTCAAGCCCGAAAAGAAGATCACGGTCCAGGATGTCCTGGCCATTTTCCGCGACGCATACGACAATACCGCCTACGACATGACCAACGGCCTGAACGCGGTCAACCGCAAGGGCGAGACGATCAAGAGCCCCGTCGCCGGTCCATTCATCAACAATGACCTGAAGGATCTGCTCCGGGTCAAACGCGAGCGGACGATCTGCTCGCCGGCGGCCACCTACCTTCAGATCACGCAATCGCGCGACTGGCTTCCCGACCCGATCGGCGGGATCGTCTGGCTCGGCTACGACAATCCGGCCACGACGCCCCACACTCCGTTCTACTGCGGCATCGCAAAAATGCCGGACTCTTACATGGTCGACGGCCGGTGGGGCTATAAGAGCGAGTGCGCCTGGTGGGCCTTCCGCCAGGTGAGCAAGCTGGCCAACTTCCGGTGGCAGGCGATGAGCAAGGATATCGAAAAGGTCTGGAAAGCCATCGAGGACAAGGCGTTTGCCGACCAGAAAAAGATCGAAGACGAAGCGCTGCTCCTGTTCGAGCAGGATCCCGCCAAAGCGAAGCAATTTCTCACCGATTATTGCCTGAAAATAGCCGATCAAGCGGTCGACGATTACCGGAGACTGCACCAGGATTTATGGACAAAATATAACTATCAGTTTTAGGGCCGGACTTTTTTCTTAACGCTGAGATCGAAAATTTCGCGGGCCAGCCGCATGCTTTTCATCCGTTCCCGGGCGCCCGCACCGCCATTTTAACGAGCGTGATCGCACGGCCCACGGCCCTCGGATTTCCATCGAGGATCCCTTTTAAGATATTCATGAGCAAACCCTTTTCCACCTTGCTTTTTAGCTTTCCGCGAATCACGAGCGACCTGAGGACAAATTGACATCCCTGGACAAATCGTCTAAAGTCTTGATTCGGTGCAAGGTATGATCAGACTCATCTATTACGCTTTTCTCGCCTACGTCATCTATCTGATCTATAAATTCTTCCAGAATCTCGCAAAGAGAACTATGCCCCCGCGGCAGACGCCGCGCCTCTCAGGAATGATGGTCAAGGACGAGGCCTGTAATACCTATGTCCCCAAAGAGGAAGCCATCCGCGAGGTGATCGGCGGCAAGGAATATTTTTTCTGCTCCAAGGAATGCCGGAAGAAATTCCTGGAGCAGATGAAGAATTCCCGCTGAGGGTTTCTCTTAAAAATCCATCCAACCGATCCGAAAATCCTGGAGTTCGCCCGTATATTCTTCCCAGCTTACGTCCACGCTTTCGACTCGGGCTAAAGGCGGGCCGACTTTCAGCCAGCCGATCATGGCCTCGACCTTCGATTTTTCGCCCTCGGCCAGGACTTCCACGCGTCCGTCATAAAGGTTACGCACCCAGCCTTTGAGGTCGAGCTCGGAGGCCCTCCGCCGAGTACGCCCGCGGAACATCACGCCCTGGACCCGGCCCGTAACCCAGACATGCGCCCGCGCGTTCATAGGGACAGAATCTTAGCATATTGATAAACAGCGGTAAAGACGAGCTGAAATCAAGTAAGCAATTCTTTTTCCGGTGTCAGGCCAATTTCGGGCGGGGTCCTGTCGCGGCTCTTCCCCGGCCGTGCTCGCCGCCAGGCCGCTGCGCGCGGGCGGGGAGCCCCTTCGCCGCGCCACCCCTGCTCGACTTTCCGGCGC
>JALHTW010000049.1 GCA_022866045.1 Candidatus Aminicenantota bacterium | reverse complement strand
TGTCTTCGGCATGAAAAAATAGCCGGCCTGGAGGTACCAGCCCTTTCTAATGATTTCGTCGTCCGCCGCCTGGATGAATTCCCCTTTAAAAGAAAATGCATCGTGGAGAACGGCTATTTCAACTCCGGCCCGGTCTCTCTTCACCGGCGGGACATAAGCCGAAGGACTCGACATCCCGTCATAGAGTGACGCACCGAGGGTCAGAAACGACGCTGGATGAACGAGGAGTCGGCCGGCCCAGTCCTTCTCCTTGTTGGTATCGGCCTTGTTGATGCCCGCGCCATTAAAGACGCCGACCGTATACCCAATGACCGAAGTCTTGCCGAAGATCACGGCCCCAATGTCGCGGCCCGAGGCGCCGATGTCCTGTCCCGGCGACATCTTGGATACGGGCTGGGAGCGATTGATCGTATCGAGGTCGGCGCTCGATGTCAGGCTTTCCTGGCTGAAGGGGACCTTGAACTGCCCGATGCGCAGGGAGGCGGCCTCGTGAAAGCTGAATTCGATCTGAGCATCCATAAGGGCCGGCGTTTTGACCGCGTCCACCTGCAGTTTGAAGTGGACATTCTTCAGAAGATCAGCCGACAATGTCAGCCGCGCCCGGCGGAGCGTAAAACCATCGAGCCCCGAGTCTTGGGCCAAGTAAAGAAGCTGGGTGTAGCCGCTGAGCTTGAGCGCCCGGCTCGACGTCACGGCCGGCGGTTCCTTTTTCTCCTCGGCCGGAGAAGCAGCGGCGCTGAAAAGCAATGCCCCGGCGAGGATCCCCGCCGCGGGCCATGTTTTCATCTTCGTTCGTATCATGGGATCACCTTCGAACCTTTATTTACATTGTTTATTTTGACTATCCATCGGTCTTTTTCGCCGATCTGGTCCGCTCGGCTAGATCCTCGAACGTCGTCTTCTCCAGGATCTTGGCAATCGCGTCCCTGACCTCCTTCCAAAGCCCCTTCAGCCCGCAGAACTGCTCCCGGGAGCAGAATTCACGCGCGGTCACGCTGACACAGTCGATTGGCGCCAGGGGACCGTCCATCACCCGGATGACCTCGGCCACGGAGATCCTAGTAGGAGGTTTGGCCAGATAATAGCCTCCGTGAGGGCCTTTCTTGCTCCTCAGATATCCGGCCCTTTTAAGAAGAAGGAGAATCTGTTCCAAGAATCGCTCGGGAATGTCCTGGGCGGCCGAGATGTCGCGGATATGCACGGGCCCCTCGGCATAATGAAGAGAAAGCTCCAGCATGGCCCGGCTCGCATATTCGCCCTTGGTTGAAAGCCTCATCAGTAAGCACCCATAATACTCGACTATGTCAATAGACTAAATCATTTATCATACTCACCAGCCTCCTGTCAACAACATTTTTCATATCCCCACTCCCCTTGTCTAACCTGAAAAATTCATAAATTGCGTCGTTTCCTCGAGAAGAGAATTCGCAGATGGTGCCGAATTCGGGGACATGACCCAAATTCTCCGGAATTTGGGATCGTGTCCACCTCGTCATGAATTCGGCACCCGTCTGCAAATTCACGACCGGGAGAGATAACGTGATTCATGAATAATTCAGGCTAATAGGGGGATTATGCGTTCCCGGCTTATTTTTGGCGTTTCTCTTCCCGTCTGTCTTGTTTCCCCATCTGTTCCCGGCTATGATATAGTCCCATGACGGAAAAATTCGCCCGAGCGGAGAGGTGTCCCGTCTGTTCAAGCCCGCGCCTCCGCTCTCATAAAAAGGGCACGTTCGATTACGCCCTGCTCAAAAAGGACCAGATCAAGATCACGGACAGCGAATACGGGAAGGTCTGGGACCTGAGCGAATGCCGGGACTGCGGGCATATTTTCGCCGATCCTTGCCCGAGGCCGGAGTTCATCTTCTCGCTCTACAGCCAGGTCGAAGACCCTGCGTACGATGAGGAAGCAGAGGGCCGGTCCCGGAACTTCCTCGGGATCCTGGCAAACCTTGAAAAATTACTGCCGGCCAGGGGACGCCTTTTCGATGTGGGCGCGGCCACAGGCATCCTCCTCCGTCTTGCCCGGGAGCGAGGCTGGTCGGCCGAAGGCATCGAGGCAAGCGAGTGGGCAGTGGCATTCGCCGCCGAAAACTACGCCATCCGCCTAAACCAGGGGTTCTTCGAAGAGGCCCCTCTCGCCCCCAGTTCCTATCAGGCCGTGACCATGGTCGATTTCATCGAACACACGCCGATGCCGCGAGAGGCTATGGCGAAAGCCAACAAGATCCTCGCTCCGGGGGGAATTCTATGCCTGGTCACGCCCGATATCCACAGCCGCGCGGCCAGGCTCGCCGGGATGCGCTGGTGGCATTTGAGGCCCGGACATCTGGCCTATTTCTCCTTGCCGAGCCTGAGAAAGCTCCTCTCCGAGGCCGGTTTCGAGATCGTGAAGAGGAAAAAATACGCCTGGACGTTCAGCGCGTATTATGTTCTTTCTCGGATAAGGACCTTCGGCCCATTGATAAAAAACCGCCGCGCGGCTTCTTTTTTGAAACGAATTCGGCTAAAATTGGCGCTCGGAGACTCATTCGAGATCTACGCGAAAAAGAGCCCCGGGTCGTGAACGCCTACCTGAGAGCCATCCGCCTGGAACGATGGCCGCGGAGTCTGGCCATCTTCCTGGGAAGCGCGGCCTTCTTTTTTTTCAACCGCGACGCTCTTGAAACTGTTTCTGTCGCGTCCCTCGCTTGGCGCCTCACGGCCGCGTTCCTGTTGACGTGGGCCGTATCAACGGCCAATTACATCCTGAACGAAATCGTGGACCTGCCTTATGATATTCATCACCCGACCAAACGCTTCCGGCCTCTCGTTCAGGGCGAGATCAAAAAATTCCCGTTCGCCCTCTTTGGCATCCTGATCATCTGCGTCAGCCTCGCCGCGTCCTACGCAATCTTCGCTGGCCCGTTCTTTTTCTCGATCCTCGCCCTTTTTGGGGCCGGGATCGTCTATAACGTAAAACCCATCCGGGCCAAGGACATCCCCTTCCTGGATTCCATCTCGGAGTCAGCCAACAACCCCATCCGGTTCCTCATCGGCTGGTTTGCTTTTGCGCCTAAAGGCATCTTTCCGCCCGTAAGCCTCCTCCTAAGCTGGTGGTCGTTCGGGAACTTCCTGATGGTTGCCAAGCGGCTTTCGGAGTTCCGTTTTCTCAAAGAAAAGGCAGGCGACTACCGGACCTCGCACAAACGATACACCCGGAATTACCTCCTCTTCGGGATGGCGGCCAGCGCTGCGATCTGCCTCCTGTCCTTCCTGTATCTCGCGCATTCGCTCAAGCTGCAGACATTCTACATGATCTTGCCTTTCCTGCTCGTCCTCTTCTTCCTCTTCTTTCTGAAGACCATGAGCGAGGCCGAAGTCATGGAAGAGCCGGAAAAATTGCTGATCAGCCCCAAGTTCGCGCTCCTGGCCATCGTCCTGATCCTGATGTTCGTCCTGTCCTATTTCATAGATACGATCGGGCAGTAGGTCCACCGTGAAGCCAAAAAAGACCGTCCTTGTCCTGGCGACCACGAACGAGGGAAAAGCCCGGGAGATCCGGAACGCTCTTCTCGATCTACCGCTGAAAGTCATCACCCTGGCCGACCTCGGCATCCGAACACCCTTTCCGGAAAAGGGTCCGTCGTTCTATGAGAATGCAAGAGGGAAAAGCCTGTTCTACAGCCGCCGGTCCGGGTTCCTGACTCTGGCCGAAGACTCGGGCCTTGAGGTCGAAGCCCTGGGCGAAGCGCCCGGCGTATATTCGGCCCGATTTTCCGGACGCCGGGCCACGGACGAGAAAAACATCCAAAAGGTTTTGCTTCTGATGAAGGGCGTCGCCGAAGACAACCGGCGCGGGCGGTTCGTCTGCTGTATGGTCCTGTCACGGAACGGCACGATCGTCAAGACCGTCACAGGCCAAGTCCGGGGAATGATCGCCTTCGACAAAAAGGGGGGCCTCGGCTTCGGCTACGACCCGATCTTTTTTTTCAAGCCTTTGCGAAAAACGTTCGGCGAACTGCGGCCCAAAGAAAAGAATGCCGTCAGCCACCGCGGTCGCGCATTGAAGAAAATGAAGGCCTTCCTCGAGGATGATCTAAAAAAAGGCTGTCCCCCTTCGTAGGGAAGGGGGACAGCGTAGGGTGGAGGGCGCACCCTGTGAGGGCGCTAGAGGACCAAGGCCTAGACCGTGAGCAGGTCTTTCATCCTGGCGAACGTCTTCTCCCCGATGCCGCGGACCTTCATGATCTCTTCGATCTTTTTGAAGTTCCCGTTCTGCTTCCGGTAATCGATGATCCGCTGAGCGACTTTCGCGCCGATCCGGGGCAGCTTCTGGAGCTCTTCGAGCGTCGCCGTGTTGAGGTTGATCTTTTCAGCCGCGGATTTCCCGGTCTGGGCCTGCTGCTGGGCGAGAAGAGGGAAAACAAAAAGGCTGAGGATGAGACTGAACGCCAGTCCTTTGAAAATGAGTTCTTTCATGAGGACCTCCTTTCGCTCTGATTAATGCAAGTCCAATGCCAGGAGGTCCGAGCTTTTTTCTTTTTTGATATCAACAAGTTACAAAATTCTCATTTGCCGCTGCGTATACCGTCGTTTACGGATAAAGGCTCTCAATGCAGACATAAGTTAACGCTTTTGGTTCTCTTCCATTTTGTGTGGGTTAAGGATTATTGGAGAAGATCCGGAAACGGCCTTGCTCCCATCCAGGTTTTTACCGCCGTTCTCTCACCGCCCTTTTCAGCGCCGCGGAACTCGCACAGCAGATTTCGGTATCAAACATATGTTCTAAAAAATGGGGCCCCAAAACTCCCATTTTTTTCATCTGGGCGTTTTCCTCATTTGGATCAAGCTCAGACATCCGCGGCGCCCGGCTTGGCCGGGTACCCTCAAGGGCGATTCGAGAAGGCTAAACCTTCCACGGTCGCTGCGGCCATTCCCGGACCTTCTCCGTCATTTTTAACCGCACAAAATGGAAGAGAACCACGCTTTTATTAAATGGCGAATTCCGTCCAAGCTTGCCGGCGCGCTTTTAAGCGGCTTACCCCGAACTCCCTGCGCGCGGGTGGCTCTTGCGGTAAACATCGAGCAATTGCTTGACGTCCACATGTGTGTATTTCTGGGTCGTGGCCAAGCTCTCGTGACCCAAGAGTTCCTGGATGACACGAAGGTCCGCGCCCCGGCTTAAAAGATGCGTGGCGAACGAATGGCGCAGCGCGTGGGGGCTCATCTTTTTCCTCAGCGCGGCCTTCTTGAAATATTTCCCGGCGAGCCTCTGCACCGAGCGCGCCGTGATTCGCGTTCCCTGGTAATTCAGAAACAGTGCTTTCTCTCCGAGGGCCAAAGGGAACGTATGCCGGACGCGCAGATACGCTTCCAGACTTTCCGCGGCCTTCCGGCCGAAGGGTATGAGCCGCTCCTTTTTGCCCTTGCCGCGCACCCGGATCATCTTCTCATCCAAGCTCACGTCTTCGAGATCGACCCCGACGAGCTCGCTGACCCGCATTCCGGTGGCATAAAAAAGCTCGAGGACCGCCCGGTCCCGAAGACCGAGAGCGTTATCCGTCACCGGGATCTCAAGCAGTTTTTCCATCTCCTCTTCGGAGAGGAACGCCGGCACGTGCCGGTCAAGCCTGGGCGTTGCCACGATTTTGGCCGGGTTGTCCGCGGCCCACTTTTGTCTGACGCCATACTCGAAAAAAGAGCGGATGGCGGCGAGCTTCCGGGCCGCCGAGGTCTTCGTCAGACTTCTCCGGTAAAGCTCGACAAGGAAGCCGCGGAGGACGACATTATCCACCTGGATCAGCTTGATCTTTTTCGCCTGGAGATGATCAGCGAGCTGGGTCAGATCTATGCGATAGCTGGATATGGTGTGAGGGGACGCGTTTCGCTCGTGCTGAAGATAAGCCAGGAATTCTCCGAGTTCCTTCCTCATTATTACGACCTATTATGATCCGATTCATCGTTATTTTAAAGGTTCAGAAAACAAGACGCAATAAAAGGGCAAATCCCCCTGGATCCGTCTTTCCCAAGGGAAAACGGGGGGATTATTCTGGGCCGACTGAGAAGTAGAGTTTGAGGGATTTTCGCCTGGAAGGAGTTCATCCTCCGGCTACTCCGCGGCCGGAGGCACGCTTTCTTTGGTCTGTTTCTCTTTTTTAAGAGCCGGCTCGGGCTTGGCCGGGTCCCGGTACCCGCATTTTTCGTCCCAGCAGTGAAGGTATGTCCCGTCCTTCTTGGAAATTTTCTGGAGCAAAAACGGCTTCCCGCACGTGGGACATGGTTTTGTCAGGGGCTCGTCCCATGTGGCGAACCGGCATTTCGGGAAGTGGCTGCAGCCGTAGAAGAATTTTCCGCGCCGCGTTTTGCGCTTGAGGATCGTCCCGCCGCAGGCGTTCGGACAGGCGATGCCCGTGTCCGTCTGCTCCTTTTTAATGTACTTGCACTTCGGATAATCCGAGCAGGCGATGAATGAGCCGAACCGGCCCCAGCGCTGGACGAGCTGAGCGCCGCAGACCGGGCATTTCTCCTCGAGCGGCGTCACTTCCTTTTTGATCATGTCCTCCTTGAAGTCGCATTCCGGATAGCCGGAGCAGGCCTTGAACGGGCCGAATCTTCCGCTTTTAAGCATGACCGGCTTGCCGCATTTCGGGCAGACCTCCTTCGTCGGGATGCCCGTTCCCGCGACGCTCTCGACCTTCATGCCCTCCTTGAGGTCTTTGTCGAGCTTCTCATAATAATTTTTGAGCGAGGCGAGCCAGTCCTGGCCGCCCTCGCCGATGCGGTCGAGTTCCTCTTCCATCTGGGCAGTGAATTTGACCTCCATGAGGTCGGGAAAGTTCTGGACGAGGAAATCCGTGACAAACATGCCCAGGTCGGTCGGGACGAACCTTCCCTGGTCCTTGACGACATAGACGCGGTTCTGGAGCGTGGTGATGATCGGGGCATATGTCGAAGGCCGGCCGATGCCCTTGGCCTCGAGTTCTTTGACCAGCGTGCCTTCCGTGTAGCGCGGAGGCGGCTGGGTGAAATTCTGCTTGGATTCGAGGCCCGTCCCGGCCAGCCTCAGCTTCTCGCCGGCCGCGGCGTCCGGCAGCGTTTCCTTCTCGCTGTTTTCCCGGTTGGGATAAAGGGACAAGTACCCGGCAAACTTTAGGACTTCGCCCTTGGCCGTGAAGAGATATTTCGAGGCCGTAATCTCGAACGCGGTCTCTTCGACCACGGCCGCGCTCATCTGGGAGGCGAGGAAACGGTTCCAGATGAGCTGGTAGAGGCTGAATTCCTCTCTCTTGAGATAGGGCTTGACGGCCTCGGGCACAAGATCGGGCGACGTGGGACGGATGGCCTCGTGCGCGTCCTGCGCCTGGCTCCTATTCTTGTAGAAATGCGGCTTGGCCGGCACGTGCTTGGCCGAATATTTCTGCTCGATGTATTTCCGGGCCCAAGCCTGAGCCTCATTCGAAACGCGCACCGAATCCGTGCGCATATACGTGATGAGGCCGACGGGCCCCCGCTCGCCGATGGACAGACCTTCATACAGCTTCTGGGCGATGAACATCGTCCTCTTGACCGGGAAGTGAAGAAGGCGGAACGCGTCCTGCTGGAGCGTGCTCGTGATGTACGGCGGAGGAGGGGTTTTCTTCTTCTCCTGGACCTTGACCTTGTTCAGGATGAAATCCGCGCCTTTGAGCTCGCCGACGATCGCTTCCGCGCTCTTGCCGTCCTCAATCTTGGCTTTTTTGCCGTCGATCTTGGCCAGAGCGGCCTTGAACGGCGGCGGGTTCGAGGCCGCGAGATGAGCGAAGATCGACCAATACTCTTCCGTGACGAAGGCCTTGATCTCTTTCTCACGCTCGCAGATCAGGCGCAGAGCGATGGACTGGACGCGGCCGGCGCTCAGCCCCCGTCCGACCTTCTTCCACAGCAGAGGGCTGATGAGGTAGCCGACAAGCCGGTCCAGGATCCGTCGCGTCTGCTGGGCGTTGAACATGTTCTGGTCGAGCTTCCCCATGTGCTGGATCGCCTCCTCGACCGCGGGCTTCGTGATCTCGTGGAGCATCACCCGGTAGATGTTCTTGTTCGCGTCCTCGAGCAGGGCGCTCAGGTGCCAACAGATGGCCTCGCCTTCGCGGTCCGGGTCGGCCGCCAGGATGATCGAGCCGGCCTTCTCGGCGGCTTTCTTAAGCTCGGCGACGACCTTGAGCCGTTCGGGGATGACGACATATTGGGGTTCGAAATTCTTTTCGACATCGACGCCCAGCTTGCTCTTCGGGAGGTCCCTCACGTGGCCCATCGAGGCCATGACCTCATAGTCCGGGCCGAGATAGCGGTTGATGGTCTTCGCCTTGGCCGGGGATTCGACGATGACAAGCACCTTGTCCATTCACATTCTCCTCTGGTAATACTTGCCCGGGCTCTGCGTGATCAATCCCTTGATCTCGAGGTTCAGGAGAAGAACCAGCAGCTCGGAAATTGAAAGACGGCCTTGTTCTGAAAGTTCATCGATATGAATGAGCTCATCCGTTTTCAACAATCTATAAACGGCCGCCTCTTCGTCGGTCATCAGCGGAAGAGGCTGCGTTTCGCCTTCCCGTTGGGCCAGAAGCCGTTCGCGGAGAGGAGACGGCAATTCCTCGGCCACATCCTCCCAGCCCTCGACGAGCTTCGCGCCCATCTTGATCAGTCTGTTCGCGCCCCGGCTCAGGTCCGAGGTGATGTTCCCGGGAACGGCCATGACCTCACGGTCCTGGTCAAGAGCGAATCGGGCCGTGATAAGGGAACCGCTTTTTTCGGCGGCCTCAACGACGACGACCGCCTGCGCCAGCCCGCTGATAATCCGATTGCGCCGCGGAAAATTTCCGGCGAACGGCTCCGTGTCCAACGGAAATTCGGATACGACCGTCCCGTTTTCCGCGATCTTGTCCATGAGCCTGCGGTTCTCCTTTGGATATAAATTTTCCAATCCCGATCCTAACACGGCGATCGTTTGTCCTCCTCTAAGGGCTCCCCAGTGGGCGGTTGAATCGATGCCCACGGCCAGCCCGCTCACGACCACGACTCCCCGCGAGGCAAGGTCCTCAGCCAGCCGCTCGGCGACGGCCCTTCCGTAAGGGGAAGGCTTCCGCGTGCCGACGATGGCGACAGCCGGGGCCTGGAGCATCTCCAGGCGTCCCTTACAATACAAGACACAGGGAGGGTCGAATATTTCTCTGAGGTAAGCCGGATATTCGATATCCCCAAAGGTTACAAGAGAATAGCCTTTCTTTTTGAGTCTGTCAAATTCTTTGTCGGCTTGCGAGACAAGACTCGGAGACTTGAAGCGTTTCGCGCGCTCTTCGTCAAAACCGAGGCCGAGGAGCTCGAAATGAGACGCGCGGAAGGCTTCGGCCGGCGAGGAAAAGCGCCCGAGGGCCTTCCCCATGAGCTTGAGGCTGTCCCAAAGGGCCAGGTTCAGGGCCAGCCAAGAAACATGACGGTCGTCCATTTTTCAAATTGGTACTCTTCCATTTTGGGTGGGTTAATTATGATGGGAGAAGATCCGGAAACAGCCTAGCTCCCATCCAGGTTTTTAACGCCGTTCTCTCACCGCCCTTTTCGGTGCCGCGGAACTCGCACGAAAGATATCGGCATCAATAAGATGTTTTAAAAAATGGGGCCCCAAAACTCCCATTTTTTTCATCTGGGCGTCTCCCTTCTCCAGAGCAAGCTCAAACATCCGCGGCGCCCGGCTCAGCCGGGTTCCCTCAAGGACGGTTCGAGAAGGCTAAACCTTCCACGGTCGCTGCGGCTGTTCCCGGATCTTCTTCCTCATTTTAACCGCACAAAATGGAAGAGAGCCTTCAAAATTAATAGACGTCGGGGATGGGCAGAATTATCACGAATCCCTCTTTCCCCCTCTAGTCTGAATTATTCATGAATTACGTTATCTCTCCCGCCATGAATTTGCAGACGGACGCTGAATTCGGGGACATGACCCAAATTCTCCGGAATTTGGGATCGTGTCCCCCTCGTCTTGAATTCGGCGCCATCTGCGCATTCTCTCTCGAGGAAAAGACGCAATTTATGAATAATTCTAGCTTGAAAAGAAGTCAGAAGATGGTGTTTGTTTTCATTCTCTATTTCTCCCCTTTGTTAAAGGGGAGTTCAGGGGAATTACTTTTTACCCGCCCAATAGGATCGTGCTGCCGTTGAAAAACGTGCCGGCGACTGCCGCGGTCATCAAGGTTGCGAGCGTCGCGGCGAGCAAGGCCCGCAATCCAATCTTAGACAGGTCCTTAAGCCGGCTCGGAGCGAGGGCACCTGTTCCCCCGACGAAAATCGCAAGCGAAGCGAAGTGGGCGAACCCGCACAAAGCATAGGAAGCGATAACGGCCGAGCGGGGGGAGGCCAACTCTCCTTTGGCCATCAAATCGGCCAGATGCTGATAAGCGACGACTTCGGTGGCGACGGCCCTCTCTCCGAGGATCTTGGCCACGGGCATGATGTCCGAAGGCGGAATGCCCAAAACGGCCGCGAAGGGATAGAAAAGATATCCGAGGAGAGACCTTATGGACCACTCAAAATGAATCCCCAAGAGCTTGTTCAAGTAACCGCCGCCAAAGCCCAGGACGATATCGAGAAGAGCGAGCAGCCCGAGGAAAGCAAGCAGCAGCGTAACAATCCCGCCGAGGAGCTTCAGGCCGGAGTTCGCCCCGTTGATGATCGCCTCAATCAGATTATTTTCCCGCTGGTAATAAGGTTTCACGTCCGTCCCCAGCGTCGCCGGTTTCCCGGTTTCGGGGACAATGAGCTTGGCCATGACGATGGATGCGGGCGCGGCGATGAAGGAAGCCGACATCAAATGGCCGGCAATGGTCGGAAGCTGCTTCTGGAGAAACATGACATAAATGGCCAGGACCGTGGAAGCGACGGTGGCCATGCCTGCGGTGATGATCGTCGCCAGCTCGGACAAGGTCATTTCGGCCAGATGCGGCTGGACGACAAGCGATGATTCCACTCCGACGAAGATGTTGGCCGAAACGCTGAGGGCTTCGGCTCCGCTGATCCTCATCGATTTGGTGAAGACGCGGGCAAAGACCCGGATAAAGAAGGGCATGACCTTCAGATAATAGAGAACGCCCATGAGCGCGGCGAAAAAGACGATCGTCGAAAGCCCCTGAAAGATCAGGAAATATCCGAGCGACGTCTCGCCGGCCTCGTTCGTCGTGCCGGGCGGGAGGGCCAGCCGGCCGAACAGAAACCGCGTCCCGGCTTGGGCGCTCTCCAGGACTTTGACCACGGCGTCGTTCATGAAGATGAAGACCTTGGTTCCGACCGGAACGACGAAGATGAAAAAGGCGAAGAGGAGCTGGAGTCCGATACCCCAGAGAACGGCCCGCCAATTGACGACCTTTTTGTCGCTCGAGAAGAGCCAGGCGATGAAGGCGAGAACGAAGATGCCGAGGAAGCTGACGAAGTTATAAATGCTCATGCGTCGTCCTTTACAATAAATGAGGCCCGGGTCCTGTCAGCTTCTGTGTCGATTATTAACATTTTAATCCGCGACGTCTGGCCGCGCGCAATTTTGACGCATGAGCGGGGGATGTGGAAGTGTTGGGCTATAAGCTCGATGACCTCGGCATTCGCTTGACCCTTGTCCGGCGACGCCTTCACCCGGACCTTGTACTCTCTCTCTCCGGTCTTTTCGATGCCCGGCTTCGATGAGCGGGGCTGGACCTTGACCGTGATATGCACAGGCATCCCTAAATGTTGCCTCGAGAAGAAACTTCCAATCCCCCCGGAACCCCCTTTTTTAAAGGGGGAAAGAGAGGATTTCCTCCGATTCAAAAGAAGTGGTTCCGCGCCTTAAAATGGGTTTCTCTCAATGCTTACTTTATGATGTTTTTATACTTTTCGAAGAGCTTCTTGAGCTCGTCCTTGGTGACGATGTAGCCGTTGAGGTTCATCGAGATCGTGGCTCGCAGCGGGTCGTTCGTCTTGAACAGCATGAACTCCCGGACCGGGCCGATGCGGCCAGGAAGGGCCAGTTTCACTCCTACCTCGATCTCCTTCCCCGCTGCGACCTTGACCGGGAACTTGGCCGGCTTCCCGTCCACGAGGAAGCTCGCGCTCTGGAGGGCGCATTCGAACTTCAGTTCGAGCTCTCCCCTGTTCTTCACGACGACGCTGGCGAAGAGGTCGTCGCCCTCGACGAGGAGGCCGGCATCAAAGGAATATCGGTCGAGCTCGATCCGCGGCTGGGGAGGTACGTCCACAGCGGCCGTGATCTTGAGCTCGACGCGCGGCGCCGAAGGGTCGTCGGAACTGACGTAGATGTATTTCGTCACTTCACCCTGGTAGCCCCGCGAGTTGAAGGCGACCTTGATATTGCCCGTTTTGCCCGGCTCGACCTTCTTCTCCGAAACAAGGGCCGCGGTGCAGCCGCACGAGGTTTCAACGTTCCCGATGGTCAGGACATCATCGCCCTCGTTCTTGAAAATGAACTCGTAGGTCGGGACGTCGCCCTGCTTGATCTTACCGAAATTCTTTGCGGCTTCCTTGAAGACGATCTTAGGCTTTTTGGCGCTTGAGGCAAAGACGCCCGAGGCCAGCGCGATGGCCAGAACGCCGATCAAAGCGGCCGTGAATTTTTGACAGACCTTCTTTCTCATATCGGCCTCCCCAGGACTTAAAAATTACACTTTTTCGGGTCAATTAGCAAGTTCGATCCAGCCGGTCCCCTGCGGACACCTTGAAATGCGCCAGACAATGAGATATAAGGGAACGGCGGGCTGAAGTTTTTTTCTCATGAGGAAATGTGTTGTGTCCCCAAATTTTCATGCTATAATTCGGGTCGGATAAAAGGGCGATTTATGAACAAGAGGAAAGCGAGAGCGTTCGGTTTTGTTTCATTCTTGGTGGTCCTTGGAGGAGCATTGGCCCTCTCCGCCGCTCCCATTAAATTGAAGGTCACGGCCGAGCTGGCCAACATCCGGCAGAAGCCTTCGATCAGCAGCGTCATCATCCGTCAATTCCCCGAGGGCACCGTCCTCGAAGCCATCCGCCAGGAGGGCGAATGGTACCTGGTCACGTTCGAGCCCGACGAGAGCGGTCTGACCTCAGGGTATGTCCACGAAAGCCTCGTCCTTCCGCTCGGAGAGACCCCCAAAACGGAACGGAAACCTCAGATCGTCGAACCCGCAGTTAAAAAAGAGAAAGAGGCTGAACGGCCGCGGAGAACGGAAGTCATCTCCTCGGAAACGCAGACGACGGAGACCGGAGAAGAAACCTCCCTGCCCGCATCCTGGACGATCATGCTTATGGCCGGAGGGAACTATTCCCTCGGGGGCGATCTGAACAAGGGAGCCCAGGGGTTCGCCGATTTCTACGAAACAAAGTCGGGCGGCGCGGCCGATAAAGAAACGGATCCGGCGCGCCTGAGCTACCTCTTCGGAGGAGAGATCGCCATTTCACTCCTCTCCCGCTTATATGTCACAGTCGGCGCCGAATTCTTCAGCAGCTCGAAAGAAAGCCTGATCTCCTATCCCAAGGCGACCCCCGCCGCCACGTTCACGACAAAGCCCAAGTTTCAGGCCGTACCGGTGAGATTGGCGGTCATGTTCTATCCCTCCGAATTCCTCTACTTCAAAGTGGGCGTAGCCTACTATTTCGCTAAGTGCGGCTATTATTACCGCTACGAACAAGACAAATTCTGGCAGGAGCAGGAGGGCGACGCTACCGCGAGCGGCCTCGGCCTTTGGGGAAGCCTGGGGTTCGAATTGGCGTTTGCCAGGAATATTTCCCTGGTTATCGAGGCGACGGGCCAGTATGCTCCGATCAAAGGATTTGAGGGCACCGGGACCTCTCAGAGTTCCCAGTCACCCGATCCGGTCACGGAAGAAGGAAAGCTCTACGCCTACGATTACACGGAGTCCGGCAAGACGATCTCTCCCCTTCTTCTCATCCGCAGACAGAACCCCGCCCATGACGCATATGTCGAGAACGCGCGCGAGGCCACTGTCGATTTCTCGGGGATGTCTCTGCGGGCAGGGATCAAAATCAAGTTTTAAGCCTGGATCGGAGAAGATCCTGGAACAGCCTTGCTCCCATTATGGATGAGAACCTATTTTTTTCTAAGCAACGCGATGTGGTAGGCGTGGAGCCCGCGAAAAAGCGGCCATACCCGAACCAGCTCAAAACCGGCCGCCGCGGTTTCCTTCTCGAATAAACCGGGCTCACTCATCTTGATATTGGCCCGGCTTTTATTGAACAATCGGCGGACGCGGCGCTGCAAAACATGGAGGCCGTTCATTCTATAAAAAGAAAGGATCGCCCATCCGGACGAAACGCGGCGAAATTCACGAAGGATGGCTTCCCGGTCCGCGGGGTCATGGATGTGGTGGAAGAACCGGACCGAAAAGACAGCGCCGAAGACGCCCTCTTTAAAAGGCAGCCCTCGTTTCGCGTTCGCCACGACGCCCGGTCTCCCGAGCTTTTCTCCGGCCCGGCAGACCATTTCGAAGGATAGGTCGCAGTTGACGATGCCACTCGTCCGCGTTCGTAAAAAATCCGTGAACCGGCCGTAGCCGCAGGGCAGGTCCAAGACCGGCCCGTCAGTTCTCCCCCCCTCGGCGAGGCGGATGGCGTCGAACAATCTTTTGATGAGATGGACTTCCCGGGCATGGACGATCCTCTGGTCGATCCCTCGATAGCGCCGGCGCTCGTATTCCCCGACGCCCTGCTCGGTGAATTTCGAGCTTTCGCTGCTACGGTTTGAAGAAGACATATTTGGGATTCCCGCCAAGTTCGATCCGTCCGCCGCGGACGGCCGCGTCGAACCCGTCCCGGCTCAAGACCCTTTCCACCGGCCTCGAAAATTCATGTTCAACCGGAGGGCCGTTCGTCCAGCCTACAGCGAACTCTCTCCCCTCCTTTTCGAAACAAAAGATCTCCGCCCCGCCGGTCTCCGCCTTGCCGGTGAACGTGCTCCCGGCGAGGATGTCGATCATCGTTTTGAAGGCGAAGAAACCGGGCCTCCTCCTCCACGCCTCCTCGCGGCTGTCGATAAGGCCATACCCCGGAGCAACAAGCTGCCACCAGAAAACGCGTTCGATGAGCCCGCTCGCCAGGCAAATAATATAATACCGCACCAGATAATTCGCCTGTTCGTCCTCTGTAACGTTCGGCTTCCCCGAGGCCGGCGAATATTTTCCGGTCCCCTCGAGCGGCCAATTCATCTCGGTGATCCAGCAGTCGACCGGCTTCCGGGCCGAGCTGTCCGAAATCGCTTTAAACAGGGCGACCTTCATGGCCGCCGTCCAGCCGAACTGGGCGTTCTCAGGCGCACCCACCCGGTCCACATAGAGAAGGGCACTTGCTTTATCGAAAGGAAGGACACGGAGCGTCGGCGGATAGAGGTGGTATTCGAAATCGATCACAGCCGGGCCGACGAGCTTCACCCCGTATTTTTCGCGGAGCTCGAAAGCGGGTCTGGCCAGCTTCAGGTACTCCGTGTAATCCCAAACGCCCCACTTCGTCCTGTTCCAGGCGTGTCCGACCTCATAGAACGGACAGAGGGAATGGAAGCGGGCAAAGACTTCTTCCAGGAAGCGCCTCCAGGCCGCCGCCTCGAAGACATCCTCGCGCCGCTGGAGCAGAGCGATGGTCAGGCCGATGCCCTGGCCGCGGAGAAGCCTGACGAATCTTTCGTAGGCATCGAGCTTTTCCTTCTCCCAGGACGGGATGCGGACGAGCGTTTGGCGGACGCCGGCCTCTCCTAAGAGCGCGACAATATCTTCATCGCGTCCGGCGCGCGGCGAAGCCGAAACGGCGAACATATCGCATTCGATCTTCACCGGACGGCGGAACATCCGCTTCCGGTAGCGGCGGTAAAGGAACAGACCTGGAACGCCGCGCAGGATGTCGGCCCAGGCCAGCGAAAAATATGCCCGCCAGTGCCGGAAATGGTGGCGCATCCGCTCGGACCGCGGCACGACATTGTGGGGCTGGTCGGCGAACTCGTTCCATTCGAATTTGAATGTCATTTTATGGACCCTTGTTCATCCTGTCGTCAGGCCCAATCGAAAAACGCGGACACACGGCTTTTTTCGCTCCCGAATCATGGAATAGATCGGCCTTGTTTGGGGAAAAAGTGATCTGTCCCCTCTTTTCATTTCGAACCCGTCTCCATCGGACTCTATTGTATTCTCAGCTTTCTCCCTAATCTCTTAAGGCGTAGGACTTTTTTCAATCTGACCCAGGCCGAGAATGTGTTCTTCGATAATTTATACCAGAAGACGAACGATCTGCGAAGGGGATGGTTGCCGGCCGCGGCATATTCCTCTAGAAAGAAACGCTGGAGAAGGGGCGGAACGCCGAGGCGGATGAGATTTTTCGCCCGCGCCGCGGCGCCGAGGGACCTCCGCCGGCGGATGCGATTGGTGTCGAGGAAAAAGAAATGAGACCCGCCCGCCTCTTTCCCGACAAGGACATTGCCGTCCGAAAGGTCGCGGTGGAGGATTCCCTTCTCATGGAGCCGGAAGAGTGTCCGGGCAAGCTCCGCCAAGAGCGGCCGGAGATCTTCCTCGGAAAGCCGGCGAAGGAGATGTCTGATCTCGCCGGCAGCGAAGATCCGCTCGGCGATAAAATAGCCCTCATCGACAAAGCCGCCTTTTCTTTTTTCCAGGAAGGCGATCTGGAAAGGTGTTTCAAAACCCGCGTCCAAGAGGACGCGCGCGCCTCGCCAGGCCTTCGCCGCCTTGGACGGCTGGACGCGGCTTTTAAGTTTATTGATCCCGTAGGAAAGATATTCTTTAACGACGATCTCCGTTGTTCCGGCCCTCCCGGCCGCGATCTTCACCGCGCCAACGCGGTTCCGGCCTTCGAGCAGGATTTCGGCGCCCGGCCCGGCCAGGAGCTTATGCGGGCCGGCGAATAGGGCGAGGACCTCGGGCGTGGCATATTCCTCGGCGATCTCGCCCGAGTAAGGCGGCAGGTCAAGTGGACAGCTTTTCATGACGACTATCTTATTTCTTGCCGAAATGTTTCCCGACAATCTCGAGCAGGCAGCGGCCGATGGCCTTCGGAGAATAATTCTCCTTGACCCGTTCGAACCCGCGGCCGGCGATGCCGGTCCTTAAGTCCGTATCGTTTTTTAGCTCCAGGACGGCCTCGGCCAGGGATTCCGCCAGCGGTTCGTCGCAGAAGAGGATATTTTCCCCATGCTTAAAAAATTCTTCAGCGGCCGGCGTCCGAGCGGTGATCACCGCCTTCCGCATGCCCATGGATTGATAGATCTTATGAGGGACGACGCGGCGGGCCTTCTCCGTGCGGCCGAAAATGCCGAGGCAGACGTCCGCCGCCCCGATGACACCCGGAAGTTCCCGGGCCGGCAGCCATCCGATGAACTCAACATTGCTCAACCCCGAGGCCGCCGCCCGGACTTTGTCCAGCGTCTGCCCGGAGCCGATAAGCTTGAAATGGACCGACGGGTCTTTGCCGGCGACGATCTTCGCCGCTTCGACGATCACGTCCGTCCCGTGGAGCGGCAGGAACGAGCCGAAGAACAAAACTTCAAACGTTGGGGAAGCTTGTCCTGGAGCGGGCTCCCCGCCGTCCTCCCTCGGCCTGAAGAATTCGTCATCATAACCGAGCGGCAGAACCTCAACCTTCTCCGGTTTCAGTCCGTAGGCGTCGACGTAGTAGGCTTTATGCGCCGCCGTATCGGCCAGGATGAGACCGGCCGCAGCAAACGCTGCCCGGTCGATCTGGAGATTCCACCAGGCCGAGAGCGAATCGGCGGATTTTCTTTTCCAATCGATGATCTTGGTCTCATAGCGCGCCGCGAGGGGATCGAAGATCACCCCCGTCGCTGTCAGCAACCCCAAAAACTTGGCCAGGGGAACGTCCTTTTGGCAAAATTCGGGGACAAAAATGAGGTCCGAGTCGCCCCTCCATTTAAAAAGCAGGAGAGGGTAACGGGCCCAGAATTTCAATTTCGGCGTTGAACGACACTCCCGAACCTCCACCCCGTGGAGCTTCAGGCCTTTCCGGATGACAGCGCTCCGCGGGTAAGCAGGATCATAGGCTCCGAAAAACGTGAATCTCATTTAAAAATCAGTACGCGTCTCCTCGCGGGACAATGATAAGAATGCCGATCCTTCTATTATCGTTATCCAGCTCAAGAATCAGGCGATAATCTCCGACCCTCAGCCGGTAACACCCTTTGAGCTTTCCCGTGAGAGGTTTAACGTCTTTGTGAAATGCCGGATTTTTCGTGGATTCGAGTCGCTCAAGGCTGTCGAGGATCCTTTGGGCCGTGTTCCGGCTCAACTTCTTCAGATATTTCAATGTATCTTTGGAAAGCTCAACGGTCCAGTTCTTTTCGCCCATTTTTCAGGCTGATTCCCTTCCCCTTGCGGAATTCCGCCGAGGCGGCCGCGACACGTTCAGAGAGTCCGGGGATCGAAAGGAGTTCGATCGTCTCTTTGTGCCGTTGGAGATATTCTTCAATGAGCTCGACGATGATCTCGTTGATCTTTTTGTTCTCCAGGCAGGATACGGCTTTTAGCATGTTCTTTTTATCTTCAGGGATGCGGATGGTTGCCGTGTTCATCATAAAATCCTCCTTCGCGTAGATTAATCGATTAAGCGCTTTTTGTCAAGGTTGACGCTCGGGACATTCTAGGATATCCTATTTCCGAATTATTTTTATTGCCAATAAAATCAAACAGGAGAGCCGACATGGCACTTGATCCCCAACTTCTCGACATCCTGGCCTGTCCCCAGTGCAAGGCGGACGTGAAGCTCACGGCGGATGAGAAAGGGCTGAAATGCGTGAAATGCCACCGCGTCTATCAGATCAAGGATGACATCCCGGTCATGCTGATCGAAGAGGCCACGATCGAGCCCAACCGCCCGACGAAAAATTGACCCCGTCCAAAATCCTGCTCATCCGGCTGCGCCGCATCGGTGACGTCGTGATGACGACGCCCGCCGTGGCGCTCCTTAAAAAGCATTTCCCCGAGACGTCGCTGACGTATCTTGTCGAAGAGCCGTATCGAAGGCTCGTCGAAGGGAACCCGCACCTCGACCGGGTCATCGCCACGCCGCGTAGACAAAAGTTCAAAGACTTCATCCGGCTCATCGGCGAGGTCCGGAAAGAAAAGTATGATGTTCTCCTGGATTTTCACGGCGGGCCGCGCGCGTCCTGGATCACGTTCTGGAGCGGGGCAAGGCTCAAGGTCGGTTACACGATCAAGAATAAAAGCTTTCTCTACGACATCCAGGTCTCGCGGCAAGGACCGAACGGCCCCATCCACAGCGTTCAGAATCACGCCAATCTCGTCCGGGCCCTCGGGGCCGCGTTTGACGAGACCGATATCCCGCCCCTCTTTCTCCCCGAGCCGGATGCGGAGGAAATCAAACGCGTCCAGGGTATTCTGGGGAAGGCCGGAGCGGGCGGCGCCGAAGAGGCGAAGGTCGTCGTTCTTCACATTGGCGCCGGAAACCGGTTCCGGGACTGGGGATTGCCCCATATCGCGGCGCTGATAAAGCGTCTCGGCCAAATCCCGGCCGTGAAAGTTGCCCTCATCGGAGGGGAAGACGATCAGAGGGCCGAGGCCGAACTCCTCACCACAACGAAGAATATCGCCGTCCCTCTCGCCGGCCGGCTGAACCTCATCGAGATCAAAGAATTGATCGCGCGCGCCGCGCTTTTCGTCGGACCGGACAGCGGCCCGATGCACATTGCCGCGTCCACGGCAACGCCGATCGTGGCCTATTTCGGCCCGACCTTGCCCTCGAATTTCGCCCCCTGGCGGACAAAAGGGAGCCGGACCGTGATCCTCGAAAAAGATGTCCCTTGCCGGCCGTGCAAGCAGCGGGAGTGCGTCACGAACGATTTCCGGTGCCTGCTCACGATCACGCCCGAAGAGGTTTTCGCCGCCTGCCGGCCGTATCTATGATCCCTCCTCTTCTCTTTAAAAAGGGGGAGAATAAGATGAAAAGGAAGCGTCTCTTTTTCCGGAATTAAAATGAAAAGCTCCTTTTATTCGCGAATACATAAAATGATATAATAGGCGGGTTATGAGAGATTATTTCCATAAACTCACGACCGGCAAGACCCCTTGGGAAATCTCGCTTCTTTTCTCCCTCGCAATCTGTCTTCTGTTCTCCCAGATCTCGATCTCAATCGTCCAGATCTTTTTGACCCTCGCTCTCTTATCCTGGCTCCTTCTTCTCCTCCAGAAAAAGCGCCGGCTCGCTTTTCCCTCGTTCTTCTGGCCTCTCCTCGTCTACGCCTGGCTGTCCCTCGTTTCCTCGATCTATTCGGTGAACACGGAAATGAGCTTCAAGGATTCGCGGGAGCTCCTTCTCTATGTCCTCATCCTCATCGTCTTCACCGCCTTTACGTGCAGGGATGATATCGAACTTTTGTTCGTCGCCCTTCTCGGCTCGGGTTTCATCAACGCCGCCTATTCCATCGCCTATTTTATTTTTAAGGCCGATCCTGGCCAGCGGGTCAAGGGATTCATGGGCCATTACATGACCCAGGCCGGGCTCCTTATCCTGTTCGGGGCGGTCGCCATGGGATTTATTTTCTTGGGCCGGGGCCGCCAGCGGCTTCTCTGGGCCTCCGGGCTCGTCCTCTCCTCGATCGCCCTGATCCTGACGCTGACGCGGAGCGGATGGATCGGCCTGGCCGTGGCCCTGTGCGTCAGCCTTCTCCTCTGGAAGCCGAAAACGCTCATCCTCGTTCCCGTCCTTGCCGGGCTCATCTTCTTCGTCAGCCCGAAACCGGTCAAAGACCGGGCCCTGAGCATTTTCAGCTTCCGCGAATTCTCCAACATGGCCCGTGTCGAATATATCCATGCCGGGATCAAGATCATCAAAGATTTTCCTTGGCTCGGGACAGGCCCCGACACCGTGGACATGGTCTTTCAAAACCCGAAGTACGGCCTCGAGGAGAGTTATAAGCGGAACGTCCATCTCCACAATAACATCATTCAGATCGCGGCCGAACGGGGGATCGCGACCCTTCTCGCCTGGCTGACTTTTGTTGTGACGGTATTTGTCTCGTTGGCCAGGCTGGTGAAGAAAAGGGCGAAGGGGCTTTTGGCTCCGGCGGCCGGCGCGCTCGCGGCGCTGGCGGCTTTCATCGCCGCCGGATTTTTCGAGTATAACTTCGGCGATTCAGAGGTCTCAACGCTTTTATTGTTCATCATCACCATTCCGTTCGCCTTGGAGCGGCTTAAAAATGGCGAGGCGGCCGCGGCGCAAAACGCCTCGCAATGAAATCCTTCAGGGACAATAAATGAGAATTAAAAAGATCCTCGGGCGCACTGTCCTGGCCGCATTTGGACTTTATGTCCTCTGGCTGGGCTGGCAGATCGCTCGATTCAAGCGATACGAATCCCCCATCTCAACAACAGCGCAGGCAGCCTTGCCCGTTCCTCCTCTTTACGAATTCTCGGGCGTCTATCACATCCATTCGCGCTATTCGGACGGCTGGAAGACCGTGGACAAGATCGCCGAAACGGCCGCCGGCGCCGGGCTGGACTTCATCATCCTCGCCGATCACGGCAAGCCGAACTACGCGACGCTCGACGCCCAGGGATGGAACCATGGCCTGCTCGTTCTGGCCGGCTCCGAGCTCTCCACGAACCGCGGACATCTGGTCGCCCTAGGATTCGACCGCCCCAAAGACTCCACGGCATTCTCCCGGGACGCCGAAGTCGCTGTCCGGGAGATCGCGGCCCTCGGCGGCTTCGCGATCATCGCCCACCCCTATTCCAAAGTCCGCTGGTCGTGGGGCGATCTCTTCGAATACGCCGGCATTGAGATCATCGACGCGGACACCATGCTGAAACGCCATCCGGTCCGCACCCTGTCCTATCTTCCCGCGCTTCTCATCAAGCCGGGATTCGCCCTGCTGAAGATGATCGACCCGCCGGAGCAGGCTCTGCGCAAGTGGGACCAGCTGTTGAGCCGGCGGCCGGCCCTCGGCTTTTTCAGCGCCGATGCCCACCTGCTCTACGGCGCCATCTTTCCGGTCTTTCATCTGCACGTCCTGCTCGACAAACCGCGGTCCGCGGATTTTGAGACGGCCCGGCGGCAGGTCTTCGATGCGCTCCGCCGCGGTAGCTTTTACAGCGCGGTGGACGCGGCCGCTGACGCGCGCGGCTTCCGCTTCTGGCTCGAGGCCGGCTCGCTTCGCGCCATCGCGCCCTTTTCATTCGCCCACGAAATAGTTATCATTCATGACGGCAAAATGATTCACCAGACGCGCGATAACGAAGTGACGCTCCCTCTCAGCGGACCCGGCGTCTATCGCGCCGAAGTCTATCTCCGTGAGCGGACGCCCCTCGCCCCCGGCGTTCCGTGGATCTTGTCCAATCCGATCTATTTTGGAAGGGAAAACCGATGACCGCGCTTTCTTTGAATATCCAAAAAACTCAACGTCTCATCAGGAAATTCAAAGGCCGGCGGGTGCTCGTCCTCGGCGACGTGATGCTCGACCGGTATATCTGGGGCGACGTCTCCCGCATTTCGCCCGAAGCGCCGGTGCCCGTCGTGGAGGTCCGCAAGAGCACCTCCTGCCTTGGCGGCTCCGGCAACGTCAGCCAAAACCTCGGGTCCCTGGGCGCGTCGCCGATCCTCGTGGGCGTCGTGGGCGATGACGAGGAAGGAGCCTGGATCAAGCGCTACGTTGGCGAAAGCCGCGGAATATTCATCGACGCGGAACGGCCGACGACGGTCAAAATGCGCATCATCGCCCAACACCAGCAGGTCGTCCGGGTAGACCAGGAGAAAAAGAAGCCCGTCGCGTCCGAGATCGAAGAGAAGATCGCCGGTTTCATCGAGAAAGAAAAATACGAAGGGATCGTCATCTCGGATTACAACAAGGGCATCGTGACGCGGACGCTGATGGAACGCGTGCTGCCTTTCGCCTTAAAGCGGAAGATCCCGGTGTTTGTCGACCCCAAGGTGGAGAATTTCGCGCTCTATTCTCCCGTAACCTTCCTCTCTCCCAACCATCAAGAAGCCGAGCGGATTGTCCATCACGCCTGCCATTCGGACGCGGACATCGAGCGCGCGGGGCGGGAGATCCTGGCCCTGGCGGCGAGCCGCTACTTGATCATCAAGCGCGGCGAACAGGGCATGTCCATCTTCGAGAAGGGAAAAAAGCCCGTCCACATTCCGACCATCGCCCGGGAGGTTTTCGATGTCACGGGCGCGGGCGATACCGTGATCGCGACGGCGGCGCTGGGGCTGCTGGCGGGCGCGACGATCCAAGAGGCGGCGGCCATGGCCAACGCCGCTGCGGGCGTCGTTGTGGGAAAGATCGGCACAGCCGTCTGCTCGCCCGAGGAATTATTGAAGGCGCTCGAGCGGGAAAACGACAAAGGGTAAAATCACCTCCCCCTGTCATTCTGAGCGCAGCGAAGAATCCCATTCAATCACTAACCTGAATTATTCATGAATTACGTTGTATCTCCAGATCCTGAATTTTCAGCCGGGCGCCGAATTCGGGGACATGACCCAAATTCTACGGAATTTGGGATCGTGTCCCCCTCGTCCTCAATTGAACGAATAACCGAAGAGGATCGAAAGGACGTTGTTTTTCACTTCTTGGTTTAATCTCCCGTTCGGCCCAATCTTTATTGGGGACCTTGTTGGAGCATCAAATTAATTGGAACGCGATCGATTTTGTTTCAATCAGCTATTCGTTCTTTTAAGCGACAGATTAGCCGGCCCGTTGAGTAGCTCCCTTCTTTAGGTGCAAAAACTGAATTCCGTTGACATCTGCTCTTTCGATGATCATGAAAACATGGGAATTCGATAGGCGTATTCCCTCTGTGTTTTAAAAGTGGACAACTTCAATAAATTGACAGGCGTAGGCCGATTGTGATAAAGAATAAGTCACAATTTTGAGTTTTGGGGAACCTCGTTATGTGGAGGCGGAAATGAAAAAATCGGGGGTTTCTCTTTCCCTGAGAATCGGACTGGCCATAGGATTTCTTTCTCTTTGCGTTCTTACCGGCTGTAAAAGAGCGGCTCCGCCCAAACCGGCAGACACTCAAGCCCACGTGACAGCTTCCGAAATCAACACGCAGGACATCACGGCTCGGACAGGCATCCGCTGCAGGATCATCAAGACCCAAGCCCTAGGTTCCGCGCCTATTCACAAATTCCTCTGGGTCTGCGTTCCCGATCAAACACCTCAAAAAAAAGTCGAAGAGCTGGTCCGGGAAATTATCAAGGCCACCATAGAGAAATATCCGAATACCTACCATAGTTTTACCGCCCACCTTTTTTATGAAAACGAATTAACCGGGAAGCCCGAAGATTGCAGGCCCTTTGCAAAAGCCACGTTTCTCCCAAAGGGAGATTGGTCTAAAGCGGGTCGAGTCCCCATCGATGATTATAATAATTATCAATTCGCCCTAGAATTTATGGTAAAAGAGAAGTGAGAATATTTTCTCTTGAATTTTATTCCAAATCACGTATCATAACTTCTTATTTTTAATATGGCGAGGACCCCATGAACGAGACCGAGCATAATGAAGAAATCAATCTCATGGAATATTTGGAAGTCCTTTGGAGAAGAAAATGGATGATCATCGTCCCAACGCTTATTATTGCGGTTACAGCGGGGATCGTCAGCTTTTTTATAACTCCTGTCTGGGAAGTCGACGCCATCATCCAGCCCAGTAAATTTTACGTTCAGGCTGAGAATGTCCAATTTTTAGAGGTCCTCGTCGTTGACCCAAGACAGATCGCCGGCCAAATCAATCAGCATGCCTACAGTGACCTTATCGCCGCGGAATTAAATCTCGACCCCAGAACATTATCCGCCATTAAAGCGGAGAACCTCAAGGACACAAAGCTTGTGAGGTTTTGGATAAGGGACTCCAATATCGACCGAGGAATTAAGATATTAAATTCTCTTTTCCGACATCTCAAAAATGAGCTGGACAGAAAACTCGACGTGCAAATCAAGGGTCTCGATACGCAGATCGCCTCAAACGAAAATGCCATCAAACAAAATGAGTTGATAATCAAAGATAACTACAATGAAATCAAGCTCTTGGACATTCAAAAGACGAAAACCAGGCAGGAAATATCGACGGATGAAAATAGAATAAATATTTCCGAAGAGCGTGCCAAAAACATTTCTGAAGAAATGGGATCCGTCAAAAAAAGAATGGAAGCCTTAGAGGAACAGCTAAAAAAAACCTTGGCGGAACAACGCGAAACGGGAGAATCCATCGGCCTGCTTTTATATATGAGCTATGTCCAGAGCAACCTCCAGTATTACGGTACACTCGACGGAAATTTGAGCGTGGAAAAAAACCTTCAAGAGTCCCTGAAGTTAGAGATTAAAATAAAAACTGAAAATCTTAAGGAAATCGACGCCCAGATTGAAAAGTACAAAAATGCTGCCGCTAAGATCAGCAACTCTACGGAAAACTTCAAAAAACAGATCGAGCTCCTGATCGAACGAAAAACGAGAATCGACTATGCCCAGCTCATAAAAGAACCAACGCCATCTCCAGGTCCAGTAGCGCCAAAGAAAAAAATGAATGTGTTAATCGCCGGCCTGATTGGTTTGACCATCTTTGGGTTCCTCACGTTTTTCTTGGAATATCTCAAAAAAAATAAAAAGAAAATCGCAGCTTAATACTTTAGTAATCGTCTGAACAAAAGAACCTCGGAAAAATATTCCATGTTTGGAATATAACCACCTGAGGAAACATGGAGACCTGAACTATGAAACACCTTTTGATAAACCACGAAAAGTTACCGAATGAGTGAGCTCGTACAGCTGTCCCCATTTTTAAGATTTTATTTCTGGGCACAGATCATTATGAAAACATCCAGTCGGAAACCGCGCTCACCCGATGCTCCTGATGGACCGCTTTTATAACCGATTGATCACGGCGGAATAACCGAAGAAGCACAATCGTATAGTAGACAATCATGCGGCCCAGGCGAAATAAATAACACAGATATATCTTCGGGGAAGAAACCGACACCGGATAGATGCGGGCCAGATTCTCCCTTGACGGAAAAACTCCTTTTAAAAGAGCCAAAACTTTACCTCTAATCCCTTTAACTTTTTTTATTTTTGAAAGTTTGCCGATTCTTATTCTAAACAGCTGACCTGCCGGGCTTACATCAAAAATCTGTTCCAGGGCTTCATCAAAAAAAACAGACCGGTAATCATCGGGTTTTATTTCTGACATAATTTTATCCGGCGGCGCCGCTCCCAGCAATTCCCGGACCAGAAGCAACATCAGGTAAACACACTTTTGGCCGCCCCACCGGGTGGCCCTCTCAATGACTATTTGCCAGTCGATTTTATCTCCGGATGTTTTTATCAATCCGGCCATATCACAGAAAGGAATCAAGTCTATTCCGGTCTGCAGATGATGACCAGCATGGATACACAAATGTAAAAATAAATCCTCCGGAGAAAAAGCCCGGACCTCGACATTATCCACTTTGATAAGACACGCTCTCTCCCACAACCCGTCAAGATCTACTTCAATGGGGCTATCCGGAGTCACAATATTCCAGTGAAGTTCTATCATCGCCCCGCTTTTATTCGTAAAAGGCGGCAAATGACGGCGAGTCTTCAACATGCTCTCCCAAGCAGAAAAATGCGGCTTATAGCCAAGAGCCAGCAGTATCCGGCCGGCCCTGACCAGATCTTCTTCTTTCACTAAAAGATCCATATCGGACATTGGTCTTAAAGCGATATCACCATAGATATTTTTTGCCAGCGAAAGACCTTTGAGCGCAATGACCGGCAGTTGATTGTCGGCCAGAGACTTAAGAACTTTTGAGGCATCAAGAAAAAGACTCGTGTTCACAGTGGCCAGGTTGCGGTAGGCGTCCCTGAGTCTGTTTCTGACATCAACCGGGATAAGCTCAGTCGGAATGTTACGGGACTTTATTTCCCGATAGAACAACCCCCCCACTTTAAAACGCAGCGCCAAGTCTGCCAGACTCTCCCCATCAGCCGGCGATAATTTTTCGAGCCTGGCTTCTGGTATTTTTCTACCTGAAAGAAAATCGCATAAAAGTCTGCCCGCTTCTCTTTGTTCCATGATAAGTCCTCCAGTTCTTGCGGCTAACGATAGGACCGGGCTTGCTTCTCAAAGAGGTCAGCGTAAACACCCTGGCGGTCACGGCGTCCACCATGAACTTCACGAGATACAGCGGAAAACAGGTTGACACCTATTTGGCGACGTTTGGCTGCTAACGACAAGCGTGACACTCTTTTTCTATATTCCCCCCTAAGAGCGGAAGGGCCGCATTCCGTAGGTATGCTCGAGAAGCTCGATAAACCTTGGAAGATCCGTATCCACCATGGATAGAGGGCTTTTTCCCCCAGAAACATCACCATTGAGGAAAAACCGCTCGACTCTCTCCTTCTGTAATTCAAGTAGATCGCAAATAGCGTGAATCTCGTACAAGACATCTTCAATGGACACCCCCTCCCTTTGCAGATATTCCTGCTTTGTCCAATCCTCGGTATCGTCATTCTCTGAGGTCGGGGATGAATCCGAAAAACGGCCCTTTCTTTTGACCACACTTATCAGATAGCGCGGATCATATTTTTCATACATACATTCTTGCACATCGAAAACGCCACCCAATTCGCGAGACAGAGAGTCTACAGTATGGCTCCGGATATACAGTCCAAAAGCGAGCTTCTCTTCACACGCATCCATCTGTGAAAAGTAGTGGTCCAATCGGCATTGGCTTGTCAGCCAATGAAACATGGATTCTGGATACCCAAGATTCGGCATCCTGTACCAGAGAGAGGCATATTTTTTGCGGGGTGCTGAGATAAACCCTTTTCCATTGTCATTCAGTACACTTGCGAGGCCTCTTTGAAGAGCCAACGCCTGAACCAGGGAAGACTGAAATCCATAAAATTCCAATAAAAAGCCATCAAAAGATCCTGGCGAAAAACCGATGTTGTCAGCATCCATGCAAACTGCCTGAAAAGGAAGCTTAAGATATTCCGCCCACTCATTTGCAATCTCAATCAGTTGTTCGTCCGTATCAATTCCGATAACCTCATAGCCTCTCTGCGCCAAGCCGAGGCATTCTGTTCCAGTGCCACATCCTACATAAAGCAAGCGGCTGCCAGGCTCAACCCGTGAGAAGATAAACTCGTTGCGCGGCGTGTATCGAAATTGGGGAACCTCGCCATTTTTTCGCAACTCTTCCAATTGTCTCTTCCTTCTTTGGTAGAACTTCTCAAGGTTAATTTTCCATCGTTCGATGCACGCTTCAGCAATCTCCGAGGGTGTTGCTATGGTACGGGCCATGCCTAAAAGAACCCTCTGCAAAGCGTCGTCGAAATCCCAGAAGAAATGTTTGTAGCTGTTTGTTTTTCCCTTGTATAGTGTATCTGCGTGCTTCGAGAAGCGGATAAATGGCTTCATTGGAGGCGCATAGACAGAAATTCGCCACGATAAGTCAAGAATGCGCTTCAAAGTATTTTTGCCGTCTCCGGTATACCGCTTATCCATGGTCACGCTGCGTTCCTTAAAAAAATCTGGCATACTTTTTTACGCCTCCGAGATCATCAAGCCTTCACCGGTAATGCTGGGCTTGCATTTCGAACAACCGGGCATAGGTTCCTCCCACGCGAAGGAGCTCTTCGTGGGTGCCACCTTCGATGATGCTTCCATGCTTCAGCACATAAATGCGGTCGGCCATCCGGACGGTGGAAAAGCGATGACTGATCAGGATGGCTGTTCGACCGGACACCAGTTGGCGAAAACTCTTGAAGACCTCATATTCCGCCTTGGCGTCCATAGAGCTTGTCGGTTCGTCAAGGACGATGATCTGTGCATCGCGCATGAAGGCGCGGGCCAGGGCCACTTTCTGCCACTCGCCAATGCTTAGTTCCTCCCCGTCCTCGAACCACTTTCCCAGAATCGTATCATAGCCATGAGGCAACGCGCTGATGACGTCGTCAGCCCCCGAGCGGCGCGCAGCGGCGATGACACGTTCATGGTCGGGCGGAAGGGCGGTATTCCCAAACCAGATGTTCTCTCGGGCCGTCAGATGGTAGTGGGCATAGTCCTGAAAAATGATAGCGATTTCGTGTCTTAACGCTTTTGTTTCAAACTGGCGCAGATCTACCCCGTCGATGGTAATGGTCCCACCTGTCGGATCGTACAATCGACACAACAACTTGATCAAAGTCGTCTTACCCGAGCCATTCTCACCCACCAAAGCCACCACTTCTCCCGGCCGGATGGTGAGGGAAATATCCTCAAAAACCTTTCTGGTGCCTGTGGGATACTGAAAACTCACATGGTCCAGCACGATGCCGCGTTGCATCGGCTGAGGCACAGGGCTGGCATGAGCCGGTTCGATGACTGTACGTTTCAGATCAAGAAACTCGTAGAGATTTGAAAGGAACAGGTTGTCTGCATACAGTCCTGCCAGACTGCCCAATATCCCCTGAAGAAATCCCTGGACGCGCTGAAATGCCTGATAATACATCACCAGATCACCATACGTGATCTTCCCCCACACCGCCTGAGAAGCAACATAAGCATACGAACCGTAGATGGCCGCGGTGGCAAAGGTCTGAGCCGCAAAATCAGCGATATAACGCCTGCGCGTGATGGCCAGCCTTCCCTTGCGGAGTTTCCGGCGGATATCGCGAAACCGGCGCATGAACAGAGGTCCAAGGTCAAACAGGCGGATTTCCTTGGCGTGGCTGCTGTCGGTGAGAATCCAATTGAGGTAGCCGGCTTGCCGTTCCGTGGATGTCTGCTCACGTTGCCAGCGATACATCTTGCGGGTATATCTTAATCGCACTGCGGTCCCGGAAATAACGGCAGTGAATAGGATTGCCGCGATGAGCCAATGAAATGACACGAGCAGTCCTGCTATTGCCAGCAGCGAGATTCCGTTCTGACCAATCTGGGCCAAACCATTAACGATATTCATAGGGCGATAAGGGGCTTCGCGTTGGGCGCGATGAAGGGTGTCGTAGTATCGCGCACTCTCGTAATACTCCAGATCTACCTCAATGGACTTGGCAAGGAGGACGTCGTTCATGTGATCCGTGACAATGTAACCCTGCCATTCGCTAACCAGTCCCGCTATCAGGCGGATCAAGAAGGCAAACAGGGTTGCTGCCCCCATAAAGCCAACAAGCAACAGCACGTGTCTAAGAGCGGCCCCTTTGTCAGGAGCCGCCAGCCCCGCGGTCACGGCGTCCACCATGAGCTTCATGAGATACAGCGGGAGTAACGGCAATATTCCTTGGACCACAATGAGAGCCCCGTTCGCTATTGTCCAGCTTTTCGCGCTCTGCCAGACAAAACGCACGGCGCGACCAAGCTGTAGGGCGCGTTGTATTTTCAGTTTTATCGATTCAGCCTGCTCTTGCATAATTAACCTGCTCTTGCATAATTAAATGTAATCATCCAGCGCTCTGCTGCTTTGATTCTGATTCATTCTTGCTGATCGTGTCTCACGTGTCTTCACAATGTCCTCCCTCAAGCGCCTGCTCGATCTCTTGCCAGAAGGTACCGGTCAGGCTGATGTAAAGCAAGTGTGCGGGTACGACCCGGGCCAAGGCGCAAAGGTTATTGAACCGTTCCAGATGCAGGGCGCGGAGTTCTTCTTTTAATAGGCCCAGTGGCATGAACATTGAGGCCTGTCCTACGCACTCCCCGAGCAGGCTGACCGCATGCCCGGGGCCTACCCGTTCCACCCGATCTTCAACCGCCTGGGCCAGGAAGAAGATGCCCTTGAGAGGCACAGCGCTCTGCACGTCCCACGTACCGCCCGGTCCCCCGTCCAGGAAACGGCTCCAGGTGGGCCAGGGGTGCGCCCAGTAGTTGCCTTGCGGGTCCCGCACCACCAGCGTGGTATCGTCGCACAGCGAGCGCCACGGGGCCGGAAGCCGATTGCTGGCCGTGGTCTTTCCCGCCCCGCCCGGCGCAGCCAGGATCACACCGCTGCCGTCCCGTTCAGAGAGCGCACCGTGTATGAGGACTCCTCCATGGGCCTGCGCTTCGCGAGCAAAGACGAGCGATAATCTCATAAGATTGACGAACGGGCCGCCCCAGTGATCGCATGGACTTAGAATGCAGACCACGACGCCGTCATTTTCTGATGCCAACGGGACATAGCAATCCGCCACGGACGTCTGTGCGTCAACCTGGACGAGCAGTCGGCACAGATTGCCGTGATGAGAAGGTTCGATTGCGCCTGGTGTCATGCGCAACTGCATCGCGCATCCCAGTTGTGAAACGATGGATGCGGCCTCCTTGTCCTCGGCGGCAATTTCCCAATGACTCCCATCAGCCAGGACGAGGTCATGCCGCACTCCCTGCGTCAGTAGATGGTTCATGGTTCGTCGCCGTTCAGTCAAAACTTTCCGGTTCACTCGGTCCCTATCCTGTTTACTTGGAAGCGCCCTTCCATCCACAAACAAGTGAAAGGGTCGTTGGATCTGCCATTGATGCCTGTGGTCATCATATCGCCCAATGATACGCTGTCCCAGCAGAAGCTGAAACTGATCCCGACCTTGGGCCTGGAAAACGACGACTCGCGGCCGGAATGGAGCAGGCAACACCCAGGCGATCAATCCCCAGTGAGATAGGGCTTGATAAAGGGGGTGCAGCAGAGGAGACACGCCACGGTCAAGGACGCGTCGCCAATGAAGCCAGCGGCCTATCAACCGGCCCTGGTACCCGCCCGCGATCTTCCGCCGCTTTTGACCACGCCAGGCGGCCACCACCCGGCCTTTAATGCTCTTTGGCTGCAAGAGAAGAGTATCCTCTTGGGTGTTGTTGTCACCGAGTGTGGATATACCTGCGGGGGTCACACGTATAATGCGGTGTACGACCGGCTGATCAGCCTCCGGTGGCAGAAAAAAGGCCACATCGCCAACGCGCAAGGGCCTCTTGTCATAAGGCAGGATCTCCATGATCTCCGGCTCGCGCAGAGTCGGATTCATGCTCGGGCCGACATAAGCAGCGAAGAACATGGCCCCCGGGACATTCCCGTTACTATTCTGAAGCGGCATTGCCGATAGTGATAAGTGGAGACTGTGTAGGTCTTGTTCCCAGACGTGACGTTGGAAAGAGACCCGCTTCTTCCGCCTGTTCACAGAACCAGTATGGCGCCCACAGGCTGCCCTTGCTGTAGTAGTTCTGGGCAATGCACGCGCCCAGGCAGCGCCCTTTCATCAGGCACCGACCGCAGACCCCTTCCAGTCGCTCGGGCAGTCCCTCCCGGAGAGCCTTCAAGATGGCGTTTTCTCGCCATACCTCTTCCAGCCTGGCTTTCCCTACCGCGCCAAAGATCAGATCCGGCACCTGCTCGCCGATCCCGCACAGGGCATAGTGTCCGCTGGCGATGACGCCCAGGATGCCGAAGATCCCGCAGGCGCTGCACCCATCCCCGCTGGCGATGCGATGGAGGGCTCTAAAAGCGTGTGGGTAATGAAAGAAGATCTTCAACTTGGTCTTAGGCGCCAGTTCCTGTTCCACGTGCCGCCCCAACTCGATGAGGTCGCCGATGTTCAGGGTCTCCTGGTTTTCATGCAACTTCTCGCCTCGTGCCGTGGGCTGCACCACGTTGAACTTGAGTGAGGCCGCACCCTGTTCTTCGGCCATTCGGACCATGGCGTCCACCTGGCCGGCATTGCTGCGCATCACCGTGAAAATGATCTGCGGCCTGGTGCCGGCGGCCACAAGGCTGCGCACCGCCTGGCGGGCCGCTTCAAAGGCTCCCGGTACACCGCGCACCCATTCGTGGGTCGCTGCATCAGTTCCGTCGATACTTACGGATACGAATCGGTTGGGAGATTTGGCGATCTCAGCGGCGATCTCCGGCGTGCACAGCAGGCCGTTGGTCTCGATCGTCAGCTTCAACTCTTCACGCCGGACAATCTCCAGCAAACGAGTGAAGTGGGGATGCAACAACGGCTCGCCGCCGGTAAGTTTGACACCACTCAGCCCCAGAGGCTTGGCTTCACGGATGGCCGTCTCGAACAACTCAACCGGCAGGGTGGGATAATGGTTGCCTGTGGCGTCGAACCGGGGACCCATCCAACAATGGCGGCAGGCGAGGTTACACCCTTCGGTCAAGTAGAAATACAAAGTGTTGATCGTCCGCATTCCAGCCTGTCCCGTCTTCCGCTGTTTCATATCGCTCAAAATGCTCATGCGATGGCCCCACCTTCCTCGAGAAAGCGGCGCAAACAAGCATCCGGACTGGGATGGTCAACCATACCTGTTAACGTGTAGCCCAATCCCGGACAGTTGCCTGTGCAATAAGGGATGTATGAACAACCGGCGCAGAACTCAAACCCGGTCAACGGGATCGAATGTCGGTTGCGGAGTTGGTTCAGAGCCGGGCTGTTTTGCCATATTTCTGCCAGAGAATCATGGTTGATGCGCCCTAATTCGACATGGGCTAACATATTGCAGGGAACGATTGCGCCATCGGCGCGCACGGAGATCTTGTTGTTCGGACAGCCGCACGCGGTGAGGCGGCCACCGTTGTGAAAGGCCGGCTTGCCCTGTGCCCGTGCCTCCTCCATCCGGCGCCACATGCGCCCATCCGTCAATGGGCCGGCGTTTGACGAGATGCGTCCATCGTATTTCGCCGTGAGGCGCAGCAAGGTCGCCATGGCCTCCTTCCGTTCCTCTATGTTCAGCAGCACATCATCCGCGTTCCCGCAGCACGTGCCCATGTATCCTGCAGAGTTAGTGCCGAAATCCGGCAGGCCCAGCTCATCCAGAAGAAAGTGAGCGATGTTCTCCAAATCATGCACGTTGTTCCGATGAATCGTGACCCGCACTGCCACCCTAATCCGATGGCGCTGCAGGGTGCGAATGCCGCGTATCGCACCGTCAAAAGAGCCTTGCCCGCGACAGGAGTCGTGGACCTCTGCGCACGAACCATCCACCGACACCTGAACATACTCACAGCGGCCTGTGCCGGCCATGAAAGCGGCGATTTCATCGTTGATCAGCCCGCCATTGGACAGGAAAGAGAAGCGCATCCGGTTGCGGACAATACCCTCAAGGAGTACGGGCAGGTCCTCCCGGATAAACGGCTCTCCGCCTGCCAGGGTGACTTTCATCACGCCGAGCGACCCCAGTTCGTCGAAGAAGGTGAGCCATTCGTTGGCAGGCAGATCCCGGTAAACCATCGCCGGGTTGTTGAAGAAGTAGCAGTAGCGGCAGCGCAGATTGCAGCGGGAGGTGATTTCAATGATCAGGCTGCGCGGGGTACGCATAACCTTTGACACCGTTGGTTCTGTCTTGTCCTTGAGTTCCTCGGGCATCCGCTATTTGCTCTCCAGTTCCAGCCCCACAAAACCGTTTTCAGCAAGCCTGTTAACGAAGGCGGCGATCTCTTTGAAGGCGGCGTCCGGAGCGTCTTCAAAGCTGTTTTTGATCTCCGCCGCTATATCCTCGATGCTCCTCTTGCCGTCCATCCGTTTCCATACCGCTACACCGACGGGATTGGTTCCCACGGCTTCGGCCGTATCGGGATTGAAGAGTACGGCCCAGTCATCGAATTCCTCCCGGAGCACAACGATGGGATTGGCAATCGGTCTGTCCGTTTGATTCATGGATCATTTCCTCCATTTATTTCATTCGTGGCAACAACGCCGCTTGACATCCCGCCAAAAAGATGAGTCCCCTCGGTCTTGAGCGATTGTTCCAGAAAATATCGCTCTCAAGCCTAACGCTGCTTTCGGCTTGGAAAAATCATTCTCGCCGAAATAGCATTAAAGAGCCAGGTAGGCCGTCATGCGGTCTCTTACATGCCGCTGCCGGCAGTGCAATCTGCTATAATAAAGTACCTATACAGCCCCGCCTGCCGAGCAAGTCACATCTGTTGCAGCAGTACCGCCCGTGCAATCCCTGAGTGCGCAAGTGCCGGCCGTGCAATCCCGATTTGCTGTAGGACCCGCCGAGCAATCCTGTGTTGCATTAGGACCCGCCGTACAATCAGTTATTCCAGGAAAGAGGGCATCAAAACAAGCACCCACAGTACAGGTACCGATTCCGCCCCAGTTGCCGCCGACAACTGCAGTTCCAACTGAACAGACTCCAGACCCTTTGGCGATCTCCCCTAAGGGGACAAGGATTGGCGCTTCGTACTTTGACATTTGGATACCTCCTTTTTCTAAATGTAGCTATCTCTTATATATATATCTATTTAGCCATCCTAAGGCGACTCCAACCTCCCATTTTCCAAGAAGTGACACGCAACAAATTTAGCCGATTTTACATTTCGTGTCAAGGAAAATTAGAGATAAAAAGTCAAGTTGGTTTTGGCGTCCTTAAAGAAGGCTTGACGATTTAATTGCATTGTTTCTGAATTATCAACCGAAAAATTGGGTTTTACTCAACTTGACATCCGATCACGCTGCGATTTATCATCCCTGACTATGGGATGAGGCAAAATTGGCGCATGAATGCTCATTCAGCCAGCGCAGCAGAAAAGTAATTCCTTATCAATTCCTTAAGGATCGCTTTTGAAGAGGAGGACGAAATGGCTTTGTATCTGGTCACGGGCGGAGCCGGTTTCATCGGATCGAATATCGTTGAGGAGCTGCTGAAGCAAGGCGAACGAGTAAGGGTGCTTGACAACTTTTCGACGGGGCGCAGGGAAAACCTGGCGCCGTTCATGAACGTTATCGAATTACAGGAAGGGGATCTTCGAGACCCGGCGATGGTCCGAAAGGCCGTGGACGGTGTGGATTATGTTCTGCATCTTGGCGCCTTGGCCTCTGTTTCACGTTCGGTGAAAGACCCGGTCTCATCAAACGAGACCAACGTCGCCGGAACGCTCAACCTGCTGATGTGCTCTAAGGACGCTTCGGTGAAGAGAGTCGTTTATGCCTCGTCCTCCTCCGTTTACGGCGATACGCCGACGCTGCCGAAAATAGAGACGATACCTCCCAATCCATATTCGCCGTACGCCGTTTCCAAGCTGGCAGGCGAGTATTACTGCCGGGTCTTTCACAGCGTCTACGGGCTGGAGACCGTATGCCTCCGATATTTTAACATCTTCGGCCCCCGGCAGAATCCGGATTCGCAATACGCCGCGGTCATCCCGCTGTTCATTAAATCCATGCTCAAGAACGAAAGGCCGACGATTTTCGGCGATGGAAGCCAATCCCGGGATTTTACTTATGTCGCGAACGTCGTTGAAGCAAACCTGCTGGCGATCAAGGCCATTCATGCGCCAGGTCGCGTGTTCAATATTGCCTGCGGAGCGAGATATTCCCTTTTAGAATTGGTGGATAAGTTGAACCGGATCTTGGGAACGGCCCTTACTCCCCGACATGCCCAAACCCGGATCGGCGACGTCAAGCATTCCCTGGCCGATGTGTCCATGGCCGGACAATTCTTGGGCTACACACCGTCCGTTGAGTTCGAAGAAGGGCTTCGACGAACCGTTGCCTGGAATAGGATGAACATTCAGTGACAAAGACACGCCTCCCGGCCCTGGAACAGGCCCGGCATAAAAAAATGAGCGGCCCGTAGGCCGCTCATTCTAATGTATTTGGATGGGATTATTTCTCGAGACTAAAAGCCTCCTCTCTTTTCTTAAAAGTGGGAGAAATAACAGGGAAGGGCGTCAAAAAGCGGGAAGAATTTAGGGGCCGGATTTATCTTTAAACTGAATCGGACCGACGGCCACCCCCAGATTCCTGGGGTCCGGGGTGCCGAATGTCTTGAGGGGGTTCCACGTCCGGCTCACTTTGATGAGGAGGATCACGGTCTGATTTAAATCTTCCGGAATGGAAAATTCGTACTTTTCCCAGATGCTATACTTGAGTGTGAGCTCGGCTAAAAGCTTTTTCTCTTTAAAGAAACCTTTGACGATGTAGATCTTCACCCGGACGGGATTTTTCCGGATATCCGGATGGGAGGCGAGGAGGGAAATCTCCATGACCGGCTTTTCGACCTTGAGGGTCAGGCCGCCGTAGCTTCGGGTCCAGCGGAATTCCCGCCCGTCATCCGTTTTTTCCAGCTTGTCCACGCCGAAATCCTGCTGGAGGCCGTATCGGGCCGTGCTGGTTTTGAGGGAGAGAGAATGAGCGGAGTTCCAGAGATGGACGGAAGCGAAAGTCAGGATGAGAATCGCTCCGGCGATTTTGAACTTTATGCTGAATAGATTCTTTTCTTCTTCCTCCTCAGGCTTCTGATAAATTCGGCCAAGAGCAAAGATGATCCCCACAAGGAACCAGAACATATATTTTGCCTCATAGCTTCCGATGTAGGTATGGAATTGGAAATTGACGAAAAAGGAAACGACGCCGGCGATGGCTCCGTTGAGTAGGAATATGGACTTATCGCCGCGGGGAATTCTTGAAAAGCTTTTTCTCATCTCTTTGATGATGGTCACGAACAGCCAAAAAACCAGGAGAAGACCGAGCAACCCCAGCTCAGACCAAACTTGAAACAAATAGTTTTCCGCGGCATCCGTTTGATCCAGGGGGAGGCCCTTCAATTTGTAATAGTTCGGCAATTCGACAATGAAACCTCCGATGCCGACTCCCGTAAGGGGATAGCTTCCGGCCATGCGGGACGCCACGGACCAGAAACCCGGCTTCCCCGAGAACAGGAGGTTGACGGAGAAATTTGTCCTGAGGTCTTTCACGTTTGAGCTGAGTCGGGAATACAGCTTGGTGTTCCTGAATAAAACGGCGGCCACGACGATGACGACAAGGGCGATCGTCAGAATGACGGCTAAATGAGTGCCCTTTTTCCTGACGAATCCTCCTTTGAGGAAGGTCAAGAGAAAGAAAAGACCGAACGCCGTGATAAGCCCGAGGAAGGCGCTTCGCGATCCGATCGAAGGAAAAACGAAGAGGGAAAAAACGATAAGGACGGAGGAGAACAACCTCATCGCTTTGGAGCCGAAGAAGGCTAGGCCAAGAAACAAGGGGAGACACGAGGAGAGAAAAACCCCGAACGAATTCGGGTCCTTGAACGTAGCATTGATTTGTTGGGCATTAATCCAATGAGGCGTATTCCCGAGGGAGAGGGAAAGAAATTTTTGAACAAGGGAAAAGACGAGGGCGATGAAAGTCGATAGGGAAAGAAGAACGAGGGCAGCGTTCAGGAATTCTCTGGTCTTCAATGATTTGGCCAGGATGAAGAAAAAAAGGAATCCGGTCAGATAATTCAGCGAATTGAAGACGACGCTCATCAGGGCCCCGCCCGCCGTGACCATGTTGGTGTTGACGATGAGTTCGTAGATCCGGTCCGACAGGAGAGGCGTGAAGTTGGCATACTTGATGAACGTGATGATCCCGGAAGCCGCGATGACCCCCGAGTACAGGAGGAGGGGTTTCAGGATATCAGGATTCCCGGGACTTTCGGCTTCGGCCGGATGGATCATCTGATTGATGAGGTATCCCAGGAAGAAGGCCAAAAACAGGACGAGGGCCGTCGGGGCATGGGGAGAAGTCTCGAAGATGCCGAACATATAGGGAAGATTATTGATCAAAGGGAAGGCCCCGACAAAGAAGAGAATTCCCCATTCCTTTTTCAGGCAGGCCAGGATGAAATTGATGAGGAGAGGAACGACAAGAGCGATCTGAAAGGATTTTAGGAGCGGGACATATCGGGAATAAAAAAGAGTGAAACCACCGACGTAAAGGAGGAGCGTGAACCCGAGAAGAAGCCGGTGTCTCTTGTTTTTGTTCATTCCATCATCCTTATATCAAATTCTGCCTGTCTCAAACCTAAGAAACTGGCTGGCGAGGGCTCTCCCGTCTACGTTCCTGGAATCTCCATATCCTATTGATTATATTGAGAATCAGGATGACGCTCAATACGACCGCCCACATCGTTCTTTCGGAGAAGGCGGTGATCAGTCTCGCGCTAACCGCGCTCTTATAGGGTTTGGACTTATCCACGGCTCCGCAGATGTTCGAAAAAACGCTATCATCCCATCTGTAGAGCGACTTGGCATAGGTCTGGGAAAAATATTTCCTTAAAATAAGGTCTTCTTTGTAGGCAATCCAGCAGAACTCCTTTCTGTCTTTGGGGCTTGAGGCCGAATCGGCCTTTCCATAATAAGTGTTCCTGCGGTATGTGTGAACCCGGAGCTCATAAAGAAAGGGGAATGTCAGGGGAGGATATTTTGCCAAAAAATCATCATACCGGATATCCTTGGAGGTATCGAGAATCGGGGCCCAATAATCACTCTGGGTTGCGTCGGTTTTTTTGAGCTCGGCGAGACTCAACCGGGAGTAGAATATGCCGATGTCCCGGTCTCTGTGCTTGAATCCGAACTCGCTCATGGGTTCTTCCTTTTGCAGGAAGGATAAAATGGGGAGCCACCTTGTGTAGACGGCGACTCTCTTTGGAGTATTGGAAGCGCAGAGAGCAAAGAGGGCTAGACAGACGCTGAAAATGATGGTCAGGGTCCGGTAGCTTCTTCTCGAAAATTTATCCCGCGTGGTCTTCGGCTTGACCACCTTCCAGACAGCCAATTGGAACAATCCTCCCGATAGACCGTTGAGACCCGCATCGCGGAAATCCCAATATCTCAAAGGAATGATCCATTGGAGGATCTCGTCGAAGGTCCCGATCAGGAGGGCAAAAAGGGTGGCCGAGAGATAAACGCTCTTATCCCTGATGGAAAGATTGAGGGCCCGGAAAAGGAAATACCCCAGCAACCCGTATTCAAGAAAATGAACGGCCTCTTCCGGAGAACTTTTTAATTGCAGGGCGAAATAAGCATACAGCCCGCCCGTGATCAGCAGCCAGATGTAGTTGGATGGAGTCTTGATCTTCAACTTGACGATCAAGACGGAGAGCAAGATGAGAAAGCCGAGAGCCAGGACACTCAAGACAAAATAGAGAAAGACCTCTCTTCCCCATCTCACGTAAACAAATCTTTGGATCCTTCTCGCCAGGGGAACGGTGAGGTAAATGGCCACGGAACAACAGAGAACTCCCAGCCAGGGTCGAAGTCCAATTTTGCTGACGATTCTTTTTCCCAAAAGCGTTCCCTTGGGAGTAAAGTAAAGGGGATTCGGAATGTCGCCGAGGCCTGGAGATGCCCTAAGCCTTGAGTTTTTCCTCAGCTTTTCTGGCGTCGTCCAGAAACATCTGGACCGTTTCTTTGCTGTAAGGATGGACGATCATTCCCTGGAGGAGTTCGGGCACGACGGTTACGATGTGAGCTCCGGCCTCAAGCCACTCGATGACGTTGAGGATTTCCCTGGTCGATCCGACGATGATTTTCGCCTTCAATTGTTGATCATCCAGGACGATCCGGGCTTTCCGGATTTCCTCGACGCAGTTGTAGCCCATGTTGTTGACTCTCCCCCCGAAAAGAGAGACGTATGTGGCGCCGGCCAGGGCTCCCAAGAGGCACTGCTGAGCGCTCATTATCGCCGTCATATTCACCCGGATATCGAATTTTTTTTCCAACAGATGGGCGACTTCGAAATTGTCCAACTCACCCTGGGGGCCATGGACGGTGATTTTGACGTTGATATTCTCGGCCCAGCCGGCAAATTCTTTTGCCTGTTCGATCATTTGGGGGGGATCGTTGGTTGTGACTTCGACGGAGAGCGGGTAAGGCTTAATAAGGTTGGCGATCTCGATGGACCTTTTTTTGATGGCCGCCGGACCTCCCGTTACGCCGGATTTCAGAAGAATCGAGGGGTTTGTCGTCACCCCTCGGATAATTCCCATATTCATGAATTTCTGGACGTCTTCGATCCTGCCGGTATCAAGAAATATCGCCATGCCCTTCTCCTATCATTTAACGGATTCCCATTTCATCTCACACGCCTTCATCTCCGGATGACTGACGATCATGTGCCAGATGATGGACTGGAACGAGTCCGTGTGCGGCGTGACGGCCTTGGGGTTGACGGTGGGGACAACGATGCAGGCATCCGCCTTTTGGGCCGTATAGCCTCCGTCTCGGCCGACGATCCCCAGGATCTTGGCTTCGGCTTTTTTTGCGAAGTCGATAGCCCGGACCAGGTTCCGGCTGACGTTCTTCTCCGAATTTCCCCCGCCCACGGAGAAAATGAAGAGGGCGTCCTTTTCATTGAGGCGGCTTTGCCGGAGCCAATGGACGAAGACGGTCTCCCACCCATCATCGTTCGTTCGGGCCGTCAATTCGGCCACATTATCCAGGGGGGTATAAGCCTCGAAACCGCAGATTTTCCGGAAGTCGTTCACCGCATGGGAGGCGTTGGCCGCTCCTCCCCCGACTCCCAGAAAGAAAACCCTTCCTTTTCCGTCCCTGACCTTTTGGAGCAGGCTAATCATCTTTGTAATTTGATTTTTATCGATTTTATCGATGATCTCTTTCACCTCAAGGAGATACGTGTCGACATGATCCATTCTTTTCTTAATCCTTCCGCGCCGGTTCCGGCTTCCTGATCCCGTAGGAATCATCCGGAGAAATTTCCTTGACGATCGGTTTCAAATAGGCCATGCCCTTCGCCGTAATCCGGAATTCCCGGGGATCGTAGAACCTATTATCAACAAACCTGTGCAGTTCGTCAATGGACCCGAACCGGGAGAGACTCGCGATCTGCAGGCGGAAACCCGAGGGGATCTTTTGGATCGCCAGAAAAGAACTTTCTTGAGCCCGGCCGGCCAGAAGAGAGACCGCCTTTTCTCCTATTCTTTGAGCCCACCGGAGGTCCAACGGACAGGGAGCTCCGGACCGATAAAGATAGGAAGGATTGACGGAATTAACGTTTCTCGTATCAAAATAAGGAGACAAATCATTCTTCAGCCTCTTTTTCAGAGCGGCGGCCGATCCTCCAAAACGGGGATGGGCGAATTCCTCGCTCTCGTCCTTCTCCGAGTACACATTTGACCCATCTTCCCAGCGGGCTCCTTCGGCCACGACGATGATGACGTGTCTCTGCGATTCATAGGCGCGGATTACCTTCTCCAGCAAGAGATCATAATTAAGAGGAAATTCGGGGATGATGATGAAATCGGGATGCCCTAGACCCGAGGCCAGGGCCAGCCAGCCCGCGTGCATACCCATGGATTCGACGACGATGATCCGTTCATGGGAATACGCGGTCGTCCTCAATCCTTCTTTCAAACTGACAAAAGAGACGATTTTTCCGGCGGCCGTGGGGAAGCCAAGGGTGAAATAGTTGAAGACCTCTTCCTTTTTGAATTCTCTGTCGCCGGGACCGATCTGTCCAACATCGTTGTCGATCGTTTTTGAAATGAGGACAAGGGGAAATGATTTGATCAAAAAGGCATTGGACAGGGTGTCTTCACCGCCGATGACGATCAATCCCGTGATGCGGTTCTTGGCCAATTTCTCAAGGACGATTTCCGGGCTCCTGGGAATCTTTTGGAAGTTGAGGCGCGAGGATTTCAGGACCGTCCCGCCCAGTCGGGGCGAAAAGGAAAGGGAGGAAAGGCCGACCCACTCTTCCTTCAGAACGCCTTCCCATCCTCGGATGAATCCCAGAAGCTCGATGCCCAAAGAATGGGCCTTTTTTTGAGCCGCCGCTAAAACGGCGTTGAGGGCCTGGACGTCGCCGCCGCCCGTCAGGATACCGATCCTAGTCTTCATTCCCGACCTTGACCGGGCTGTTGATCCTGGCCGATCGATACACCGCATCGATCAGTCTGTTGGCCATCAGACCATCATATCCGGACCCGCATGGAACTCTTTTTCCCACAATAGCTTGAACAAATTCTTTCCATTCTTCCATCCATGAGATATCCGGGCCCGGGAATTCGATGACCTCCTCATCGGGGGGGCCACTGAGGTATATTGGGTGACCGCTTTCGGCCGATACTCTTCGTTTCCCGACGACCAGTTTCTCCATTCCATAGCTACCGCCCAGGCCGTCCACGGCGAGATATCCCTTTTCCCCGAAAATCTCAAACCGGAATTTATTCTTCCATTGGGTCCAACTCGTATGCATGACGGCCGTCTGTTTCTTTGGCGTTCTCAGGACGGCGAAGGCGTTATCCTCGACCTTCATGTCCCAATAATACGTGGGGAGGACCCCGAACACTTCCTCAAAATCGCCCGCAAACCACCTGAAGAGGTCAACAACATGAACTCCTTGGTCCAGCAGCTCTCCCCCTCCGCAGAGGTCTTTATCGGCCCGCCATTCTTTTTCGTAGCCCGAGCGTCCGCCATGCCCATAAGAGCAGCGGAGGAAATAGAGGGGCCCGAGCCGGCCCTCGTCCACCAGCTGTTTGGCCTTCCAGACGGCAGGATGATGCCTGTGATTGAAACCCGTCTTCAGCACGACCTTGTTCCTAGCCGCGCAGGTCACGATCTCTCGAGATTCATCGGCGTTGCGGCCGAGGGGTTTTTCACAGAGAACGTGTTTTCCCTGATCGAGAGCGGAACAGCTGAGGGGAGCTAGGAACTTGTTAACGGTTGCGACAATCACGATCTCGACGTCCCTGCTTTTCAGGAGCTCTTGAGGATCGGAATAGGAGGGACAGCCGAACTTGTCAGCAAAGGTCGAGGCTTTTTCCCGATCCACATCCGCGACTCCCAGAATCCGGCCCATGGCCAGTTGTCTGACGGCCTCGGCCCGCTTGTTCCCGATGAGGCCGGCGCCGATGACGCCGACGCCGAATACGTGACTGGAGGACACTTGTGAACTCATCTTTTTTCAAAGAATATCTTGTCGTCGATGCGACGAAGAGTGGCCAGGTGTTCTTCTTTCCTGAGCCTTTCTAGAAATGATGATTCCTGCCAAGGGTCCCAGGGTGCGCTGATGAGCTTTCCGGTGATGCCTCGGGATTCCCCGGAAAGCAGGAAAACAGTCAGTTCGGCCGCCTTCTCGGGAGGAACGCCTCCTTTTCCGATCTGGTCCTTTGTCCTTTTCAAATAAAGAGGCCCCGCCTTTTCTCCGGCCTTGAGCGTTTCCTGATGCAGTCTGGTCACGACAAAACCGGGGGCGATGGCGTTGACCGCAATATCCCAGATGGACAATTCCTTGGACAGGTTTTCCGTCAGCCTGACGACGGCGGCCTTGCTTGCCGCGTAGGCCGAATAGTTGGGCAAGGATTCGGTCGCTCCCCCGCCGCTGTAATTGACGATCCTGGCATCCCGATTCCTCATAAGAGGAACGAAATAATGGCACATGAAGGCCGTGCCCAACAGATTGATCCGGATGGCCTCGACGAACATCTCCATGTCGATGTCATTGATGCGTCCGATCGGGCCAAGGACTCCCGCGCAGTTCACCAGCCCGTCGACCGAGCCCCAGGCGGCCCTTATCTCTTCCGCAAATGCTCGGACGTGATCCTTTTCGCCGACATTGAGGGTCCGGCAGAGATGTTCCTGCCGGGACATGCTGCGAAGCTTTTCCCAAGCGGCCCGAAGATCTTTCTCCGTCCGGGAGACGATGGCGATCCTGGCCCCGTTCTCCGCACACTTCAGGGCGACCTCATAGCCGATCCCTAGACTTCCTCCCGTAATGACGATGTTCTTTCCTTCCAGACGTTTCAAACGATGAATCATCGGACACCGTCCATGAAATTGGCCAATACCTTTGTTCCTTCGAACTCAAACCTGTAGCGCATTTCCCTCAAGCCCAGCTCTTTCATTTTCTCCCGAAATCGACCGTGATGTTCCTCGACATAGAACAGGAAGAATCCTCCTCCGCCAGCTCCCAGGATTTTGCCCCCCAGCGCTCCGTTCTTTTTGGCGGCCTCATAGATCTGATCGAAGCGGGAGTTTGACATTTTGGCCGAGATCTTTTTTTTGTATTGCCAGTGGCGGTCAAACATCAAGCCGACGTCCGTCAAATTGCCGCTTTCGACGGCCTTAAGGATTTCGTAGCCAATATCTTTGATGTCATGCATGCTTTCCAGAACTTCTTTTCTTTGCTCCTGAGCGCCCCGGCTTTGTTCGGAGAGAATCTCGTCGGCACTGCGAGATGTGCCTGTATACCATATGATCAGATTCTGGTTGAGATCATCAATCGTTGTCTCGGAGATATTGGCCTTTCTCACCTTGACGTTTCCGTCCTTCCCGATCTCCAGCACAGACAGGCCCCCGAAGGCGGCCATGTACTGGTCCTGTTTCCCGATCGGCTTGCCCAGGACCTCGATTTCCAAGTGGCACGCCTCTTCAGCCACCTGCTGAAGGGTTACGTAATCCCTTTTCATCGTGTGCAAGGCATTGAGAAGCCCTACGGCATAGCAGCTCGAAGAGCCCAGACCCGTTCCAGCCGGGACATCGGCCATTGAAACGATTTCCAACGCCCTATCGATCTCCATCATTCTCATGGCTTCCCGGGCAATGTCGTGTTGGAGTTCGTCCCGGTGAGAGACGATCTCCGATTTCGAATATTTGACCCGCACGAGATCGTCGACGACGGGCCGGTTCACGCTGATGAACATATATTTGTTGATGCCGGCGGCAAAGATGAATCCTCCAAATTTGGAATAATAAGAGGGCAGGTCTGTTCCTCCGCCTCCGAGGGTGATCCTGAAAGGAGTTCTGACGATGATCATATTTCTTCTCCCACAAGGAACGACTTAGGCCGTCCTTATCTTTTTTCCTTTGCCCCCGTTCTTTCTGTCTGCGCTTTCAACTCATGGAGGAGCTGAGGATCGTCGAGGGCCCAGACCGGGTTTGTCAAGGGATACGCAAATATTTTTTCCCCGTCGTGGATCAACTCGGGAAGGACATTAAATCCGAAATCCGAAATCCCGGGCTTAATATGCTCCATGACGGACTTTTGGAAATAGAAAACGCCGGCACTCACCCAATGGCTGAAAATCTCCTCCTCCCTCGGTTTTTCCTTGAAGCGGATGACTCTGTGATCCTTGTCGAAGGACAAAATCCCGCTTCCTCTCACATCGGATTTTTCAAAAACGCCTATGGTTCCGATTCCGGCCCTGGATGCCGAAAAGGAGATAAAATCCTTGTAGTCCATGCTTAGGAAATTATCCCCATAAACCACTAAAAACGGGGCTGCGCCCAGCTTGTCCTCGAGATTCTTGACGGCTCCGGCCGTGCCCAGAATGTCCGGTTCATAAGAATAGGTGATCCGGATTCCCCATCGACGGCCATCCTCGAAATAAGCTTTGATTGTCTCCGCCAGATGATGGAGGTTGATGAAAACGTCCCGGATGCCGGCCGCCGCCAGTTGTTCGAGATGGTACTCCAGGACAGGTTTCCCGGCCACGGGAATCATCACCTTGGGCAGGGTTTCGGTGAGGGGCTTGAGCCTCGTCCCTTTTCCCGCGGCCAAAACAACGGCTTTTATGGCTCCCGGCAAGCTTAGGGGATTCTCCCTTTCTCCATTTCGCCCTTGATATATTCGATGGCCTTGAGAAGGCCGCTTTTTAAATCAGTTTTTGGTGCCCACCCCAATTTTCTGGCCTCGGAGATATCGGCCAGGGTGGCCTCGGCCTCACCGGGCAAGTCAGGCCTCAAGAGCGGCTCAATCCTTTTTCCCAGGAGCGCAGAGATGATCTCATAGATCTCGAGCACAGAATGATTGGTCCCTGAGCCGAGATTGAACGTCTTGTTATCCGTCCTCGGATCGATGAGGCATTTAAGATGGAATTCAGTTACATCATCGACATAGACGAAGTCTCGCCTCTTTGTCCCCGTTCCATAAATGATGGGCGGCTCGCCCTTGAGCAGCTTGATGATGAAGGCGCTCATCACCGGGGGAATGGTCCGGCGATAATCCTGAACCGGCCCGTATACGCAGAAATAGCGAAGGGCCGTGAACGTCATGCCATAATACCGCCGGTACGCCTGAGCGAAGGAGCGGGAAGAAAGCTTACTGACCGCATAGAAACTCTCGGGCTTGTTTTCCTCTTCGGGGGTTGGGAAGAGACGGCTTCCTTCATACAACGCCGAAGACTCGGCATAGACGATTTTTCTGATCTTCGCCCGCCGGGCCGCTTCGAAAACGTTCACCGTCCCCGTGACGTTGACGTCCGCGGTTTCCACCGGATCGAGCTGGCAGTCGCTGATGCAATTTTTCGCCGCAAGATGAAAGACCGTGTCCACGCCGTGGAAAAGATCGAAAATCTCTTCGCTCCGGATATCCAGTTCATGGAAATTCACTTGAGGGGGGACGTTGTCCCTTAACCCATAGCTCAGATTATCAATTCCGATAACCTCGAAATGTTCCCGGGATTCCTCACTCCGGCCGCCATGAGCCAGATACAGAGCCAGGTTGGAACCGATGAAACCCGCTACACCGGTAATCAGAATCTTCTTTTCCATATCCGACGACGCGCTATTTGATCAGCTTGACCTTGCCGTTCTTGAGGACGAATTCCCTCCGGCAGGAACATACGGCGGCATTCCTTTCATCAAACGATAGTTTCAATCCGCAGATACATACCCAGCCTTTCTGCCTGGCGGGATTTCCGTACATCAAAGCATGGGGGATAACGTTCTTCGTGACCACGGAGCCGGCGCCGACGGTGCAGTGCTCGCCGAGCGTGATTCCGGTCATAATGGTAGCGTTGGCCCCGATAGTGGCTCCCCTCCTTATGACCGTCCGCTCAAGTCCCTTCGGGAAGCCGGCTCGAGGTAACAATTCATTGGTCAAGACGACGTTAGGGCCAAGAAAGGCTCCGTCCTCGATGGAGATCCCGTCCCAGATGGAAATGCCGTTTTTGATGACCACATTGTTCCCGATGACGACGTCGTTTTCGATGAAACAATGATCCCCGATATTGACGTTGCTGCCGATCCGTGCGCCTTTCAAAACATGGGCAAAAGCCCAGATCCGGGTTTTGGGCCCGATCTTCTCGCTCTCCACGAGAGCCTGGGGATGGATGAAGACGTTCTCCGGCTTAGGCATGGAAAAAACTCCTGATTTTATCACAGACGTATTCGACTTTATCGTTCTCCATCTCAGGATAAAGGGGCAAAGACAGCCATTCGGACGATTGCTCTTCCGCCACCGGAAAACTGCCTTTTTTGTAGCCCAGATCCTCGTAGGCTTTCTGCAGATGGATAGGGATAGGGTAGTGAAGCCCGGTATCGATGTCTTGCTTTTTTAGGAACTCTTTCAAGCCGTCTCTTTTCCCGTTCCGGACCCTGACGACGTAGAGATGATAGACATGACGAGATCCGCTCGCTTCCACGGGGAGGACGATTCCCTCCACGTCGTTCAACAGGGAATTGTACAAAACGGCAATCTCCCTTCGCTTGCGCGTCCATTCTTCGAGGTATTTCAGCTTAACGAGCAGGACGGCCGCTTGAATCTCTTCCATCCGGTAATTATGGCCGACGACCTCGTGAACGTACCTTTCCACCGAGCCGTGGCCTCTCATGCGGAGAATTTTTTGATATAAGGCATCGTCGCTCGTCGCCAGCCCCCCGGCCTCACCGTAGGCCCCCAAATTTTTTCCGGGGAAAAAGCTGAAGGCCGCCGCCCGTCCAAAACCGCCTACCGCCCTTCCCTTATATTCCGCCAAGTGAGCCTGGCAGGCATCCTAGAAAACGGCCAGCTCGTGCCGGGAAGCCAGATCGAGGATGGGATCCATGTCGGCCGGCTGCCCGTAGAGATGGACGGGGAGGATGGCCGCCGTTTTTCGCGTGATTCTGTCCTCGATTTGACGGACGTCGATGGTGTAGGTCTCGGGATCGTTGTCGACGAAGACCGGCGTGGCGCCGCAGAGAGAAATCCCTTCGGCCGTGGCGATGAACGTGTTCACGGGAACGATGACCTCGTCCCCCGCTCCGATGCCGGAAGCCCAGAGCATGAGATGAACGGCATCAGTCCCCGAGCTCAAGCCGACGAAAAAATTCACCTTCTGGGCCCTGGCGTACTCTTTCTCAAAAGCGGAGACGTATTTCCCGCAAATGAACGCGGCACGTTCAAAGATGTCTTCGAAAACGGCGTCGATCTCGGGTTTAAGACGGAGGTACTGGCCCTTCAGATCGACAAATGGGACTTTCATCGGCGCCTCTCCATGGTTCGATTAATTTTCTCCGTGGAGACCATGACTTTTTTGGCAAATTCAATCCCCGTCCGGGGCTCTTTTCCGGACGCTATGCAGGAAAGAAAATGGTCGACGACCCGGAAGAGGGGTTCGGCGCTCTCGACGGGGAACGCCCGTCTCTGCTGATTGTCATAAGTGAACTCCCAGACTTTGTCGCCCGGGCTGAAATCGTCAAAGATTAAAAAATGATCATGGTAATAAAACTGATATTCGGATTTTCTCTCGGGGTAGATCCAACTGTACTCGATGAGGACTGGAATATTCTCGGCTCTAAGGATGAGGACGGCCGAATCGCTGCACTCTTCGTCTAGATTGCGGAATTCTTCGACAGATTCGACGGTGATGTCGCCGGGAAATAAGGAGCAGAGAACAGAGAGGTCGTGGAAGATAAGGTCCTTGATGATATTGACCTTGTTGGCAAACATCGTCTGGACCAGGCGATTCTTATGGCGAAGCCGCAGGACGTCGCCGAAACGGACGATCCGCAGGAGCCTAAGATTTTGAAATCCCCTTTCCCGGGCCAAAGAAACGATATTTTCCAGGCCAGGGTTAAAGACATAAGTCGCATCGACCATGAAGGTCAATTTTTTTTCCTTGATGAGGGAGGCAAGCAAATCCAGTTCCGCCTTCGTTTCCACGGGGGGTTTTGTCACCAGGACATGTTTCCCCCTTTCCAGGGCTGCTTGAGCATAGGAGAAATGGGTCTTTGGGGGAGTGGCAATGATCAATGAAGAGATTTCGTCCCTGAAGAGATCGTCCTGACGACGGACGGGCTCAAACAGGAGGCCCGAGTTCAGGGCGTTTTCAACGGCCTTTTCGGAGATGTCCCAGCCATAGACTTTGTCGACCAGAGGATGCTTCCGAAAGTTTTTAACCAGCTTGGGTCCCCACCAGCCAAGCCCGACGACGCCGACGTTGATCTTATTCATCCTTAATAGGCTCCCTTTCCCAGGAGGACGACCTCGGCTGTCTTGAAGAGGATTTTTAAATCGAGCCAGAAAGACATTTTCTCGATGTAATAAACGTCCATGATGATCATGTCGTCGTATCCGACATAACTGCGGCCAAAGGCCTGCCACAGACCGGTGATCCCCGGCAGAACGGCGAATCTTTTTTTATGCCATTCTTCGTAGAGACTGAATTCGTACGGCGAACAGGGCCGTGGGCCGATAAGGCTCATTTGTCCTTTGAGGACGTTGACGAGCTGGGGCAGTTCATCCAGGCTGAACTTGCGCAAAAACTTCCCCACTCGGGTGATTCGCTCGTCGTCCTTGATTTTCAGCGTTCCCTCTTTCTTTTTTTTCTTGATCAATTCGTACATGAGAGTATCGTGTTTCGCGGAATCTTGGCCCACGCGCATGGTTCTGAATTTGTACCAAGTGAACTGTTTCTCGTTTTTACCGACCACCCGCGATTTGTAAATCACGGTTCCCTTGGACGTCATTTTGATCAAGACCGAGACGACCAGAAAAAACGGAGAGAGGAGCAGGAGGAAGAGAGCCGAGAAGACGGCATCCATGATTCTCTTCAGGAAGTCCGTATAAAAGGCATTGGAAGCTCCATGGACGGAGGCCGAAAGGAGCGATTCGAATTCGTGGACGTTTATCCGGTCATTGATCACCTTGAATGGCTGGGAATCCAGATAGACGGGATAGCCGTAGGCTTTGATCCGCTGAATCAGGTCGAGGAGGGCTTGGTGGTCGATCAGGCTGATACAAATATAGATCCCGTCAACGGATATCTTCAACGTCTGGAGATAGTAATCCATGTCTTGGATAGCCCCCAGAACGGGCACTCCCAGGATCTCCTTTCCCTTTTTTGCCGGGTCATCGTCAAAGAAACCCAGGATTTTGATCCCCTCATACGGGCTTTCCTTGATTTTCGTCAAGAGATCGGTCCCGGCTTGACCGGCGCCGACGACGATGATGCGCCTTTTGAGGTCCAGGGCTTCATTTCCCTTGAAGATTTTATAAAGCTTCCTGAAAACGAAAACGCGGCCCAGGGCCAAAAAGAAAAAGGCAATGATGAAGAACAGGATAAGAAGGACGCGGCTTTTCTCGATGAGGAGATTGCGAAGGCCGAAAACGGCCAGGATATAAAGACCCAGCAGGGACAGCAGGGATTTAACGATTTGCAGCATCTGCTCATAAGAGCTCAGGAAGATTCTCTGTTTATACAGATTGTTCAGCCGAAAGATAAAGGCATAGGGGAGAAGGAGGAGGACGTAAACGACGAAGACAAGCTTCGGGATAGGAAGGGGTCCTTCCAGCACCCGATACCTCAGGATAAAAGTGACCCTCAGAGAAAGCAGCAGAAGAACGAAATCAAAAGCCACCAGATAAATCTTTACCGAAGGATATTTTTTAAACACGGGCGTAAAAATCGATTTAATCCTTCATGGCAATACAGGAACGTGACTTGTCGACAACCGTCTAGCTGGTTGCGGGGAGGTTTTGCTTCAAGGCGGCGACGATATGATGAACCTGATCTTCCGCGAGTTCCGAATACATGGGCAGGGATAGGATCTCCGAAGCGACGGCATGGGTATGGGGAAGGTCATCGGGTCGATAACCCAAGAAAGCGTAGGCGGGCTGTTCGTGCAGGGGGAGCGGATAGTGAATCCCCGTTTGGATTCCGGCCGACTTAAGGGCTGCCTGAATTTTGTCCCGGTCGGGGATTCTAATCACATACAGGTGATAAACATGTTCCGTATCTGGGGAGTTCGGAGGGAGCGCGACATTCGGGATCTTGGAGAGAAGCCGGCTGTAGAGGGCCGCATGCGTCCGGCGAAGCTTATTCCATTCCTCAAGGTGGCCGAGCTTCACCCGGAGGATGGCGGCTTGAAGCGTATCCAAGCGGCTGTTAAAGCCGGTTTTCTTGTGGATATATTTTTGCGTTCGCCCGTGATCTCGCAGCATGCGGACACTTTGGGCAATTTCCTGGTTGTTCGTCACGACGGCCCCGCCGTCTCCATAGGCGCCCAAGTTCTTGCCCGGATAAAAGCTAAAGCAGGCCGCATCACCCAGGGAGCCGACTCTTTTTCCCTTGTAGCGGGCTCCGTGGGCCTGGGCGGCGTCTTCGATGACGACCAATCCGTTTTTTTTGGCCAGGCCGATCAGGGGTTCCATGTCGGCGGGCTGTCCATAAAGATGGACGGGAAGGATGGCCTTCGTTCTCGGGGTAATATGGCGCGCGGCCTGGTCAACGTTCATGGTATAGGAGTCGTCCACATCGACGAACACGGGCCTGGCTCCGACGTTGACAACGGCCTCGGCGGTGGCGGTAAAGGTGTGAGAGACCGTGATGACTTCCGAGCCCGGTCCCACGCCGCAGGCCATGAGGGCGAGCTGGAGAGCGTCCGTCCCGTTGCCGACGCCCACGGCGTAAGGGACCTCGCAAAATTCCGCGAAGCTTCGCTCAAAGGCTTCGAGGGTTTTCCCGCCGACAAAAGAACAATTCAGTATCACCTCGTTCATGGCGGCGTCGATTTCATCTTTGATCGTGAGATACTGGGCTTTCAGATCGTTGAGGGGGATGTTCATCATTATTTCTCCGGTTTCATGGGATAGGGATGATCGATCAAGTCGTAGGGGCAGGTCAGATCGGCGATCTTCTTGACGACCTTGGCCGGATTGCCCGCAACAACGGAGTAAGCGGGCACATTGCCAATGACTACGGCGCCGGCGCCGACAAGGGCGAACTCCCCGATCTCCAAATCGGGCAGAATCGTCGCATTGGCGCCGACCTTGGCTCCCCGCTTGACCGTGGCTCCTTTGAGGCATTGCTTAACTTTCGGGCACAAGGGATGATAGGCATTGGTGAAAACGACGTTCGGACCGATCCAGCACCCGTCTTCCAGGATCGTGAATTCCGGGACGAACGCTTGGGAATGGATGCGCACACCGTTCCCGATTTGGAGGTGATGCTCGATCACCGTGTGAGAGCCGATGCTGCAGTTATGACCGATCTGGTTGTCCTCGCGGATGAGGACGCCGTGTCCCGCGCGGAACCCGGAGCCGATCCTGTTTCCGGCATATATAACGGTGTGCGAGCGGATGATGGCGTCGTCGCCGATGATGGTTTCCACTTCCCCGGGTTGATGGCCGCCGGCGGGGAGGCCGATGACGCAGAAGTCGCCGATCTGGGACTTGTCTCCCAGCCGGACCCGGGGATAGATTCTCGAAAGAGGATTCTCCCGGCTTTGTTGATTCACCATGGAATATTCACTTTCTCGCCGCCGCTTTTCAAGGATTGCTGGGCGGCTTCCAAGATATTCACCACATGAAGCCCGTCCCTGCCGTCGGTCAAGGGGGTCTGTCGTTTCTCGATGCACTCCACGAAATGATCGCACTCCACCTGAAGGGGTTCGGGAAAGATAAAATGTGGCACGGCGACATCTCCGGCCCGGAGGATCAACTGGAATTTCTCGAAGGAATCGTATTCGCCCAGAGATTGATCGACGGCGTTCCGGGTGATCCCCTTGTCGAAAATGCGGATCTTGGCGTCGAGGCTGGTGTCGTCATAGACGATCATTTTTTCGCTTCCCACCACTGTCAAAAGCCGTGCTTTATTGGGATCGAGCCAGCTCACGTGGATATGAGCATGAACGTCGCCGGGAAAATCCAGGATCATGAAGACGATATCCTCGATCCCGGGCTGCAAAAACGAAAAGCCCCTGGCCGCGACGGCAACGGGCATCTTCTGGAGGATATAAAGGAGGATGGACAGATCGTGGGGGGCCAGGCTCCACATGGCATTGATGTCTGATTGAACGCGCCCCAGGTTCAACCTGGCGCCATAGAGATAATAAACCTCCCCCACTTCGCCTTTTTCTAAATAGTTGCGCAACATCCTCACCGCTGCGTTGTACTCGAAGGTATGGCCGACCATCAACCTCAAGTTCCGGCCTTCGGCGAGGCGTACGAGCTCTTCGGCATCGCGGACATTGAGAGCGATGGGTTTTTCGACGAACACATGCTTGTCCTTGAGCAGGCATTCTTTCGCGAGCTCGAAATGGTTGGCGGCCGGAGTGGCAATAACGACCGCATCGGCCGGTCCGTTGATCAGTTCTCTATGTTCGGATGTGGCAGGAATGGCCGGATATCGTTTGGCCAGGTCACCGATCCTCTTCTGACTCAGCTCGGCAACTCCGACGAGGCTCACCCGAGGATTTTGGAGAAAGCACCGCAGAAGATTGATCCCCCAGTATCCGCAGCCGATTTGAGCGATCCGCAACATTCCGTCCGGGGATGAACTCGACGTCATGACAAAAGCCTCCGTCGACCGAACTTGCCAAGCGCATCTATATAGTTCCGGCCTTCTTGAGCCCAACTCCACTCCTCGCACAATTTCAAGCCGTTCTGAATGAGCTGACGCCGGTAAACGGGATTCAGATAAATGTCAAAGACGCGTTTAGCAAAGTCATTATAATCACCCGGGGAAAAAAAGGCAACTTGAGAGTCGGTGTAATAATGATTCATGACGCGCGTCCGGGAGACGATGACGGGCAATCCGCAGGCCATGTATTCCGCGACCTTGGTCGAGAAATAGATGTCTCCGAAGAGATCGTTCTCGTGCGGCGAAATGCCTATGTCGGCGGAACCGTAGACAGCGGCCATGTCCGAGTGAGGAACGGGGGACTTGAAAAAAACGCGGTCTCTGACGTCCAGCTCAACGGCCAGGCGCTCCAGCGGAGCCTGGAAATCGCCCTTGCCGTAGACTTGGAAACGAATTCCCGGGATGTCCGCGCGCAACAGAGGAAGGGCTTTGATGGCGGTCTGCAGGCCGTATCGCTCGGCAATCGTTCCCGCGTAGATCAGGGCGAATTCCGTCCGGAGCGGCCGTTCCGCCGGCTTGTCGCAAAGAGGACGAAAAAGTCCCGGGTCAGGCAGATTCATCACCACGGAGATTTTCCCCGCGGGTATCCCCCGGGAGATAAAGAGCTGGCGGATGGGCTCATGGATCGTCAAGACGTGATCGGCCAGGGACATGCAGAAACGTTCAAGGATCTTGAGGCAGCGCGTGGTCCGGCTTTCCTCGCTCAGCCCGTATTTAATCCTGAGGGATTCCGGCATCGCTTCATGCGCGTCAAAAACCGCTTTGGCGCCGAGGAGCTTCGGAAAAAGGGCGCAAAAGATCAGGGTATCGGGCAGGTTGTGGATCTGAACCAGGTCGTAGCGATGGACCAGGGTCAGCCGCACGGTCAGGAACGCGGCCAGGACCTGAAAAGCGGCATACTCATAGAGATAGCGGAATTTGCTTCCATACCTCCGGCCCAGTTTTATCCCATATATGCGCACATTATTGACGATGCGAAGGAACGGTTCCTGCTCGTTTCTCAAAGAGACGACGTCGACCCGACAGCCCTCCCTGGCCAGAAGCTCCGCCTCCCGGCGGACCCGCGGGTCGTTGAGATAAATAGACTGGACGATCATCAAGACTCTCATTTTGCCCTTGATCATTTTGACTTCAGGAAAATCTCGAGATGATGGCGTCCACGATGTGCTCGTGGGCCAGGCCGTCCCCAAAGAGGGACGGGTGCTCGGCGGGAGGAACAAAGTTCCTGATGGCGTCCACGATGGCCGCCCGGTTCGCGCCGGCGATCTTCTTCCATCCGCAGTCGGCGATGGCCGGGAACCAGGTGATCTCGATCAGGACGATAACGGGCTTCCCGAGAATGTAGGCCTCTCTTCTCACCCCCCCGGAATCCGTCAGGACCTTATCCGCTTCCGCCAAAAGGGGGACGAACTCTTTGTATCCAAGTGGCGGCAGGATTTTAACGTTTCCGCTTTTCTTGAGCCTTTCCATCAGCCCGAATTCGACCAGACGCTTTTTCGTCCGGGGATGAACGGGAAACAGGATGCGCTCCCCCGAGTTGATAAAGCCTTCCACGATCTCTTTGAGGCGAACCGGATCATCCACGTTTTCGGCCCTGTGGACGGTGGCCAGATGATAGTCGCCGCGGCGGATTTGCAGTTTCATGCGGTCGATCGTCTGCATCAGGATATCCTGCATCACATCCCCAGTCTGGACGACATCCGACGGAGAGAATCCTTCCTTCAGGAGGGCCGCGGTGGCGTCTTCGGTATTCGTCATCAGGAGGGAGGAAAGATGGTCGGTCAGCCGGCGGTTTATTTCTTCCGGATTGTGCCTGGCTTCCGTTCTGATCCCGGCTTCGACGTGGGCCACCGGAATGCGAAGCCGGGCCGAAGCGAGGGCCCCGGCCAGCGTGGACGTGACGTCTCCATAGACGAGCGTCACATCCGGTTTTTCTTTCAGCAGAATGTCCTCGACTTTAATAAGGATGACGGCCGTTTGTTTTGCAGCGCTATCCGTGGGGACTTTAAATAGATAATCCGGGGTTGGGATCTCCAGTTGATCGAAGAAGTCCGTGGACATGGCCTGGTCGTAATGCTGGCCCGTGTGTACGAGGACCTCATGAACCCCCAGGGCTTTCAGCCTGCGGTTGATCAGCACCTCTTTAATGAAGTTCGGACGAGTCCCTACGACGGAGACAAGCTTCATGATGCTATCCTCCGCCGCTTTTCCCACCTCTGCAGAGTTTCCCGATATACCTCGAGGACCTGTTCCGCGGTCTTGGAAGTGCTGATCTGTTCCATTTTGGCTCTCCCCCCGGAGAGCGCTCCGGCTTCAAGGGCCAGTCTCAGTCTGGCAGCGATTTCTTCGGCCGAAAAACCGCACAAAAAACAGCCTTCGAGGCCCGCCAGCAGCTCCGGAACGTCTCCCACGGCCGTGGAGACGACGGGAAGATTGCAGGCCAGGGCTTCTTTGACGACGTTTGGAGACCCTTCATGGAGAGACGTGAGAAGGAGAACGTTACAGGCATTCATGTAAAGGGGCATCCGGTCTGGGGGGACGGGATAGGGGACGATCAATTTCACATCATCCAGGCCTTGCCCGCGAAGCCGGTTTACAGCGTCCTGAGCCAGGTCAAATCGCTTATGCGGTTCCCGGGGATTGGCGGCGAAGAGGACGAGACGACCTTCTCCCGGGAGCCCCAGGATTTCTCTCGTTTCCTGCCTGGACATAGGCCGGAACCGGTCAAGGTCCACGCCCGAGGGAATGATGTGAACCGGAACTCTCGCCGGAATTCTCTCGGAGATTTTCCGGGAGACGGCGATGACGCCGTCGGCCCAACGGGCCGCTCTCAGGCTCAACATGACAATGATTCGTCCTTTCAGAGTATATTGGAAATTCGAGCCCACAATACCGAAAACATCAGACCCGCGATATGTCACGACCAAGGGCAGCTTCCGCTGAAAACGGGCGAAAAATCCGGTCAGGCCGTAATGCGCATGAACGAGGTCGAAACCTCGCGGAATTTTCCGGTGCAATAGTCTACCAATCAATCGAACGTAATTCAACGAATTCTTCTTCCCTCCGATAGACATGACATCGACCTGAACACCCAGCCGGCGAAGGGATTCGATTTGCCTTTGGATGAAGATGCCTTCGACGTGTGTCCCTTCCGAGGGAAGGTCGGCAAGCGCGAGCACTCGCATGGGTCGATCTCAGGATAAAGAGAGGAACGTCCGGAGTCTCCGGATAAGATAGAAGAGGCGGAACCAACGATAGGCGACCGCCTGCTTCATGCGGCTGAAGACGTTATGCTGATAACGCCGCCATCGCTCTGCCCATTCCCCAAAGACCTCCTGACCGGTGATGGCAAAAAGGGTTCCCATCTGAAGAATGTGAACTCGATGATAGTGCGTCGAAGCGATTTGATTCGGATAAAAAAGAGAGTAACGGGTCCAATAGCCATTGTCGTAATCGGCAAGCCGTTCGTTGAGAGTCTGAATCCCCGCATTGAACAAGCTCAAGCTTCTCGAGTCATTAAAGACTCGGTGATACTCCTCCAATCCCCACAAGGCCGAGATGAAGCCGTTGAGAATGTGAGCCGGCGGATCGGCGGCGACTTCTTCGTAGAAAACTCGGCCTTGCCGGTCCCGAGAGCGGACGCCCCTTTTCTCGATCTCATGCTCGAAGCTCCCGAGAGACTGGGTCGCCGCGTCCCGATAGACATCCTGCTCCGTCAATTCATAAGCCCTCAGCAGCACGGACAGGGCTTCCCCCTGGGCCATCCCCGAAATCCAGGGCGCTCGGGCGTTATATTTCCAGAGGTCGTATCTGTATTCCCAAACCAAGAAATCGTTCCTCCGGACCGCAGACCGGACGAACCAGTCGGCCAGAGCAAGAAAGGACTCACGGTCTTCCTCTCTTCCTTTCTCGATGTATCGATTGAAAAGCCCCAGGGCATACTGAGAAACCAGGACGGGAGAATATTGAGGTCCCAGAGGAGGCCCAAAGGGCAAAAGAGGAACTCCGTTTTCATCAAGGGTTTTCGGCGAGAGTTTGTCGGCGAACGCTTTATAGTATCTTCCCAATTTTTTTGGAGGAATCATCTTTTCGTTCATCTGCTCACCAACGATAAATAAATATTTTCGAGCTTGCCAGCCATGTCCTGATAGCTCCGCTTGTTTTCTACGTACCGGCGGCCCTTCAATCCCATTTTGCGGGCCAGCTCCGGAGACCGCAGGAGAGAGAGAATCGCCTCGGCAAAGGCCTGTTCCTCATAAGGCACGCATAGGCCGGCGCCGCTCTCCTCCAGAACCGCTTTTTGTTCCGGGATATCATTGGCCACCGCAGCCCGGGCCATGCCCATGGTCTCAATGAGCTTGGTGGGTGAGCTGATCCAGTAAATGGGAATGGGGGGGATGGGCGAAACGCCCACGTCGGAAGCGACAATGTACTCGGGAATCTCTTCTCGCGGCACTTTTCCCGTAAAAATGACCTGGTCTTTTAATCCCAATTCCTCGGCCTCCTTTTTGAGACTGGCCACATCGCCGCTTCGTTCGCTGCCTCCGACGATTAAAAGCTTTGTCTGAGGGATCTTTTGGATAACCAGTTTAATGGTTCGGAGCAAAAAATCCAATTTTCTAAATCTGGCAAGCTCCCCGAAATAGAGTACGACGGGGACGCGGCCCAATCCATACTTCTCCCTGATTCTGCTTCCTGAAACTTTGTCGGGAGAGACGTCGATGTTGAATCCCAAGGGAAAGGGAGTCATCCGGTCATCAGGAATTCCCCACGCGGCAAGTGCTTCCTTCATCCACTCGCTGATGGGCAGGACGTGATCGGCCTGCCGCAAAATCCGATGAACAAGTCTATTTTCGAGACGTCCCCGGAAAATCAGTCCGAGGCGGGAAGTGAGAGAGGCCTTTTGAGCCCTCTGCAGGTGATATCCCGGCCCTGGCCTTGAATATTGAAAGACAAAGGGGATCCCGTATTTACGGCGAATACGGAGGGCCCATAATCCCGAGATCCAGTCGTTGCGGATCTGAATGATGTCCGGACGTTCGATCTTCACCAGCCTATTGAAGCAACGGATGGTGTTGAAAGCCCTGGGAATCCAGTCGAGGACCTTCTCCGGCAATGAATTTCTCGTCTTGGACGGCAAGAGGAAAACATCGCTGCCGTGCCACCGAACTTTTCGAGGCTCCCGGAGGGGAGAGTCCGACTGGAGGATCCATCTCACCCGGTGTCCGCGCGCCGGCAGGATTTTGGCCATCACCTCTCCCAGGAAAGACTGGGTCGTGGGAAAACGCCTGTCGGCAATGGACAGAATCGATAAACATCTATTCATCTCTCGAGAATGCGGTCCTCATCAAGATTTGGGAGGAGCATGTTGAACTCCCTGCTCATCAGTATCATGGGGAAGACCTTCGGCCTTAGAAAACGCTTTCCGGCGGGCGGCATACCAGAGACCCCCCAACAGCCAGAAAACTCCGCCTCCCCGCGGCGTCACGGCAAAACCGTTGTAAGGAAGACTGGCCAGAAGACAGAAACCGTAGAGAACGACCATGCCGCTCAATATTTCCAGGTCCGTACCCAACACCTTCTTTTTTCGCAAAGAAAAGAAAGCCGACGCCATCAGGATGCAAAAAGGGGCAAGATAGAGAAGCGTCCCCCCTATTCCAGTCTCAAATAAAAGAACGGATAGCGTTGAATAATCAATATTTCTTATGCCCACCATCTGGCCCAGCTTGGTCTCTCCCAAGGCGCCCTCGGTGGCGGTGCTCCCCAAACCATGCCCCGCCGCTCGGGTCACGAAATCGCGAGAGATGAAATTCAAGGCATAGACGAGAACCCCATAGCGGCTGAATTCCCGCCCTTCGTTTGAGGTGACGATTCCCTTTGAGTCGACAAAGAGAGCTTGACGTATATAGTCCGGGTTGAACATGGAGGAAATTGCAAGAGTGCCGGAGTGGAAGCGGACCGAAGAAGCCGAAATAACCAAGAGAAGGACGACAAAGAGGATGGTCAGGCCGGCCAACTCGGCCACGAGAGCCTTCCATTTCCTGGAGGACGACCGCTGCCTCACCACGAGAAGAAAGGCGACGCCTAAGGTCAAAGGAAGGAGGAGATAAATAAATTTGAGATCAGACCATCTTCCCAACACTAGAAAGATTCCGCTCAGAAGGGCCAGAATCTTTAAGGAAAGCTGCCGCTTGGCAAACAGCCACACGGATATACCGAGAACGGCGGACATGAAGATGACGATATATCCTGTCCCGCCGCGTCCGAACGTGCCCGTCAGCAGGTCCGCTCCCGGAAGTTGGAAAAAGGACCCGGTGTGCCAATAGATCAGGATCAAGCAGGCGGGAAGCTGAAGGACGAATGTCCAGAGGAAAACCCGAAAGGCCGTTCGGGAAGATCTCTCCTGGGCCAGCAATTGTCCCAGAATGAACAGCAGGGGAGCGATGGCGATTCGTCTCACGCCGTTTAGGTAAGTGACGAGGGATTCGTTATTGAGGGTGGGTACGAGCGTCATAAAACAGACGATTCCGTAGGGAATCAGAATGGGCCAGAACGCCGGCCGCGTATGTTTTCCTCTCCGCATCATCATTACGCTTAAACAAGCCAGGATCAACAGCTCCTGCAGCCAGAATACATAATTGCCCGAAGTGAAGGGAGCATGGAGGAATCCGAGCCAGAGCATGATCATGAGAGCGAAAGTGAGGAGCGTTTCCTTGCGGACCGAGCTCAACCATAAGAACAGGGCGAGCCCCGCCACGGCGACACAAAAAAGAAGAAAAAACATAAGATTCTTAATAAAAAGCAGGCCAAGAAGAAGGGCGGCCAAGCATAGGACGATCAGTTCGAAAGCCGGACGTTTTTCCCGTAAAATCTCCTGGATGCGATCTTTTCCGATCATATGAAGAAATCCTTTAATAGATTTGTCCCCGGGGGAACCGGCACCGGCTGTTTTTTAGGCCTCGATGGAGAGTCTCCGTTTCCTGATTTTCTCGTTAAGCATTATACTTTGATCGCCACTTTTCTTCTTCAAGAGCGCTGAGGAGGCGTTATTTTGAGTTTATTCTGTCAGTAGACCTCTCCGCTCTGGAGTTTATATGGACTATTCACAAGCATCTCTACATTTAATCCCAAAATGGCAATTTTTTCTTTGAATAACAAATACTCCTCAGGATGATTCTTACTCAGCCAGGCGAGGTGCTCATTAATCGTTTCATTTACACCAATGTGTTCAAATATCACAGGCCCTATTTTCTCATGGTTAATTTCATAGATTCGAAGATCTTTATTGTCAAATCTCAAATGAGCCCAATAAGCTCGGTCTAAGTAGATTCTCATGAATAGGCCTCTTCCTGAAATAATAAGATAATCTGGTTTATCTTTTCTCAGAAAATTCAAGATATCGTCCTCAAATATGAGGAACATGGCACGGAGTCTCTCAGGGCCGTTACAGAAAGAATGATAAGTTATTAAGAAAAGGAGTCGGGAATTGTCATCTCTTTTTTTTATAATGTCAATGGGCACGACAATTTCTTTTGCGGTGTGAAATACAGAGACTTCATTGTTTGAGGCGTCAAAAAAATCTAATGCCTCCTGGGTGAATCCATCGGCTGCAAGCTTAGCCTGTTTTGTGGCATTCATTTTTAGCCATTCGGCTGCCTTCTGTTGCCGGGTAGTATACCGGCCGCGAACCTCGAATGACTTTTTTGAGAAGATAGCGAGAGCGTGCTCTCCGGATTTCCACATTTCCCATGTACGGTTCTTTCCAATCAATTGATTCATAATGAGGAAGAATCCGACCAAAGTTATCAATAAACTAACGGTTAACTTCTTTTTATTCAAGGAAGATAGTTTAGCATCGCGTTTTTTTGAGGCTAAAGGCGACCGGATTGGCTTTAAAATCTTTTTAAATAGAAAAAAGTTAGATCCTCTCAGAACCTTAGGGACATATTCCACGAGAAAATTTATGCTTGAGATGATAAAAATGGCCAGGAAAAGATATAATAACATATAGATCATAACTGTTTGGCCCAATCTCAGCCCCAGATCGCCTACTCTTAGAATCAAAGGTAAGAAACAAATCAAAGAAATTACCAGGAGCAGGTCGCTGAGCTTTCTGAAGAACACTGCCCGGATAAAGGCAAATAGGCAGGAGACTATCAATAAAGGAGACAGGGGAGTAACTTTTTGTAATACGTTCTGATAAAAGTTGAATATTGCTTTGAGCAAGCCCGTCGAAAACAGGGAAACCCAATAGGCGAAGGGGCTATGATAGCCAATCTGCTTTGCCGTCGCCATTTGATATTGGGGATGTGCAACACCAAGCATGGGAAGCAATGAGCCATGGTTTTTAAATATGTAAAAAGCCCAGGGACTTAACGTCAATGTTACCGCTATTATCACCCAAAAAGCGAGTTTGATCCCCTCCTTCTTTTTTTGGGGAGGGGCAAAGACAGCCATAGCCAAAGGAACACCTAAACAGAAAATAGCTGATTCTTTAACCATCAAGGCCAGCCCCAAGATGAACCCAGAAAGAACAGCCCACGTGCAACTTGATTTTTTCTTGGCGAGATAAAATAAAAGCACAAAGAGCAAGTTGAAAAAAGGATGGATAATGTCCGTATTAATGGCGACGGCTGCTTCATTGATGCCATATGATGTCAGAACAAGACTGCTAAAGAGAAAACCTACACCTGCGCTAAATAATATCCTTCCTAGAAGATAAGCTAAAATAATAATTAGGGTAAAAAAACTCCTTGCCGCCAACGAGGCAGCCTGGACATCCTTCCCTCCCAATTTAAAGCTCAAAGCCAGGATCAACGGCAAAAGCGGTCCTCTGGTTGCCTGTTGATCTTCAAAAGTCATATTGAGAGTTTTGCCATGGGATACTTGATGTGCTTCATGGAGGATTTTGGCTGTATTATTGCCGACATTAACGCCCGAAACCGGGAGAACAATGAAGGAGATGGAAACGACTATGATTAAAGGTATAAGCTCCTTAATAATTCTTTGCTTACTGAGCATCTTTACACCTCGGTGCTCTTCAAGCTTACGCAATAATCCGCACGCTGTGCTCGGTTAAAAAATAGCGCGATGTCGCGGGAGCATATGGCAAAAAATGTGCCTTCGGTAATGATCGTATTCACTGCAGCCCCTGTCATACCTAGATGAGGAATCAATATTAAGTTCAGGACAATATTTGTTATGACCGCAACAAAGGTTGCTTTTAATAACTTTTTTGAAAGATTCAGCGCTGTCAGCACAGACATGGAGACAAAACCTAATGATGTCAAGATGCTTGCTGGAGACAGAATTTTGAGCGCTTCCACCGAAGCAAGATACTTCTCACCGTAAACAAAAAAAGTGAGGGGCTTCGCACAAAAAAATACCGCGGCTGAAATGCTAAAGGCGCAAAGGCCAATGCCGAAAAGAGAGTAATAATAATAAGAGCGGAGTTTTGATAGAGATTTTAAAGCTAGCCTTGAAAAGAGAGGGAGAGCTATCTGATAGAAAATAAAGGGTAAAAAAGTAAGGGCGACAAAAATATTGTAGGCCGTATTATATAATCCGACGATTTTTCCTTGCGGGAAATAAAAGGACAATATCAATGTATCTATACGAAAATAGACTAAGGCAAACATCCCAGCCAATCCTAAGGGTAAGGAGTCTTTTAATGTTTTTTTCCAAAGACCAATATCGTATGAGAGCTTAAATTTACCCACAAGATGAGTCATTAACATGTATCCAACGTAGAGTTGTATTCCTGCTCCCAAAATGAATAAAAATTCTATCGTATGAATGGTCGTTCCGGCCATTAAAGCAAGCCCCAGGAGCATGAAGAGTGGAATAATTCCAGAAACAATTATCAAAGCCACAATATCTTGTCTTTCTAAGCCCCTAAAGGCGGCCCCAATGGATTGCGAAAATCCCCAGATAATTATGTAAATTGAAAGAAACTCCACGCTTATTATAATGGGATGCTCATAGCCAATAATGTATATCAAGGGTTGGATAAGGAATAAGGTCATTACGCAGATAAAACCTCTCAAGGTGAAAATATTTCCTAAATAGCTGGGTGCAAGCTCGTGATTTCGCGAGATATCGCGAGTAATGACTGTGTTTATGCCGAATTCTGATATCCTAAAAGCAATCCTGGAAAAGACAAGTGCGGTAAAAAAATAGCCGTATTGCTGGGGATCGAATTTTCTGGCAATCCAAACATAAAGGATAAAAAAAAGAATTTGTTCGATGAAATTCGCACTGCCTAAAAGAAAAATATTTTTAAAAAGATTTTTTGTCTTTTCCCTATGGGAAACCACAAAACGAACAAAATTCTTAAAAAGTTTCATCTTTTAATGAAAATATTGTAAAGCTTATTCTCGAATTTGAAGGTTTTGACAAGAATCTTTCCTTTCTGGCTTAGAGGGATGGAATAGTAATAATATGATTCTTGGCATGACTTTCCCCAACCACTTTTAAAAATTCCTCTTTTCATATTTAGATACACTCCAGCTAAGTCAAAATACTGGTTTCCGCTCGCGGCAGCGGATTTTATGGCGTTCCACATCAGCAAGTGGTTTGGGAAATATTTTTGATACTTGCTAAATGAGGCGTTGTGCTGATAGTAGGCCGTGCCATTTCCAGATGTTACCAGTGTCCCAGCCAGCAATGTCTTCTCCCGATAAGCCAGCCAGAGGATATTTTGGGGATTGTTGATTAAATTCTGAAAGTACGCGAGTGTATGTTTCTTACGGAAATAGCGGGAAATATCCATCTTATTCCAGACCTCGGTATACATCTGATAGAAGGTCTCGAGGTCCCGATAGCTTTCTAACGGCCTAACATTAACTCCATATTTTAGGGCATATTGAACATATCGACGCTTCCCCGTAGGATGAACCCTTTTCCACAAATTTTCAGGTTTATCCTCTAAGGAAATGATTTTTGTGTCCAGACGCTTAATCAAATAAGGATAATCCTGAGGCAAGAGGAAATAGATGTGAAGGACGTCAACGTTCATTTGTTTTAAGTATCGGCAAAGCAAGTCCACAAACATTTTAATATTATTTTTTTCAGCCTCTAAGAGAAGAAGGGTCGGGCGTCCCCAGAGCCGAGTCATGGGAGCAAAGGCGGATTTTAAATAAAGTTCTTTCACCAAGATTAAATTCATGCATCCCACAAGATTATCTTTTCGCCAAAAAGTCAGAAAAATTGCTTCTCCGTTATAGGAATTACAAATGACATCAATCATTGAAAGAGTGTTATAAAGGTTATAAGGAAAATGATTTATGACTTCTTCCCACCGGTCTCTCTCAATTTGGCGAACACAGACATTTTCCATAAATTTTGTCATAATTGTCTGAATTAACCCAAGTTCAATTCGAGTTGAGGCTCGGGTGGCGGCGATTGACTCTTGGGATGGAATGGTGCATTAGCCAGTCCACCTGATTCCTCAGCGAAAATACGTTCAAAGGCATGACGAGCACAACGAATGGAGGGAAAATTCGGCTTAATATTATTTTGAGTAAAGAGCGACAAAGCGATGACAAAAGAAACTGGGGAGATAAAAATCAAGCCTATCGAGGCAGGAGGGCAGATGAGATGAAAAGGGCCCCGCCCAAAGCAAATAATTTAATTTTTTATTTTTTAAGCCGTTCTCTTGAGCGGCCCTATTGATTTCATGGAAGCTATGATAGTAAAGCCCTGAGGGATAGTTCCATGAGCCATATCGATTCCAGATGGAGCTTTTATTCAAAACGCTCAAGGAAAACAATCCTTCGGGTTTTAAAATGCGAAAAACTTCACTAAATAATCCTTCTACTTTCTTTAAATGCTCACTTAAGCCTGAACTAATAATAATGTCGACGGAACTATTCTTAAATGGGAGGAGCAGAGCATCCGCCTGGATGAAATCCATAGATCGACGGTATCCTTCTCCCAATTTAAGCATTTCAAGCGAAATGTCTATGCCCCAGACTTTTTTAAACCTTCCCCCAAGAAATTCACCGTAAACTCCTGTTCCACAGCCCAAATCAAGAGCAGCCTCTCGCTTAATGGGCAGAGTCTGGATGAGGAGTTTTCCCACTCTATCGATGGACCTTGATTTTTTTATTTTTAGCCATTTTAAAGCATTTTCATCATAAAACTTTTTTAGGGAATCGGATTTCATTTATCCTCTCCCATAACTTTCTGTCTTATTTCCTGCAAAGTCCAAAAACGAAAATTCTTTCGCTTGAGATAATGTATCAAAGATTTCGTTTGAATGAGGAAAGTTGAATATTTCTTGCCACGGTTTCTCCCGCATCCCCAGCTATGCATAATAACTGTCAAAAGACATCCAGGGTTTTTCCAAGAAAGCCGCTGTTTAATAATTATCTTGTTGAGGGGATTTCCGGGTTGTAACGTGCAGAGACGCCAGAACCTCCAAGACGGAATCAGCCGGGAAACGGGAATCTCAAGAATTCCCGTGTTCTCTAAGGAATTCGTCGCGGCTCTCCAATAATCATCTTTATCGGGAAAATACGACGAAATGTAGGGCACTTTTTTGTGTCCTTGCCGCCAATGGATAGGCTCATTGAGACGTGCAGCCACACTGCTGTCAACTAAAAAACCGAATTCGGAAAGCACATCGTGCATCTTTGAAGAGCAGCAAAGCCCTCCCGCCCTGAATGATTTAAGGTGTGGAGAGAGGCCGGGAAAAAGTCCCAGGGAACCACGTAATTCCTGCCTGAACATATTTTGGGTATAATGTTTGATCCCGCTTCTTATTGAATCTTTCCAATGGATATGGAGGCCAACCTCATGGATCCCTTTGCTAAGGATTTTCTCGAAAATATTATGGGCCTTGAGAATCCTCTCGTTTATCGGAAGGATTTCAATAAAAAACGTTGCCTTGATGCTTTCTCTATCAAAGATCTCGATAATTCTTTCGAGTTCACGCACATTCTCTTCAGTGGAAATTTCAACATCACAGGTGAAACAGCAGTTTCTTTCATGACCTTTCATCGCTTTTTTCCTGTTTTATGCCAAAAGCAATGAGAAAAGGTGAAATGAGTTTCCCTTCGATCCGAAAATTCAGATATTTGTGAAGGAGGATCAATAACTCATTAATCGTCTTATTGAGCATTCCACCCACGGGAAAGATAAAGAAGTCGTGAAGAGCGGGAGTTCTCGTCTTTATTTTTTGGATGGGGAACATGTTTAAAGAAAAAGATCCGTTATAATGTATTTCGATTTTTTTAAGCTCAAGGATATCATACCACTCTTCCATTTTTTGTCCATCAATCGGAACCACCCTTTTGAGTTGTTTGAAGTCAAAGAGACGCACATAAAAATTGCTCAGGCCGTTGCTCGTAGGAATCCAATTGATCAGCGTCCCGCCAGGTGACAGATATGTCAAAGCTTTTGAGAGGACGAACAAAGGATCTTGGTAGTGCTCTATGACACCCCCGAGATAAACGACATCAAACTGTCCCGGGATTTCTTGGTGAAGAAAATCTGCCGTGAATACTTCGCCGTCAACCTTTGCCAATTTTAGATTTTTTGCGCAGAGGACACAGGCATGGTGGGAATAGTCGATGCCCGCCACCTTATAACCGAATCTTTTTGCAAAATAGATCATCCATCTTCCGTCGCCCGATCCCATATCCAATAAAGTCGTATATCTTTTTTTATTGAGATAATTTTGGCAATGCTCATCGAAAAGCCGAAAAGCATAGTTTTTAAAATCCCAATTTAAATCTTCGTAGTGGCCAGAAGATACTCCAGACCAATTCTCCTCCCATCTTATTTTTTCCTTTTCCCCTTTCGAAATGAAGAAGGTTCTATTTAGGGCCATGAAGACTCTTTTTATGCTTTTCACAGACGGCAATTAGTGAATTGGCCATTTGTGGTGCTAATAAAGGCAAGAATTTGTATTCAATAAAATCCAAAATCTTTGAATGAATCCAGATCCCTTGGTGCAGGGGGGTTAGATAGATTCCGTCCTGTACCCAGCGAACTATTTTTAAGTGGCAGTTCAATTCCAATAAAGTTTTTAGATGATGACTATCCCAGCCATGAAGATGACCTTCGTTGATATAACGAGGCCTGCGGAGGAAAAAATTCGGCAGTCGCGTCAGGTTGGGGACAATAATCATAAGCCATTTGGCCGATATTTTTTTAATAATCTCAACAGCCTGTTTTGAGTTTTCGATATGTTCCAAGACATGTGAGCAGATGGCCAGGTCAAAACTATTCTCAGGAAAGATGGAATCTAACGTCATCAGGTCCGCAACGATGACCTTTCCAAACTCTTTAGAAATTGAAGCGCATTCGATTCGCAAATCCACTCCGATGGCTCGAAACCCATTTTCTGCTAAGCTTTTCATGATTTCGCCGCGGCCGCAGCCTATATCGATGATCCTGGGCTTGGGCTTGATTCTGTCAAATTCGCGAAAGATGTCTTTCGCGGATTGTGCGACAAGAGAAGCAAGGTTATCATAATAGTTCTGATGGACAGGGGGACGGTTTAGGTTGATATGCTTCATTCGGATTGGATTTGTTTTAGGACCTTAATCCATAGTGATCCTATGGCTTGAGGGGAATAGTTCTCATTAACGAATTCTCTGGCCTGTTTCCCCAGATTTTCTCTGAGTCTATCATCCTCAATAATTCTTTTTGCGGATTGAAATAATTCCTCTTCAGAATGGATTAAAAATCCGGTTTGACCATGTTGGATAAGTTCGCGAATCCCACCGAAAGGATTCGCTATGATAGGCAAGCCTGAAGCTTGCGCTTCGAGAATGACACGAGGCAAGGCATCGAGATGACTGAAATAAACGAATATTTTGGCGATGGAATAGAGTGATTCCATATTCTTCACGTAGCTAAGGAAATGTATCCTCTGGGATAGAGGGCGAATGACATTTTTTAATTTCTCTTGAAATGTCTTTAAGTAAGGCCCGCCTCCGGCGATGCAAAAGACCGTCTTTGGATAGATATGCATTATTCTGGCCAAGGCGGGGAAAAATTCTTCCAGCAGGGCGACCTTATCGGGGAATCTGAAATTTGTTACAGTGAGCAGGATTTCCTGATCCTTGACGTCTAGGTTATGGAATGTATCGCTCGGCGCTTTGGGCGCAAATCTCATAGAGTCTACGGAGATAGGAATGACGAAGATCTTGTCTTTTTTTATGCCTATTTTCTCATTGATCCTATCGGCTAAATATTGAGATACGGGAATAACGGCTCGGCATCTTTTTAGTAAGTATTCATACAGGCGCAAAAAATGCTCCACTCCAACCATGGAATGGACGCCTCGTTTTTCTTTTTGGTGAATTTCCGCCCAAATATCTCCCCTCACCCTGACGAGAAGAGGACTCTTTAACAATTTGGAAATGACCCATGACAAGGGGACGTATTCAGCGGAGTCTGTCAGGACAAAGTCATAATGAGTTCCCTTTCTTAGAAGTTGCCGAAAAATCTCGTTCGTAACTCCCCCCAAACGGCGAAAAGCTAGATATTTTTTCTTATACGAAGAATGTAAGCCGACAGCCTTGAAAGCTTGATCTATTACCTGGCCTCTGCGGCCGAATATAGTAAAGACACAGGGTAAAAGAGTGTCTCTGCTCTTATTTTCGATAAGTTACCTCCACCATATCTTGATAATGGTTTTGACAAAATTTAAGCCATAATTCCAGTTCCCGCCTTTCTTTGTTTCTCCATATATTCTTTTTGTGACTGTGATGGGTATTTCTCCGATTCTTAGACGCTTTTTTGCCGCTTCAATAATGACCTCTGCCGATTGGAATTGGTCTTCCTCCAATTGAAGCTCTTTCATTTTATTCATATTGAAGGCTTTGAAACCGCTAGAACAATCTGTCAGGCTTAATCCCGTGAGGAGATTCGTCATTCGTGAAAGAAAATTTATGCCAAATTTGCGTAAAAAACTCGTTTTCTCTCCCTTCCCTAATATTCTCGATCCAATGACAAGATCATATTGACCCTCGATTATTGGAGTAACTAATTTTTCTATATCTTCGGGCAAGTGCTGGTTATCAGCGTCCATGGTTATGCCAATCTGAATATGATGATCGACAAGCACATCATATCCTAATCGGCTTGCTGCTCCTTGCCCTCTATGGATTTTATTCCGAATGTATAAACATCCAACCTTTTTCACGACTTCAAAAGTATGATCACAACTTCCATCGTCGACGACTAAGATCCCAATATTTTTCCCTTTGATTTGTGAGGGAATGCGCGGAAGCAGCAGATTCAAATTCTCCGCTTCATTATAAGCAGGAATAATGACCAAAATATCCTTATGAGTCGTCTCTCTAGCTAAAATTGATTTTTCCGCCTCTTGTCCTAAGCTTCTGATTAAAAGATCAAATTGATGGCGCGCATAAACCATCTTGGTCCTCAAGTTCAACAGCACAAACCATAAGAAAACGTTTGAAAAAATCAAAAGAGTAAGAAGCCGGCCGCGATATTCTGCTTTCATTGCGAGGATTCCCGTCACGCTATTTAGAATATCCGGGCTCAAAGAAACTGCGATAAGAGAGAAGCTGAAGAGGGCATAAAGAATGACATTCAATTTTTTCCATTTAGGCCCTCTGTAAATTCTAAATGTGAGATAGAGACCGAAGAGGCCGATGACTAAGCCGATTATTCTTAGATTTGACAAAAAAAACATCTAATAAATTCTCATATTGTTAAACGTTTCTCATTTCCCTCAGCGGTAGTGTCAAGAAATCACCAGGCAAAAGCTATGCCATCCCCTTTGGGAAAGATCAGTCGGCGTTATTAAATATTTCCGTAAATTCATTGTCGCCCAGGTTTTTTATCGGGTAATTGAAATTGGGTGTGCCGATGCAATGTAATCCATGCCTCCCATTTCGCCGATCCGTCTTTCTTCTAAAGTATCGATCTGCGCATCTGGCAATGGGCTTGCTTTTATTCAGATATTATGCTGTTGACCAGCGTAAATAGCCATCCATTCCGGGTCTGAAGACTCGCATAAATAGTTTATTCTTTTTCATGATATGCGAATTCAATAATTCTTTTCAATTGATCCTTAGATTGAGCTCCAATTTTTCTTGTTATTTCCTGTCCGTTTTCAAAGAGGATAAAAGTCGGACATCCAACGATATTATATTTAAGTCTTGTTTTGGGATTTTGGTCAACGTTAATCTTTCTTATCTTTGCTTTCCCGTCGTATTCCTTGCTCAATTCTTCAAGCAAGGGTGCCATTATTTGGCTAGGAAGGCACCATGATGCCCAGAAGTCAACGAGCACCGGAATGGTGGAATCTAAAACTTCTTGCTCAAAATTAGCGTCGGCTATGCTCAAGTCTTTCATTACTTCTATTTATTTCCTCCTCAATTTCAAATATTTCTAAGGTTTCGACTCTTCGTTTTTCTCCGGACCACCATGTTTTGGGGATGATATGATGCTTTTTCTCCTCAATTCTTCTCCTTATTTCAGGCTGAATCAGGAGTTTATACGTCCTGTAAACTTCTTCCTCTAACCGGACGCAAGGCACAAAACCAAACCTTTTTGGCAGGTTTTCAAAGATTGGCTCAAAAGGATGCCTTTCAGATTCAACCCTTGGGTTTTCAATCCTTTGGATTTTAACGGGAAGATTGAATTCCTCTTTTCCTATTTTAGCGATGGTTATGGCTAATTCTCTGAGGCTATAATAACCGGATATCTGGTTGGCGACAGCATACTGGCCTGGCTCGGGAGGATGAGCGATTAGCCTTGTCATGCATTGCATGGCATCCTCAAGAGCGATAAAGCCCCGGATCTGCTCTCCCGTTCCATATAACGTTAGAGGGATACCTATTATAGCCTGGGCGACCAAGCGATTGATCACGGTTCCGAACCATTCATCTATATCAAAGCGGGTGCGAAGCCTCGGGTCTGCTGCAACTTGGTCTGTATGGACTCCGTATATAACTCCCTGCATGATGTCATGAGAACGGAGCCACCAGTATTTGCAGGCTTCAGCGATATTGAAGGTATCCTGGACTTTGCTCGCATGATAGAAGCTAGGGGGGTCACGTGGGGTTAGTTCTCCTCCCAAGCTCCACTCTCTGTCACCCCACTTGAGGATAGCGTCACTGGGAAACATGCCTTCAAAGAGCGGCCTCCCCGTTAAAGGTGTGCCATACTCTCCCATGGTGCCAAGTTTGAGCAAGGAGCTTTCAGGAACGATGTCTCTCATGATAAATAGCAATCCCAAAGTTCCCAAGACATTGTTTTTCTGTACATAAATGGCATGGTCGGCGTCTATCATACTGAAAGGCGCACTAGGACACTCGGCGTAATGAATGATGGCTTCCGGTTTTACTTCGTCAATGAATTCTTTAAGCCTTTCCCGTTCATTAGCGATATCGATTTCTCGGAAATTGATATCGATATTCAAAACTTCTTTTGCTGCCTGAAGCCTTTCACTCATTCTGGAAATTGGGACAACCGTATGGGCTCCTCTTTCTTTCACCCAAATCCGCCGGTTGTAGTTGTCCACTCCGCTCACTTGTAAGCCCCGGTTTCCCAGCCATAGAGCTAAGGTCCATCCCAGATATCCGTCTATTCCCAGGATCATCACCCGCATGTCTTTTAGGAGATAACCGAAGGGGCTTTCCCGCCATTCAGGGCATTCTTCAAAAGTAATGGACATAGGATCATAAAGTCCAAGCTCAGGCCTTCTTTTGCATTCAGCCATTATTTGGAATGAATCCTGAAGTCCCATTTTCTCTTTTAAATCTTTAGCTGACTGGCCGCAGGCCCTAAAATCCACTTTTCCAGCCAGGTTGATGGCCGGGCAGTTCCAGCACGTACATAACTTATTATGCATTTTTCGCCTCCTTCAAGATTTTGCCAGTTTTAAAGAAAATTATCATGGGGCTGAATCTTCAATTTATCAATTATCTTGCAGACATCAGCGACTGAGAGTTTTTCCGGAATTATCTTTGTATCAAGACATTTATTTAGCCATAGAAATGCATCAGGTTGGGTATGCTTGCCTGTGAAAATGCTTTTTTCAAACAGCTCGCAAACGTTGAGATTGGCTTTTAAGTTAAATCCTTTCTCAGGGATGAGAACAATATCTGGGGCCAAACTTATGTGCGGTCCTTGATAGATTTCCTCCTTTTTATGAATTTTCTTTATAGCTTTCTTTCCTTTAAACTCTAACTCGGCAAATAGCATAATGATCTCTTCTCGCACATGTTTGTAATCGCTTTCTGCGACCGAGCCGCGTGGATATTTTCCCTTTAAATTAATGTAGATTCTTGAGGGCTCAAGGGCAAAGGCTTTTGTTCCATAGTCAATGTCCGCAAAATTTCTTTTCGAGTCTGGTTTAAGATTAAGGAGGCCGTTTTCTTTTAGGTAAAAATTTAAATTGACGTCGCTTTCCAAGAGCTCAAACCCGTGATCCGAAAGTATCACAAGAATATCCTCTTCGGAAACCTTTTCTGCAATTTCGCCGACAACCTCGTCAATCTGATGAAAGAAATTAAGAAAGAACGAATGATATTTATTGTTTTCATTCTCATAAGCGTCCCAGAGAAAATGACAGAGACGGTCAGTCTCAGTAATGACGAACATGAAATTATCCCAGGCTTCTTCCCAGAGATAACGGTAGAGTGCTATTCTGGCTTTGAAAGTCCTTTCTAGGTCCCGGAGGAAAAGCTCCATTGACTTATGGGCCATTGCGGCATCAACATCAATCTTGTAATCTAATTCAATTAGCTTAGGAATGAGCGCTTTGGGAAATACGCTCCGTTCTAGATCCAAAGCAATAAACCCAGAAACATGAACGCCGTTAAGAGGCTTGGCCGGAAAAGTCGCAGGGACGTTGAGGATAATTGATTTCTCATCAGGGTTCTTGTGCCAAAAGGAGGGGGCTTTTAAACTGTTGAAATTTGGGAAAGTAACTCTGTAGGTTCCCGGGGGGATGTCTGTATAGCCGAATATGCCATGTTCGCCCGGATTTTTGCCGGTGATTATTGAACTCCAGGCAACGGAGGATATTTCGGGGATGGATGATTCCATCTGCATGAAAATACCTTTTTCTATCAGCTTTTTTGTTTCAGGCATTATCTTTTTATGGCCGAGATTAAGCATCAAGTCATAGGGGATACCGTCAAGCCCGAAAATCACGACTTTCTTGCCTTCTTTTGACTTCTTTTTGTCAAAAAATGTCATTCATTTACCTTAGATTAATAAAAGGTTGTCACAAAATTCTAAATCCTTTTAAATGAATAACTTATGAGAAGTCAACCTGCTTTTCACTAACTCGATTTAATATGTTGAATATACAGGAGCTGCGCCATAAAGGGCTGACGCTTTTTCTTTTATGGCAGTTCTTTTATGGCAGGAGTACAAGGCTCGTTTGCCTTAGGGGCTTCAGTATAGAGGACAAAATTATGATATTTTCAGGCCGGATTCAGGTTGAACTCTTAGCTCTTCGTGGTAGGAAGGGATGATGACGCTGACGGGACAGTGTCTCATGTTTTGTATTCCCATGCCGATTTTTTCCCTATTTTCAATTTTTTCGCCACGGAAAACCAGACATAATGGACTATGGGCTTTAATTCTCGATAGAGGTCGAAATGCCTGAAAAAGAAGAAATAAAGACCGATGCAAATTAGGCCGAAAAGCCCTCCTTTGAGGGCCAGTTCAATCAATCCCAGGAGAATTTTATGCCAAAAGTTTGCCACTGCGGAATAATCAAAGATCGTCCATTTGTAAAATAAATATAGGACTCCCGTCTGGACAGCGGAAATCCAAATGATTCTGGCCGTATACAACAGAGCAAAGCGTAGACTCCCATAAATTTGCTTCAAGGAAAGGCCTAGAATCGACACCGCGATCAGAATGAAATTGAACGAGCAGGCCGAAGCGACCCCCACGATTCCCAGTCCAAAGTTGATGAAGACGTAGGCCATGAAGGCGTTCAAGCCCAACGCCGCGAGAATGATGACCAGCCTCTTTTGGAGCTGCTCCGTGATATTGAGATAGACCGTGAGGATGATTCTCGAAGTATAGATAATGTATCCCACGGCCAGAACGATCATGGCCGGAATGCTGGCGATATATTCCGTTAAGATGACTTTTATGGTCACGATGTAAAACAGGACGGCGGACCCGATGATGAGGCTGTTGAGAAGAAGATAGGAGGCCAGGATGCCTTCGGTGTATTTCCGGAAATGGCTTCTTTCTTGCGTGCCGTATTTTCCCCCGTCGATCATCATCTTCCGATGAATGGTCATGTTTATCCCCTCGACAAAGCCCTCGACGATCCGCAAAGAAGCTAGGGCGAAACTATAGAGACCGACATGTCGGCTCGACATCATGGCCGAAAGGATGAGCAAACCCACGCCCCAAAAGAGGCTTTCCGAAATATTATTGACGAAGATGATGAAGCCGATCTTCCAGAGTTGGAGGGTCTTTTTCAGGTTAAAGTAGAAATGAAATTTCGGCCTTTTCAGGCTGACGAGATAATACGCGATAATGATCGCATCGCAAACGAGGGTTGCGAAGAGAATCCCCTTCAATTTATAGAAAATAACCGCCGGTATCGTGAGCGCGGGAACGATCATCTTTTGTATGAGCTCGGACTTGCCGATGAGCAGAAATTTCCCTTCCCCCTTGATATACGTTCTTAAAAAGGAATTGGCATAGTTGGCGACGATAAGGAGGGTAACGATGACGAGCAGGACGAAATCCAGCATCCCTTTGAACCGGACCCCGGAAAAATACAATATCCAGAGAACGAACAGGGACAGGAGACCCGCGAAAAAATATACTGTAAAGACGGTGTTGACGGTGGACCGGACGTCCTCGAGATCTCCCCGGCCATACGCGATGGGGACATTTCTCGGGATGCTCTGCAAAAGCCCCAGATGGGTATAGCCGGCATATTGGGTAAGAAGGTTGACGACGGCCAGGACGCCGAGGAGAGAAGGACCAAGGACCTTGGCCGTGATGATGCCGCTGGGCATGGAAAGAATCCGTCCCAGGATGACGGAGAATGAGATAAAGAATGTCAGTTTGATCGTATCTCTTTTTTCAATACTGAAGTTTTTGATCTGCAAAAGGGATCTCTTTATTAACTTAAATTTCTTAAAATCTAGATGGAATTTTTGACATATTTCAGCACGAGTTTTGTAAAAGAGCCCCGCCGCTAAGCCTTGGCCTTCGATAACCCCGTGAATCTCGAGATTTTCCGTGCGGCCCCTTTAAAATCCAACCGGCAAAAGACATCCAAAAACAATTCAAGCCCTCTGTGGACAAAGGTTTTCGGACGAACGGGCTTTCTTTCCACGCCGTATTCCGTGAGGTTCCTAAAATACCAACCGTAAACGGCCGAAAAAAGTCGCCGATACATCTTGCTCTGATAGAGCGCCTTCGCGGTGAGCAGACGGATGAGCCAGGAGGGGACGGCGCTGTACCTCTGCCACATGTAGAGCATGTTGAAATAATTCTTTTTTAGGGTCATCGTCGATTTGTTGTACCATTCGTGCGGATCCGTGATTCTCCCCTCCCTCACGGCCCGGTTGAACAATTCCGTTCCCGGATATAGATTGAGGGAATACATGCTGAGAGAAAAGGGACGCGGCAGCTTGGGGATGAATCTCAGGGACGTCACCGTGTCTTCGACGTTCTCCCAGGGGTTGTCGGTAATGAACATATATCCCACCCGGGGAGTTTTTGTCTTTATGAAGATGTTCGCCGCCCGCATGATCTGCTCGTCCGTTTCAGGCCTCCAGTAGATGTCTTTTCTCACATGGGAGCTGCCCGACTGAATTCCCATCTTGATGGAGAAAAACCCGGCATCGATGAGATGCTTCAAACGGTCTTCCTTCACGGCCGTGGGGATGACGCCCGAGGAGGAGAAGGGCAGACGGACTATCTCCCTCCATTTCGCCGAAAACTCCTCAAGATAGTCAAGCTTCAACGACATGATCGTATCGTCTCTGAACATGATCATGCGCGGCCGGCCGTATTTTTCCTGAACCTCTAGGATTTCAGCGATGAGATTATCTACGCTTCTTATGCGAAGCCGGCGGTTGTCTTCGGCGCTGTTGGTGCAGAAGGTGCACTTCATGGGACAGCCTCGGGCGATCATCGTCGGATATTGATTGAGGAGATACTTCTCGATATCGGCCCGCCGAGCCTCTCTTATAATCTCGTTCTCCAGCACATACTGTCCTTCCGGACCATAATCGGGAAAAGGTAGATCGTTGAGATTCATGACATATATAGAGCGGGGGCGTTGTCCAGCGTTCTCCTTAAACATCATCCCGGCAATATTGTTCTTAACCTCCCCTTCCTTCAGGCTTTTGGCAAACTCGACGATCGCCAGGTCCGCTTCGCCCAGGAAACAGAAATCCGCGTACTGCAGGCATTCTTCGGGAAAGATCGTCGGGTGTTTTCCACCCCAGACAACGGGAATATCTTCCAGGTCTTTTTTGATTCTCTTTGTCAGTTGAACGGCATTGAAAAACCCGGAGGTGAGCAAAGATATCCCGACAAAAGA
>JALHTW010000048.1 GCA_022866045.1 Candidatus Aminicenantota bacterium | reverse complement strand
TTACTTCGCCCACGAGCTCATTCGAGATGAAATCCTGGCAAGAAAAAACTATCTGAAAAAAGTATATTCATACTGACCCCATAATAGTTTCACAATAGGCCGAGGAAGGGCGATTTCCGCAATTGATAAGGACATCATTGACATTGAAAGGGAACTTTATTATCATATTTTCAACTGAGCATTGAAAGGAAGCGGAAAAAGGAGATGAAAAAAATGGGAAATAAGAGAATCTTGCTTTCTGTCTTGGCCCTCGTGGCGGCCGGCTTTTTGCTCTCCTCGGGAGGCTCTTCCGCAGGGGATAATCCGGCCATGTCCTACATGTTGATTTTTCAATACGCCGACCTGCCCGAGGGCCTTGGGCAGCAGATCGCCCTGGCAAACGGGGAGATGACGGCGGACATCAAACAAATCGGAGTGGCCGTGGCCTCTTCCTCGGATGCGAAGTTCATCGATAAGGCTTCCAGAATTTCCGGAATACGGTCGGTCGTGCTCGACCCCGTCGTCGAGTGGAGTCAGGAGCCGATCGTCGAAGAAATGACAGACTCCGATCCATATCTGACTTTTGATCCAAAATTCGACTTGCAGTGGAATCTGTTTAAGATCCACGCCGGTCCCGGATTCGACGATTTGGGGGTATGGACTCCCGGAGCCTGGGATCTTGGGGCCAGAGGCAAAGGGGCTAGGGTCTTTGTCCTGGACGGCGGGATCAACTCCCAAAATCTGGATATCAGTCCCAACCTCAACACGAGTCTCTGCCAATCCTTTGTTCCTGGGGAGGGTTGGGACGTCAGCCCGGGAATAAATAACTACCATGGCACCCACGTTGCGGGCATCATCGCCGCAGCCAAGAACGACTGGGGCATCATGGGTGTCGCCCCCGAGGCTGAGCTTGTGGCGGTCAAAGTACTTTCCGGAAGAAATAGTGGGACAGGCTTACTTTCCTATCTTAACCAGGGCATCGTTTATGCGGCCGACAATGGAGCGGACGTCATCAATATGAGCCTGGGCGGCCTTCTCCCCTCGCGCAGCGGCTGGTGGGTTGGGGATATTCACGTAACCGCCAAAATGGTCGGCGAGATGTTGCACGCGACTCAGAGAGCCATTACCTACGCCTACCAGAAGGGGGCGACGCTGGTGGCGGCTGCCGGCAATTTTGCCATCGACGCTGATCATGACCAGAACGCGGTCATTGTGCCTGCCCAGTTGGCCCATGTAATCGCCGTTTCCGCGACAGATGCTTGGGATGGGCCGTGGTATCTCAACAACTATGGCCAATCTCTGGTCAGTTTCGCAGCTCCCGGCGCTTGGATATTAAGCGATATTAACAAAAATAAATTTGCTTATCTCGACGGGACAAGCCAGGCCGCGGCCCATGTGTCCGGCGTGGCCGCCTTAATCATCGGGCAAAACGGCGGCTTCTTTAATCCGGCCCAGGTGGAATCCGTCCTGAAGCAGTCGGCCGATGATCTCGGAAAGCCCGGAAACGACGACTATTACGGAATGGGACGGGTGAACGCTTACAAAGCCGTCCTCTATTCCAAATAAATGGGGATTGCGGAGCGAATTTTGATAAAAAATCGGTTGAAAATCTTCCCCAGTTCACTTTTAGGGAAGATTGACGAGTCCCTCGCGGGAGGGCATAAAGAGGACGGAACCTGTCCGAAGCCATACGTCTGTGGAAAAGAGCAGGAGTCCCTGAATTCGAAATTCAAGCTGAGAAACAAATGACGAAGGTCAGAACGAACGAGAAGGCGGGAAACTTTAATCGTTTCCGTGAACGGGGATCTGTCCTCGCCATCTCGCTTCTGGTTTCCGTTTTTATGGCGATCCTCGCCATCCCGTTTATGACCAAATATTCTTCGCGTTTTCGCCTCACAGGAAAATCTTTTGGATCGCTGGCCGCGCTTAACCTGGCCGAGGCCGGCCTTGAACGGGCAATTTGGGAACTGAATTACGGCGACATTTTGTCCTGGAGCGGGACGAGCGCTCAGCGGACTTTAAACATTTCAAATTTTACGGCCGCGGGCGGCACGGTCATCGGCAACATCAGCACCACCGTCTATGAGCCGGAGGGCATGGCTCCGGTGATTGAAGCCACGGGGACGGTGGCCTTTTCCGGCTCTCAAAACATCTCCAAAACCATCCGGGTCGTCCTCGCCGGCGGGGCGCCGCCGCCGCTCTTCAATTTTATGCTTTTTGGCGCCAACGGCGTGAATGTTGGCGGCGGTGCCATTGTCGACAGTTATGATTCCCGGCTGGGGGCCTATGGCGGGACGAATATTGGCACTGGCGGCAATATAGGAACGAATGGCGACACTTACGGCGCCATCAATCTGGGTAACGGTTCGATCGTCAACGGCAGCGCCGTGACCGGGGCTGGGTCGGATCCGAACGAAGTCATTATCCAGGGCTTGGGTTCAGAAATCACGGAGGGGACAGCGGCGCTCGAGGAACCCAAAGAGTTGCCCTCGGTCACGGTGCCCACCGGGCTTACGAATCGAGGGAACTTATCCGTAAGCGGGACCACGACCACGATCAGTCAGAGCGGCCAATATAACAATTTGACT
>JALHTW010000047.1 GCA_022866045.1 Candidatus Aminicenantota bacterium | reverse complement strand
GTACCAGCTTCCCTCCGGAATTTTCGCCAGATTGACCTTCACGTAATCGAGGAGCTCGATGATGCTCCGGCCTCCTCTTTTTAAGATGTTCAGAGCGGGCTCGATCGTGCTTTTTCGGTAGACGGCGAAGAGCGGCTCATACTTTTGATCTTCGGCGCAAGGCAGGACCATGTCGTACCCTTCGGCCAGCTTGATCAGCCGGCAGGCGAAACTCAGTTTTAAATAGGGGATATCGCAGGCCACCACGAAATTGACGTCGTTTTTCGAGTGGGGAAGGCTCGAGGCGATCCCCATCAGCGGGCCTTGCCCGGGCTTGAGATCCGGGACGATCTCCAAGCCTAAAAAGCGGTAGTCGTCCGTCTTATTGGCGCTGATGACGATTTCATCGAACAGGTTTTTCAGTTGGCTGACGATAAGAGCGATCATGGGTTTTCCCTCAACCGGCAGGAGGCCCTTGTCCCGGCCCATGCGGCGGCTGTCTCCTCCGGCCAGGACGATGGCGCTGGCCTTGGGCCGTATCATCCATTCGTCATCTATGAAGAGGCAGTCTTCCGGAGGGAAGTCCCAAGCGCGGCCGTCGAAGCTCGCCACTTTGTCCGCGAGATGAATGACCGCCGCGCAGGAATCTTTCATCGAAGGGTTATTCTTCTCGCCCAGGACGATGAACACACCCGGCTCCACGATCGACCGCGCGGAAGTCCCCTCGGCCACGGCGCATACGTTGTCCGGGATGCGGTCTAAAAGTGCCTCGATCCCTTCTTTTAAATATTCCCGTCTAACTTTGAGCCAATAAACCCGGCCGGCCCCCTCTTTCAGCATGCGGCCTGTGTCATTGTCATCGGACGGTACCGTCTCTTCAAGAATTTGATAGCGGCCCTCGAGCGAATGGCATTTGCTGCCGTCCTTCCCGCTATGGAAGCCGGGATCATCGTCCTTGATCGTTGTGATCTTGATCCCAACGACTTCGGTGAATCGAGCGTAGCGGAGGATGATTCTGCAGGCGAAAGCGGTCTTCCCGGCCTTCCGGGCTGCGGACCCGATGAGGATCAAATTTTTTTTATGAAACATCATCGACGCGGGATGTCTTTGATCGGCGGGATGAATCGGAATTTAAAATCCTTCGCCGCTCGTCAAAAGCGCGTATCCGTTTGGTCTTCGCTCCGGCGGCAGCCCTCATTCATATCGCAGAGCTTCAATCGGGTCGAGCTTGGACGCCTTACGGGCTGGATAAAAACCGAAAAATACGCCGACGGATCCGGCGAAAAGGAAAGACAGAATCACAGAGCCGAGGGAAACGACTGTTTGGATCCGGGAAAAGATCGGAATGTATTTCAGCAGTTTCGATAGGCCTAGGCCCAAGCCGATTCCCAGAAAACCGCCGATGAGACTCAGGACGACCGCCTCGGCCAGGAATTGGAGGAGAATGTCCCGTTCCCGGGCGCCGATCGACATCCGGATCCCGATCTCCCGGATCCGCTCCGTCACGGAGACCAACATGATGTTCATAATGCCGATCCCGCCGACGAGAAGCGAGATCGCGGCGATGCTTCCCAGGAGAAGAGTCAAAACCCCGATCGCGCTCTCCGCGTTCTCGGCGATGTCGGCCATGTTGCGGACGTTGAAATCGTCTGCGGCGCCCGGGTCGATGTTATGCCGAATGCGAAGGAGGGTCTCGATCTCCTGTTGGGCCAGCGGGATGGCCTTCGCAGAGATCGCCGCGACATCGATCGACTGGATAAACGTTTGCCGGACGAGCCGCCTCGAGGCCGTCGTGTACGGAACGCAAATCATGTCGTCCCGGCGGCCCATCCCGGCGGCCTGGCCTTTGGATTTCAGGATTCCCACGATCGTGAACGGAACGCGTCGGATGCGGATGACCTTGCCCAGGGGATCTTCGCCGTCCTCAAAGAGGTACTGTTTGACATCGGCGCCGAGGACGCAGACCTTTTCGCCGTTTTGGAGCTGCTCTTCGTCGAAGAAAGTCCCTTGGTCTATTTCCCATTTCCGGATCTCCGGATATTTTTCGCTGACGCCCTGGATCTGGGTTCTCCAGTTCTTGTTTAAGTAAATGACCTGGCCCTGAGTGTTGATATTCGGAGACGTTCCTTTGACCGAAGGACAATCTTTCTCGATGGCTTCGACATCTCCGATTTTCAAAGTGCTTCGGCCTCCGAAACCGGTTCGGACGCCCCCGAGATTCATGCTCCCGGGACGGACAAAAAGAAGATTGGTCCCCATAGCGTTGAATCGGTTCTGGATCGCGATTTTGGCCCCTGTTCCGATGCTCACCATGGCGATCACCGACCCGACGCCGATGATGATCCCCAGCGCCGTCAGAAATGTCCGCATCTTGTTCCGGGTCAAAGCGCGGAGCGATACCCGAAGTATTCGGAAGATATTCATCGTTCAATTCCTTTGGTCAAGGTCATTGGCTGAAAGACCTCACATCCTTTCAGAAAGAGATATTATATCTCAAATCGAGAATCGATGTAAATTTGTCCGGCCTCGGGCATTGACCCAGATTTAGAGTAAACCTTTTGGCCTCATTTTTCGTCTCTTATAGTGAAAAAGAGAATGGACATTTTTGCACCCGATGATAAAACGGAGGAAGACGCGATGAGCTATACCCCAAGAACGGCAGGCAGGCTCGCTGTCTTTTTGGCCGGGCTGCTATTTTCCTCGGCCCTTTTCGCCCTGAACACGCTCGATATCCCGCCGGCTCAAAAGCCGCCGGTCATCGACGGGAAGCTGGACCCTGGCGAATGGGACGGGGCTTTCAAAATGACAGATTTCAAGACGTTCCAGCCCGACTTCGGCAAGGAACCCAGCCAGAAGACCGAGGCCTACTTTCTCTACGACGCGGAGAACCTCTACTTTGCTTTCCGGTGCTATGACACCGACCCGTCCAAGATCAAGGCCTCGATCTCCAAGCGGGACGCCATGTTTTCGGACGATTTCGTGGGTATTATCATCGACACGTACAACACCATGCAGAGCGGCTACGGCTTCCTGGTCAACCCGCTGGGCATCCAGGGCGACGGGATCATGGACATCAACGGCAATCTGTCGTCCGATCAGGATTTCATCTGGTACAGCAAAGGACAGATCGATGATAAGGGTTACACGGTGGAATACCGGGTCCCGCTCCAGAGCATCCGATTCCCCGGCGGGAAGACCATCACCATGAGATTGGGCTTTTTCCGTCAGTTCGTGCGGACCTCGGAAGTGGCCAGCGCTCCCCCTCTGTTTCCCGACAAGGGAAGCATCATCGCCCAGACCCAGGCCATCGCCGTCACCGGTTTGAAGTTCAAGCGGGTGGTCGAAATCCTTCCCGCGGTCACGCACAGCGATAAACTGGCCGCAAGCGACGGCCGGCTGAAACGGGACGAGCGGACGACCGACCTCAGCCTGACCGGCAAGGTTGGCTTGACCACAGACCTGACCCTCGACGCCGCGATCAACCCGGATTTCAGCCAGGTCGAGTCGGACGCCGGACAGGTGGACATCAATCTGAGATATGCTCTTTTCTTTCCGGAAAAACGGCCTTTCTTTCTCGAGGGCAACGAGATCTTTCAGTTCGCCGGGAACACCGAAGATGCGCCCCTGCTGGCGATGATCCACACGCGAACCATCGTCGACCCCGTCTTCGGATTCAAGCTGACCGGAAAATTCGGGGCTAAGAACTCGATTGCGGCCATCTACGCCCAGGACTACCAGCCCGACGGCGGCTCGGACGAACACCCCGATTTCTCCATCTTCCGCTTCAAGCACGCCCTGAAAGAGGATTCCTATCTTGGCGGCTTTTACACGGCCCGCGATGTCCGGGGCGGATTCAACCGGGTCATCGGAAGCGACGGCCGGATCCGTTTGAGCCAGACCTCGGTCGCTTCCTTCCACTTGTTCGGCTCGTTTACAAAAAACCCAGGAGGCGGCGACATCAACGGCGGCCATGCCCTCGCCTTGAGGTACACCCTCGATGACAGGAAGGTCTCGTTGGACGTCGGCTACCAGGATATTTCTCAGAATTTTCAGGTCGATACCGGCTTCCTGGAGAGAAGTGGACTGCGGCGCCTGGCCGCGTTCGGCATGTACAAGATCTATCCCAAATCGAAATTCTTCCAGAGGATCGAGCCCTTTTATTGGTCCTACCACCTCTACGACACCTATTCGAACATGCTCGAGACCTTCAATATTTTCGTCCTGCGCTTCTCTCTTCCTCGGAGCACCCAGGTCCGCTTTGAAGGAATCCTGGCCAATGAGGTCTATGAAGCGCACCGCTTCGAGCGGAGCGGATTCGGTTTTCAAATTAATTCCCAGCTATCCAAACACCTTTTTATCAACGGATTTTTCCGCCGCACCGGCGCTATTTATTACGACCCGGAAGCTCCTTATCAGGGCGACGGCAACCGCGCCAGTGCCGGCGTCGAATACCAGCCCACGGAAAAATTCGATTTCGTGATCGATCTGACATACACGGACTTTTACCGCCGCTCGGACAGGACGAAGATTTACGACTACATGATTCTCCGCAGCTTCAACACGTTCCAGGTCAACAAATACCTGTTCCTGAGGGCCATCCTGGAATACAACACCTACAAGAAAAGGATGACCGTGGATACTTTGGCCTCGTTCACCTACATTCCAGGGACCGTCGTCTATATGGGATACGGATCTGCTTTTCAAAAGATCCGCTGGAACGGCAGCGATTATGAAGACAGCCGCCGGTTCTTAGAGACGAAACGCGGATTCTTCTTTAAAGTAAGCTATCTCTGGCGGTGGTAAGGTCATCTTAAGCAGTTCTTTTTCCGGTGTCAGGCCACTTTCGGGCGGGGTCCTGTCGCGGCTCTTCCCCGGCCGTGCTCGCGGCCGGGCCGCTGCGCGCGGACGGGGAGCCCCTTCGCCGCGCCACCCCTGCTTGACTTTCCGGCGCCCCGGAAAAAGAATTACCGGCAAGGTCATCAGCAGACTTGATTTTCCCCCGAGCCTAAGATATTGTTTTACCGAGGGGACGCCATCGAAGATGCGTCTCCTCGAGACGCTATGCGATCGACTTCCCGCCGGGACTTTTTAAAAACCGCAGCATTTGGCGGCTTGGGTTTGTTTTCCCGGCCGCGAATCGGCCGCTTGTTCAAAGAGAACGATGCCGGCTCTTTCCTCGGCCAGATCGGCGTCTGCGCGTCCCTGGCGGATTCCGGATTATTGAAGGAAAGCGGCTGCGCGTATGTCGAAGAAGGAGTCCGGCGTTTCTTGATTCCGGACGAGCCGGAAGAAAAATTCCAGGCAAAGCTGGCCGAGCTTAAGGCAGAAGAACTTCCTGTCCTGGCCTGTAACGGTTTCCTCCCGGGCCAATTGAAGGCCGTTGGTGCTGAGGCGAAACATGACGAGATCCTGGCTTATGCCGAGACCACATTCCAAAGGGCGGCCCGGGCCAGAGTCGGGACGATCGTCTGGGGAAGCGGCGAATCCCGTAAAATTCCCGAGGGATTCAGCCGGGCCAAGGCCGAGGAGCAGTTCCGCGATCTGGCCAAGAGAGTCGCCGTTCTTGCCGGACGCCACGGCGTGATCGTTTCCCTCGAACCGCTGAACAGCGGGGAGACCAATTTCGTCAACAGCCTCAAAGAGGGCGCGGCGGTCGTCGAGGCCGTCGGCCATCCGAATTTCAAGCTGCTGGCGGATCTATATCATCTGCTCCGGCAAGGGGAGACGCCCGACGCCATCGAGATGTTTGGGAAGCACATCCATCATTGCCACATCGCGGAAAAAGATAAACGAACGCCGCCGGGCACCGTCGGAGACGATTTCAAGCCTTTTTTTAAGAGGCTCAAAACAATAGGGTATCGAGGCGGGATCTCTATGGAATGCGGATGGAAGAGCATGAAGGACGAGCTTCCGGCGGCAATGACTTTTTTGAGAAACGAGATCGCTGCGTCTTGAAAAAGGGATGTAGGATAGCAGCCAATAGATTCCGAGGAGGTCGAAATGGGCATTTCTCGAAGGGATTTCGTGAAGATAGCGGCAGTGGCTTCGGCCGGATTGTCCGTCAACAGCGCGAGCCGGGGATTGAAGGCTGCGAGCTTGGGGAGAATTCGCGGGGCCAACGACCGGGTGAGGGTCGGGATCGTCGGGTTCTCCGACCGCTGTAAAAGCTCCTTGATCCCGCCGTTTCTTCAATACGCGCCCGAGCTCAATTTCGAGATCGTCGGGATCTCGGACCTTTGGAGCCGCCGAAGGGAGGAAGGGATCGCCTTCTTGAAAGGAAAGACGGGACAGGCCGTGGCGGCCGCGCGCAATAACGAAGAGTTGTATGAACGCGTCGGCGTGGACGCCGTGATCATCAGCACGGCCGACTTCCAGCATGCTCTTCATGCTGTGGAAGCCGTCAAAGCCGGCTGCGATGTCTATGTGGAAAAGCCCTTCGCCGAGACCATGGAAGACAACCGGGCCGCTTTGAAAGCCGTCCGGGAAAGCGGGAGGATCGTTCAAGTCGGCTCGCAGAGGCGGAGCGGAGCAAATTATACCGCCGCCTGCGAGTTCATCAAATCGGGAAAATTCGGTCCCATCACGATGGTCGAGATGAGCTGGAACGTCAATCAACCCGGACGGTGGCGGCGGCCGGCTCTCGTGGCCGCGATAAAGGAAGAGGACACGGATTGGAGGCGATACCTTATGAACCGGCCCTTTGAGCCCTGGGATCCGAGAAAATATCTGGAGTACCGCCTCTTCTGGCCTTATTCGTCCGGCATTCCCGGGCAGTGGATGTGCCACCAGATTGACACCGTCCATTGGTTCACCGACCTTCCCCATCCCCGGAGCGTGGCGGCCAACGGCGGAATTTATGTCTGGAAAGACGGCCGGCAAAACGCCGATACGATGACGGCTGTTTTGGATTACGGCCCGCTCGACGATCCCCAGACCGGCTTTCAAGTCGTTTATTCGTCCCGGATGCACAATTCCGCCGGCGGAGTGAAGGAATATTATTTTTCGAACGGCGGAAAACTCGACCTGGACAAGAACATCGTGACACCCGAAGGAGGGTTGACCCAGGGCTCTGCTGCCGAGATGGGCATGAAGGCCAATCTTTTAGAAAGATACGAGTTGCCGACCGAAAAGGTCGAAACCGCGGCCAACACGGGGGCCGATCCGATGACGTCGAGCCATGTCCGGAATTGGATGGAGCGCGTCCGCGACCGCAAAACGCCCCGCGCCGATGTCGTGGCCGGCTATCGCCATGCCATCGCCGTCATCATGACCACGGCCGCGCTCCACACCGGACAGCGCGTGACGTTTGATGAGGCGAGGCAGGAGGTCATGGCCGGGGACAAGGTCTTTCAGTCCTGACCTTCAAGAGTCTTGCGCTCCGAAAAGGCGCTTTGCTCTGTCCGCCTTAAAATGAAAAGTTTAGGCCGATGTAAGCTTTCACAAGGTCGGTCCTGGAGCGGTAGACATCGTATGTCACGCCGTCGATTTCACGGTGGATCGAACCCTTCTTCATATACTCAGCCTCGCCGCCCCTGAGGTAGCGAATGCCGATGTCCAGGTCCATGGAAAAGAGGCGCCGTTTATTATCTTGTCGGACCCCCTGGATCAGCATCACCATGGTTCCTGCCCCTGCTCCGTAGCTGAACGCGAGATCGTTGTAGTTATTGGAGCTGATATCATCGTCCCCATCACAGTTGTCGTGAATGGAGGTGTCTGTCGTCAGGTAATGAAATCCGATCAGACCGTCCAGATAAGGCCGAAACATTCCCTGCTGGGGTTGGAGTCGGAGAAACAAATGGCCAAGCATGATGGAGTTGGTCGTCGAGACATCGACGATCATCTCGGGGATTGTCGGACTCAGAGGCGCCTCGCGCGTTTCTCTTCCGTATATCGAAAATCCGATAGAGATCCCCGCCGAAAGAATGCTCCGGGGAATGTGATACGCAAAATAAAAATCGCCTCCGAGGCCGATACGATCGGCATTCGATCTAAACTCTCCCTGCGGGAATCCGAGTATAAAATGGCCGCCTGTTTGGAGTCGCTCCTGAGCGGAGGAGGCAACTCGGAAGAAAAACAATAAAAGGACCAGATATAATAGAGCCGATGATCTTCGTTTTCTCATCGTTCCCTCCATCTCATTCTGCCGTCACGATATCTTAATAAAACCCATCGTCTTACATAACAACAGCAATCTTTATGCCAATTTTATCAGGGACGAAGAAGACTTGGCCTGTCGCCTAGAGAGGACAATGGTCCGTAAGATCGTCCATTAAGAAAAGTAAACCTAACTTATTGAATTATTCATAAATTGCGCCGTTTCCTCGAGAAGAGAATTCGCAGATGGCGCCGAATTCAAGACGAGGGGGACACGATTTATGCAAGGCCGGAGAAATAGACAATGAAGATGTTTTAGATTTTAGCCGGCGCAAGTTTGATTTTTTTGTATGCGGTCGTTTCCTATTTGATGGCGGCTTTCCCGGCGAGCGTTGCGATCGCTTTTTCGATCCGCCGCTTGCGCGTCTCTTCCTTTTTCGCGTCCGTTATCCAATCCAGATATTCTTTCTTGTGGGGATAAGAGACCTTGTCCCAGGCCATCCGGCCGGCTTTGCTCTTCGCCAGGGCTCTCTCGAAATCGGGAGGCAAGGCGACAACGCGTTCCTCGGTGTCGGCCTCGAGCACGATTTTGATTTTGTGGCCGACGTCAACCCTGGCGGCGTCGCGGACCGATCTGTTCACAACCAGGAAATGCGTCCCGTCGCCGTGAGGCATTAAGGAACTCCGGAAGGCGATGCCGTTCACGGTCCCTTTGACCTTGACCTGGCCTTTCTTGCCGAACGCCTTTTCGACATCGAAAGGAATGTCGGCGTAAGTCCATGTGCCGACGCCCTCGAACCGCTCCAGCTTGGACGTGAATTCTTTTTTAGGCATGGCCAACCTCCCCATGATCCTAAAAGTTGGTTGTCCGCTCGAGTTTCTTCATGATGGCGAACATGAAGGCGGCCGAAAGCAGGCAGGCGACGACGAGGATGAGCCACAGGATCCAGAGGGGGAGGACCATCCACAGATTGCCGAGCAGGCCGACGAGAAGAATGCCGATGCCGGTGGCGGCGAACCAGCCGCCCTGCATCAGGCCTTTGTATTTTGGCGGGGCGACGCGCGAAACGAAAGAAATTCCTATCGGGCTCAGGAAGAGCTCTGCGATCGTCAGGAGAAAATACGTCGTGATCAGCCAATAGACGGAGACCTGCGACTCCGGGGGCGCGACGTGGCCTCCGAGCTCTTGCGGGCTGGGCAGACCGAGCGAGCCGACGGCCAGGATCGCGAACGAAACGGCCGTGAGCAGCATGCCGTACCCGATTTTGCGGGGCGAGGAGGGCTCTTTCCCCTTTTTATTGAGGTAGGCAAAGAGGCCGATGACGAGCGGCGAGAGCGAAACGATAAAAAACGGGTTGAAATGCTGGAAGCGTTGGGGCATGAAGGGATTGCTGTCCAGGTAGCCGCTGAATCTTAAATAACTGAGGACGGAGAAAACGACGAAGGCCGCTCCGCCGGCGAGGCGCGCAACTCGGCCAGAGCTTTTCTTGAACAAAAAGACCAGCCCCACGACGGCCAGGAAGATCGTGAGCAGCCCGGTTAGATCGAACCAGAGGTTCGTGACTTTCCCGACGCTCGGGACCGTATAGTCGCGGGCGAAAAACGTCATCGTGGCCGCGCTTTCCTGGAAGGCCATCCAGAAGAAGATGACGACGACGAAAACGAGGATAAGGGCCACGAGCCGTTCTTTGGTCTGCCGGGGCGTGAGCTCGAGGACTTGAGCCTTGTGGGCTTCGGACTTCGATTTTTGCTTTTCGCTAAAATCGGCGTGCTTGTAATATTTCTTGAAGCCCCAGAAGATGACCATGGAAATGATCAGGCTGATGCAGGCCAAGCCGAAGCCGAGATGGTAGGATTTGCCCAGGGCGTTGATATAGCGCTCAGAGAATTGCCTGAGCGTCTCCAGGTTGATCGAAGCGTCCTGGCTCTGGGCGATGGCGAGGTAGGGAGCGGCGTCGGCCAATCTGCCCTTGAGGAAGTCATTGGCCAGCGCCGGGATGCGTGCGTCGTAAGTAAAGCGGGCGCCGGAGAGAATCCAGTTGACGACTTTTTCCGAAGCGGTCGGGGCGAACATGGCTCCGATGTTGATGCCCATATAAAAAATCGTGAAAGCCCTGTCGCGGAGGGCGCTGTATTTCGGGTCGTCGTAGAGGTTGCCGACGAGGGCCTGGAGGTTGCCTTTGAAGAAGCCCGTGCCGAGGGCGATGACGGCCAGGGCGGCGATAACCAGAGGAAAACCCGTGGCCATTTTGGTCGGGAGGGCCAGCAGGATATAGCCGAGGAACATGACGATCATCCCGAGGCTGACCGTCTTGCCGTAGCCGAAGACTTTGTCGGCCAGGATGCCGCCGAGAAGGGGCAGGAAATAGACGCAGGCGACGAAGACGGAGTAGACCACAGACGCGGCGCCGGGGCTCAGGTCGTACTTGGCCTGCATGAAAAGGACGAAGATGCTGACCATGGTGTAGAAGCCGAAGCGCTCGCCCATGTTGGCGAAGAAGGCGACGAACAGACCTTTGGGATGCCCTTTAAACATGCTGAACCCTCCTTGGCTGGGACGGGATGATGGACGCGGCCAAAAAGCGCACCTTCCTTTTATAGCGGAGGAGAAGAGGGATGTCAATAAAATAGATCCTTTGGGTTTTTGAGGCTATTGACGCGACCCGCTTTCTTGCGATATGGTTGGAGTGACCCCTGATAGATGATATCCAATGAAACGTAGAACCATGGCCTCACCACGCCGATACGTTGCCTTGGCGGTCGGTATCCTCCTTGCGATTTTTTCGGACTCCTGCCAAGAAAAATCAGAAAAGAATTTGATTTTGGAGCTAATGGAAAATGTCGCTAACCTCGCCGAAAAAAGGGAGATCGACAACCTCATGTCGAACCTTGCGGATGACTATTTTGATTTTGAGGGCCGGGACAGGGACAAGACCCGGGATTTTCTCATTCAATATTTTGAACAGCACAAAGGAATCGTCATCCATATCCTGAGCACGCGGTTTGAGGAATGGGACTCCTTAAGGGCGAAAATTCAGACTGAAATGGCGATTTCCTCAGGCGGAGCCGAAGTCCTGAGAAAGCTGATTAAGTTTACGGGCGAGACTTATCGCTTTAAGATTCATCTCCTAAAAACAAATGGGCAGTGGCAGGTTCAATTTGCCGAGTGGAAAGATGTTGGTGTGGAGGATCTCTATCCGGAATCTTTATCCAGTCTCAAGAAAATATTCCCCAAAGTTTTTTAATCTGATTAATTCGTGGATTTTTATATCTCATGGAAATGAAAAGAAATATTGTTTATCCAAGTTGTCGTCGCGAGGCACGAAGTGCCGTGGCGACCTCCCAAGCATTTAGAGGCTTCAAAAATACGGTGACACACAGCCAATTACCGAAATTCTAATTTGAACGCGATAATTCCGGACTCTCTTCACGCCTAACGCGCCTCCACCGCCAGTTCGTGCCACGCAGCGATCTGGTGCCCTATGTTCCAGGAAACCAGCCGCAGGCTCATCTGTCTATCTCGCATAAAGGATAAAAATTTGCTTTTTTGCGGCTCATATTCTTCCCTCCCGCTAAGCTCGTAATCAAGGCCGTCCGTCGCGAAAGGACTATATCTTCGGCCGCCACGGACGTGGTGAGCGGGTTTCGAGTCACTCGCCGTACATCTCGGTGATGATCCGCCTCAGCGCGGCGGCTTCGTCTTCCGTCAGTTCGCCGATCTTGGTTCCGAGCCGAGACTTGCTGATCGTTCGTATCTGGTCCACCGCGATTTCCGCGTCTTGTCGGTTGCATCGGACTTGCAGCCTGGATCGCCAGGAGGGATGCAACTGGCTGGTCAGCGGGCAGACTGTCACGGTCTGCAATTTCTCATTGAGCGCATCCAGACTGACGATAACCGCCGGACGTTTCTTGGCCATTTCCGCGCCCTGAGTCGGGTCCAGTGAAGCCCACCGAATCTCGTAGCGCCTCATGATTTCTTGGCCGATCGCAGGACCGAACGATAGCGGGCTTTCTTTTCCGCTATCCTACCGGCCTCTCCGGTCTCCCACGGGATGCTTTCCAATCCGTCCGTGTCCAAAGCGTCCCACTCGCTCCAGTCTTCGCGTCCGGCCGCCATTTCGCGGGCCGTATCTTCCCAGGAGAGTTTCTCCACCACAGGGCCAACGGGCCGCAGGAAAATTCCCTCGCTCCGCTCCTCCATGAGGACCGCCGTACCGATGCGATAACGCCGCAACGATGCTGCAGGTAACCGGACCCCGCGGGAGTTACCGATACGGGAGACTTTGAGTTCAATCGTTTTCATGTAATTACTGTAATAACTTTTGAGTTAAAAGTCAAGTCTGATTTCTCTAAAGATGGAATTCAGGTGACACGATCCCAATTCAAGAGAATTGGGTCATGTCACCGAATTCCGATAATTCATCTGTGGTTTGGGCGAAACAGGCCGGCGGCGCCACCAGCCGGCCAGAAGCGAGCCCGAGACGTTCATCCACGGGCCGAAGATGGCCGGGGCGAGCGCGGCGCTCGTGCTCTTGAGGACATCGATCGCGATCCCGGAGGCCATCCCGCCGTTCTGCATTCCGACCTCCATGGCCACCGCACGGCAGGCGCTTTCGTCGAGGCGGCCGAGACGGGCACCCCAGTATCCCAGCAAATAGCCGATGCCATTGTGGAGAACGGCCGCGCCGATGAGAGCCAGGCCCACCGAAAGAAGCTCGTCGCGCGACTGCGCGGTGATGATGGCGATGATGAAGCAGATGCTGGCCATGGACACGACGGGAAGGGTCTTGTCCATCCAATTTTCCGGGCCTTTGAGCGCGATGCTGATGATGAGCTTGGCGAATGCGGAGATGCCGATAAGGAGAAATCCGAGGAAGACTCCGGCTTTAAGGACCGCCAATGGTCCCCAGATATTCTTTGGCGTGAAGCTGACCGCGATCGCGAGCCCGATCGCCGCGGCGGAGATGACCGCCAGCGACGCGCTTTGGCGAGCCCAGGTCTTTTTGCTGTAAAGGATCCTGTTCGCGACGAGCCCGGCGATGATGGGAATGATGATCATATTGAAGATGGACAGCATCATGAGCACGAAATCCACGGGGATGAGACGGCCGGCGAGCGTCTTCATCCAGAAGGGCGTCACGAACGGAGAAAGGAAAGTCGTCGAGGAGGTGATGGTTACAGAAAGCGGCACGTTGCCCCTCGCGAGATAGGTCATGACGTTCGAGGCGACGCCGCTCGAGACCGAGCCGATGAGAATGATGCCTGCGGCGACTTCAGGGTCGAAGCCGAAGGTCATGGCGATCGTAAAGCCGACCAGAGGCATGATCGTAAATTGCAAAAAAATGCCGATGAGGACCGGCCAGGGCATCGTTAACACGCCCCTAAAATCCTTCGCGCTGAGCGTCGTGCCCATGCCGAAGGTGATGATCTGGATGAGGGGGACGATCAAAACTTTGAGGTCTGTCCCGAACCAGAGGCGAAAGGCCGCCGGATAGAGCATCGAAGCCGCGACGAAGATGAGAACCCAGATCGTGAAGGCGAATTTTTTGTAAAACTGGAGGACCTTGCCGCCCTTTTGCCCGTTCGCTTGATCGCCCCTATTATCCGTCGTCATCATTTATACAGTTCCGCCATCCTTTCGTTGGGCTTGAATTTTGTGATGCACTGGTCGAGAGGCGTGCCGAGGAGCTGGATCTTGTCGTAATCGCCCTGGCCCATGCCGGCCTCGGCCATGGCCATAAGGTAATTCACGGTCTTGGGATCGAAGCCCATGACCCGCGTCGCCGTGATGTCCGCGGCGAGCGGGTCGCGGCTGGCCAGGGCGACCTTTGAAGCGATGGGCGAGCCCCAGGCCGGGCCATTGCCCTCGATCCCCACGTATCCGTC
>JALHTW010000046.1 GCA_022866045.1 Candidatus Aminicenantota bacterium | reverse complement strand
GTTTCTCGAAGCCGAGGGCTTTGTGGTCAAGACGGCCGCCGACGGCAAGACGGGTTTCGAGCTCGCCTCCAAGGAAAAGGCGGACCTCATCGTCACGGACCTCATGCTGCCGGGGCTCAACGGGCTGGAGATCTGCCGCAAGCTCCGCGAGAAGGGCATCGGCACGCCGGTCATCATGCTGACCGGGCAGAAAAAGGACGAGATTGATAAAGTTGTGGGACTGGAGCTCGGCGCCGACGACTACCTGACGAAGCCCTTCGGCCAGCGGGAGCTTTTGGCCCGGATCAACGCCGTGCTCCGCCGCAGCAGTCCCGAACCCAAAGACATCGAGGAATATTCGTTCGCCGACGTCATCCTCAATTTTAAGAAAAGAGTCGCGTCCAAGGGCAAAAAAGAATTTTATCTCACGGCGAAGGAATACGACCTTCTCAAGCTTTTGATAGCCCATGAGGGCGAAGTCGTCAGCCGGGATACGATCCTTAACGAAGTTTGGGGCTATGAGAAATTCCCGACGACGCGGACTGTGGACACGTTCATCCATAATATCCGGCAAAAGATTGAAAAGGACCCGTCCAGACCCGCCCATCTTTTGACCATTCCCTGGTCCGGGTATAGATTCCAAAAGTAGAGCTTTTTTCCCGCCTTTCTTAACAAATTCTTAACAATTTTTTGACATCTCCATGACAACTCCAGCCGCCCCCGGGGCTATATTGAGACCGTGAAGAACATAAACCAAGGAGGAACGAAGTGTCAGTCTCAAATCAAAACTTAGCCTTAAAACGGACGGTCCCGGTCTTCGTCCGGCCCCGGACAGACGCTTTTCTCGTCAAGTGCGCGAATTACCTGAATTTCGTCGAGACCTACCTGGCCTCGATGAACGTCCAGAATCCTTATCTCCGGGTTCTCGACTCCGGCGCCGAAACCGAGGTCCTCAGGAACGGCAAGACGCTCATCATGCTCGGTTCGAACAATTACCTGGGGCTTTCGACCCATCCCGTCGTGGTCAAAGCCGTGAAAAAGGCGATCGACATCTACGGGACAGGGTGCTGCAGCTCCCGCCCTCTGGCGGGGACGACGAGCCTGCATGTCGAGCTCGAGAAAGAACTGGCTGAGTTCAAGAGCGCAGAAGCATCGCTGCTCTTCAGCACCGGCTATATGACGATGATGGGCACGATTTGCGCGCTGGCCGGCGAAAACGATGTCATTTTCAGCGACCAGCTGAACCACGCCAGCATCATCGATGGAATAAAGCTGGCCAAGGCTCAGATCCGAGTATTCCGGCACAGCGACATGGCCCACCTGGAAGAACTGCTGGCGGCATGCGATCCCGAAGCCAATAAGCTGATCGTCACCGACGGCGTCTTCAGCATGAAGGGCGACCTGGCCAATCTTCCGGAGATCAAAAACTTGGCCGACAGGTACGGAGCCTGGATCATGATCGACGACGCCCACGGCTCAGGCGTCATGGGGGAGAACGGCCGCGGCGTCGCTGAGCACTTCGGCCTCGAGGGCGAGATCGACCTCGTCTGCTGCACGTTCAGCAAAGTCTTCGGGACGGTCGGCGGCGCTGTTGCCGCGCGGCGGGATGTCATCGAGTTCCTGAAATTCAACTCGCGGCCGTTCGTTTTTACGGCAAGCCTTCCGCCCTCGGTCGTGGCCACGGTGCTTGCCTCGCTCCGGGTCCTCAAGGGCTCGCCGCACCTGCTCCGGAACTTGAGGAAAAACGCCCAGATCCTTAAGGACGGCTTGACCGCCTTGGGCTTTCCGGTCATGGCCACGCCGACGCCGATTATTCCCATTCCGCTTGGAAACGACGAGAAGGTCTTCCGCTTGGCCTGGGCGCTGGAGGACGAGGGCGTGTTCGTCAACCCGATCGTCCCGCCCGCTGTGTCCGCGGAATCATCGCTCATCCGCGTGACGGCCATGGCCACACACACGGAAGAAGAATTGGAATTTGCGCTCGATAGATTCAAGCTCGTCGGCCGGCGCCTGGGGTTGATCTAACCCCGAACCGCCCAGTGAGGAGGCTGCTATGAACAAGAAACCGGTTCCGCTCTTCAGCCTGGCGTTCGTGAAGGCCTATTGGATTACGATGCGGCCTTACCTTTTATTTATTTCTGCAACAGCCGGCATGGCCGGGTTCGCCGGCGGTCCTCTGCGCGGGGCGGCGGCCACGCTGGCCGCGTTCTTCGTTTTCTTCTCCGCCTATGGGTTCAGCCAGGGGGTGACCGACAGCTTCCAGACGGATACCGACGCCATCTCCTCTCCCTATCGTCCGCTGATCCTGGGCGTCATCAACCGGACCCAGACCCTGTCCGTCAGCTTCACCGGACTTTTCGTCGGCTGCGCGATTCTCTACGCCCTCAATCCGCGGACGCTCCTCCTCGGGATTCTTGCCGTCTTCGGCCTGGCGACATACACATTTTTTAAACGGCGTTGGTGGGGCGGGCCTTTTTACAACGCCTGGATCGTTGCCCTGCTTCCTATCATCGGAAAAATGGCCGCGCTGGGAGCGGGAAGCACTCCGGCCTTGGCCTTTAAGGGCGGCCTGCTCTGGCCCATCGTGATCGGCGTTTTCTTCAGCTATGCCAACTTCGTTCTGGCGGGATACACCAAGGACCTCACGGCTGACCGGATGACGGGCTACAACACGTTCGTCGTCGTCTTCGGCTGGAGCAAAGCGGCGGTCGTGTCGGATATCTTTGCCGCGCTTTCCGTCCTGGCGGCCGGCTGGGCGATCGCGCCCGTGGTCCTTACCGGCGAGGCGTTTTCCTGGAAAGGAATTTCGCTTTTCGTCTTCGCCTCAGCGGCCGCGGTTCTTGCCTTTGCCCAGCTCGAGCTCCACCGGATCCGGGACGAAAAATTCGCTTTCAAACCGATCGTCAATGTCGTCCGCGGCTTCATCCTTTTGCGCCTTGCGGAAATCATTTATCTGCGGCCAGGCTGGATACCGGCAGCCGCCGTCTTCTACGTCTTTTTTGAATGGGTCCTGAGCAGAAGGCCGGCGAAAGAGCAGGTGTAAAATGCATATCTTCGTTAATCCGGTTTGCCGCTACGGCAGAGGCCGCCGGACATGGGCCCTGGTTGAACCGGCGCTCCGTCAGCGCTTCGGAAGCTTCGAAACCGAAGAGATCCAGTCGGTCGAACACTTTGAAGGCCAGGTGAGAACGGCCCTGGCCACGGGCGAGCGCGTCTTCATCGCCGCCGGCGGCGATGGAACGGTCAACCTTCTCTTGAATGCGCTCCTGAATTCCGGCGCGACGGGCGAAGATGTTATCCTTGGCGCGGTCGGGCTCGGGTCGAGCAACGATTTCCATAAGCCTTTCCGGCCGGAGTCTTTTGTCGAAAGGATCCCCGTCCGGATGGATCAGCAAAACGCCGCTGCTTGCGACGTGATCGCCGTGCGCTATCAGAACGGTGGAAACGGCCTCTCCAGGCGATACTGCCTCATCAATGCCAGCATCGGGATCACAGCCGAAGCTAACGCCCTCTACAATTCTCGAGCTCGATCCATCGCCCTGGTCCAAAGAATATCCCATGAAGCGGCCGTGGTCACGTCCGCCCTTCAAACAATCGTCCATTATCGAAATATCTCTGCCGAGCTTTCGTTCGAACATCAGCCGGCGCAGCCATTCATGATCACGAACCTGGGTGTCATTAAGAACCCTCATTTCGCCGGCGGCCTGTGCTACGACACGGCCATCCGGCCGGACGACGGTCAGTTCGGCGTCAACTTGTGCGCCGGCATGACAAAAGGGGAAGCGGTCATGACCCTTCTCCGTTTATACCGAAAAGATTCGAGCGGGCATCCGAAAACGTATTCGTGGTTCGCCCGCGAGTTCGGCTTGCAGAGCAAGACGCCGTTCGCCCTGGAGATGGACGGCGAAGTGGTCAAGACGGACCGGGCCGTCTTCGGCGTCCTTCCCGGTCTCATGAGGTGCTGCGCATGAGTGGTTTTGAAGAGATCCTCGAAAATAAGGCTATTAACGCCTGGGCGCGGCATTTTGTCCGTCCGCCGTTTCAGCTTAACAAGCTTCACGAATCCGACGCGGAGCTTGTCGAAACCGAGGACGGCTCTCCCATTCTAGCCGTCACGATCGATACCGTGTCCGAAGAGATCAGG
>JALHTW010000365.1 GCA_022866045.1 Candidatus Aminicenantota bacterium | reverse complement strand
GTAAGGCTCGGAAAGAACAAAGGCACCCTTTTCTTATATTCCTCGTATTGTTTGGGGAAGAGGCGCTTCATCCGCTCCCGCTCTTCCCGGATGACCGGAGGGTAAAAAACGAGAAAATAGACGGCGAAGAGCCCTGCACACCACCACGAGTATGCGCCGATGGCGATGCTTAGGCCGAGGAGGAAATTCCCGAGATAGAGGGGATTCCGGGTGAATTGATACGGCCCGGACATGGCCAGTTCTTTTTCTTTCTTGATGTGGCCGGACGCCCAGGCCCGGATGATCAGCCCGAAGGCGCAAACGGCAAGTCCGATGACGATCGAGCTCCACGTCGGCCTGGCCAGGACGATGATGGCGAGAAAGACAAAAAGGGCGGACCTTACCCGCCAGCGGTAGATCATTTGCATCCATCTATTTTCAAGCATGTTCTTTGAGCGATTGCCGGATCAGCAAAGCGATTTCTTCGGGCTTGGCGAGCTTCAGGCACTCCAGGGAATCGCACAAACGCTTATAGCAAAGGCTGCAGCCGATCTCATGATACGCGATTTTATCCCGGGAAAGGAAGGGGCCGTTCCTCTTAGGGTTCGTCGGCCCGAAGATCCCGACCACGGGCACGTCCAGAGCGCAGGCGGCCTGCATCGCGAACGTGTCGCCGCTCACGAGCAGCGAAGCGTCTTTGAGCAAGGCCATGATCTCTTTGATGGAGAGGAAAGGGGCTAAGTGAGCGCCTGTCTCCTGGTGAATGCGGCGGGCGATGGCCTCTTCCTCCGGGCTGCCCCACAGCAGGAGAGGGAAGATGGGCTCGCTTGCGAGGTCTTTTAAGACGCTGATCCAATTTTCGGAAAACCAGCGTTTCGTCGGCCAGGCCGCGCCGACATTGAACAGCACGAGTTTCCGGCCCGATCGATCTCCGAGCCGGCCGATTTTTTCCTTCACCGCATTCCGGATGTCGTTCGGGACGGCCAAAGGAAATTCATATTTTTCTTCGTTGACGCCGACGAGGGTTAAAAGTTTCAGATTTTTGCCGATGACATGACCTGCCTCGGAGACTTCTTCGAGCCGGTCGGTATAAAATACGGAGGCTAAAGGCTCTTTAAGGTTTTTGCGATGATACCCCAGCCTTTTCCCGGACCGGGAGAGAAAAGCGATAAAGCCGGATTTGATCAGACCCTGGAAATCGAGAGCGACCTGGTTCTTGTTTCTGATCCTTTTCCGCCATCCGGGCGTTCCGACGATGATGATGTCATCGAGGCCCGGGACCAGGTCCAAAATCTCCTTGCCTTTCTGCTCGACGGCCCAGGCGATCCTGGCTTGGGGATGCTTTTTGCGCAGCGCGGCGAACGCCGGCAAGGTATGAATGACGTCGCCCAGCGAGCTCGTCCGAATGATCAGAAAATTTTCCATGCTTAGTTTTTTCTCGACCGCCCCGCGCTTTTCGTTTTCGCCAGGATCCGCGGGATAACTTCGGACGTGGACCGGATCTTCGGTCCGCCGGCAATGGCGATCCTTCCCCCGTAAGCGAGGACGGTCTCTCGTTCCGGGACGGTCTTTTTCGTGTAATCCGAGCCCTTGGCGTGGACATTCGGCTTTAGCGCCATCAAGATGTTTTCGACGTTCGGCTCATTAAAAATGGTGATAAAGTCCACACAGGCGAACGCGGAGAGAATATCAGCCCGCTCCCGCTGGGGAAGGATGGGCCGTCCTTTGCCTTTGAGCTTCCGGATGGAAGAGTCGCTGTTGAGGGCCACGATCAGGATGTCGCCCTTTTTTT
>JALHTW010000364.1 GCA_022866045.1 Candidatus Aminicenantota bacterium | reverse complement strand
CCGATTTTAAGGAGCTTCATTTGGGGTAACGTATTTATTATATAATTTTAATAGGGAGACACAATACCCATTTCCCCTGACCGTATATCACTTTCAAATGCAAGGGGGACACGATACCCTGTCCCTGTCTGGTCGGTAGCGCCCCAAAGGACGATACCGTTGAAAACCGCCAGGGACAGGGAATCATGTCCCCGAAAGTGATATACGGTCAGCCATTTCCCTATTTGCGGACCGCGGGATTAGGAAACCGGGGAAATTGGGAAACAGGCATGGTGTCTCCCTATTATTGATGATGCCCAAGTTTAGCCTCGTCAGGGCTAAAGTTCAATCAGCCGGGAATAGACGTCTTTATTATAGCAAATGTCAGGCCAATCTTTATACCAGGCTTCGAGCTTCGAATGGCCGGCATGTTGTCGCCAAAATCGGACAGATGAAAATAGAGAAGGACGGTTCTTGTAATAATTTTCAATGGGCTCACTTGGTTTGACCGGAGAGGAGGTTTAACTTATCATAATTGCCTTGATTTAAGGATCGTATAGATGTTTGACCAGCTGTCGGACCGGCTCCAGAAGGTGATGAAGTTCCTCAAGGGCGAGGGCAAAGTCACTGAAAAGAACATGGCCGACGCCCTGAAGATGATCCGGATGGCGTTTCTCGAAGCCGATGTCAATTACAAAGTCGTCAAGGATTTCGAGGCGCGGATCAGGGAAAAAGCGCTCAACCAGGAGGTGCTCGACAGCCTCACGCCCGCCCAGCAGGTTGTCAAGATCGTCCGCGACGAGCTGACGGCGATCCTCGGAACTTCCGAAAAACCCCTGACGTTTGCCGGCACTCCGCCCTCCATTTTTATGCTCGTCGGGCTCCAGGGGAGCGGCAAGACGACGACCTGCGGGAAGCTGGCCAAGTGGGCCCTGGGACACGGCAAAAATCCCTTGCTCGTTTCCTGTGACTTAAAGCGCGCGGCGGCCCAGGACCAGCTCAAAATGATCGCCGGCTCCCTCAACTTTCCTTTTTATGAAATGACCGCTCAGCAGATGGCCGCTCCCCAGGAAGCCCTGGCCGAGCTCGTCAGATTCACGAAGAACCGCGGCTACGACCTGTTGCTCGTCGATACGGCCGGGCGGCTCCACGTCGACAACGAACTGATGGAAGAGCTGCGGCTTGTCAAAGATATCTTGAATCCCATCGAAGTGATCTATGTCGGCGATTCAATGACCGGCCAGGACGCCGTCAAAAGCGGCCAGGCCTTCGCCGATAAAATCGGCTTGACCTCGATCATCCTGACCAAGCTCGACGGCGACGCGCGCGGCGGAGCGGCGCTTTCCATCGTTTCGGTAACCGGAAAACCGATTAAATTCGTGGGCGTCGGCGAAAAGTATGACAAGCTCGAGGTCTTCCATCCCGACCGCATGGCTTCGCGTATCCTGGGCCTGGGCGATATCCTGAGCCTCATCGAAAAAGCCGAGAAGGAGACCGATGTCCAAGAGGCCGAGGAGCTGGCGCGCAAGATCCGCAAGCAGGAATTCACGCTCGAGGATTTCAAGAAGCAGCTCGGCCAGCTCAAAAAAATGGGCTCGCTGTCGGGCATGCTCGGCCATCTGCCCAATGTCGGGCCGTTCAAAAATCTCGGCCAGGCCCAGATCGACGACCGAAAAATTCTTCACTTTGAAGCCATCATCAACTCCATGACGGCCGAGGAGCGCCTCAACCCGAAGGTCATCAACGGCAGCCGCCGCCAGCGCATCGCCCGCGGGAGCGGCCGGCCGGTGCATGAGGTCAACCAGCTTCTCAAGCAGTTCCTGGAGATGCAGAAGATGATGAAAAAGTCGGCCTTTCAGAAGATCCTGTCTTCTTTGAGATGAAAAGATCCATCATCTTTCTTTTGATCACCGTTTCCTTCGTATCTTTCTGTCAGAGAAAAGGCCCGGCCGGCGCTGCGGCCGATGAGCGGTTGCGGATCGAAGTCTCCGTGGACAAGCTCAGGCCGGAGCCCGGCGAGACCATTCAGGTCAGCGCGATCGTCAAAACCGCCGATTTCATCGATGACGTCAACCTCAGGGCGAAGATTCTTGTCCCGACGAAGGGGGGGAAGGAGCCCCAAGATCTCTCTTTGACGCTCGCCGGCCGCGAGCTCGGCCTTTTTAAAGGCGAAGTCCGGATCGAGGCGGATGCTCGCCAGGGTTTCTATGGAGTTACGGTCGCTTCGGAAGACCCGTCCAGGCCGGCTGAACCCGCCCATTTTTTCGCCATTTTTTCTTATTGACTTAGCCTCGAAATTGGGCTATTATCTTAACCTATTTTAATAGAATGGATTAACCTACCATGATGACCCTGCGTTTGATGAGATTTGGGGCCAAGAACAAGCCTTCCTACCGGATCGTCGTCGTCGATTCGAAGAAACCGCGCGAGACCAAGACCAAGGATTATATCGGCTCGTATAATCCTCTTAAAGAACCCCCGGATATTTCCATAGATATGGAAAAGGCCAAGTTCTGGCTCGATAAGGGCGCGAAACCGTCGCCGACCGTGAAATCTCTTATAGAAAAATTCTCCAAATCATCGAAACTTTCCTAATGACATAACTCTAAATCTTAAAGGAGGTTACAGTGAAAGAGCTCGTAGAATTGATTGCCAAAGCGCTAGTAGACCAGCCGGAAAAAGTGGTGGTTTCCCAGCTCGAAGGGGAACAGACCACGATTCTGGAACTCAAAGTGGCGCCTGAAGATTTAGGCAAAGTGATCGGAAAGCAGGGCAGGACCGCGCGGGCCATGCGGATCATCCTCGGCGCTGCCGGTATGAAACTGAAGAGGAGATTCAACCTCGAGATCATTGAAAAAGGCTGATTTGCAAAGCATCGGGAAAGTCGAGAGGAGTCACGGAAAGGGAGGGGAGCTCAAGGTCAGGCTGTCCGCGGAGCTTCTCCCCGACGATTTTTTTTTAAGGTTTTTCTGACCGAGAAAGGGGACTTACGGGAGTTCGAAGTCGAACGTTTTTCCCCCTATAAAAATTCCCATATCCTCAAGCTCAAGGGAATAGATTCCGTGAGCCGGGCCGACGAGCTTTCGGGCCGGGACGTTTTCGTTCCCGAGGAGGCTTTGAAGCCTCTGGAGAAAGGCCGGCTCTATGATTTTGAATTGATCGGCTGCTCTGTCGAGACGAAAGAGGGGGAATTCGTCGGCGTCGTGAAGGACGTGCTGGCCATTGGAGAATCGACCCTTTTGGCGGTCGATAGTGAGCCCGGTCCCAAGGAGGTCCTGATTCCCCTCAGCCAGGACATCTGCGTCGAAATCGATACGGCCGGAAAGAGGGTTGTCATCGACCCGCCGGACGGCCTTTTAGACTTGAATGAGATTTGATATAATCACGATCTTCCCTGAAATGTTCGAAGGATTCTTTTCGGGGGGGATCATAAAGCGGGCGCTCCAAAAGGGCCTGATCGAGATCAACGTGCGCAACTTGAGAGATTTTACGACGGACAAGCACAGACAGGTGGATGACCGCCCCTACGGCGGCGAGGAAGGCATGGTCTTCAAGCCCGAGCCCATCTTTGCGGCCGTAGAGAGCGTCCGCCAGTCGGACAAGACGCCAGTCTATCTTCTCTCACCCCAGGGGCGGAGGTTCGACGCGCGCCTGGCCGAGGAAATGGCCCGTCATCCGCAGATCGTCCTTGTCTGCGGCCGCTACGAGGGCGTGGATGAGCGCGTGGCGGAACATCTGGCCACCGACGAGATCTCGATCGGCGATTACGTCCTGACCGGCGGGGAGCTTGCGGCCATGGTCGTGGTCGACGCGGTCGCGCGCTTCGTGCCGCGGGTCGTGGGCAAAGAGGAATCCGTCCGGCACGACTCGTTTTTCGAGGGGCTTCTGGATTATCCGCAGTACACGAGGCCCCGCGAGTTTCGGGGGATGAAAGTTCCCCAGGTTCTTTTTTCCGGGGACCATAAAAAGATCGAGGCCTGGCGCCGGAAGAAAGCGCTGGAGAAGACTCGGGGTCGGAGGCCTGACCTCCTGGCCGGGCGGCAATCGTCTCCTGAGGAAAAACATCTCCTGGATCAAATAGACAACGAAAGGAACAAACGATGAACTTGATGCAATGGGTTGAAGACAAACAGATGAAAAAAGACGTCGAGCCCTTCGGGGTCGGCGATACGGTCAAGGTCCACGTCATCATCAAGGAAGGCGACAAGGAACGCATTCAGATCTTTCAGGGCGACGTGATCGCGAAGCGCGGCCGGAGCCTGAGCACGACATTCACCGTCCGGAAGATCTCGTTCGGCATCGGCGTTGAAAAGATCTTCCCTCTCCACAGCAAGTCCATCAAAAAAGTCGAGATCGTCCGGACAACCAAGGTCCGGCGGGCGAAGCTGTATTATCTCCGGAATCTGAAAGGAAAAGCCGCCCGGCTCCGCGAAGAGAAATAATTCTTCCCGTGGCCGATTTCGAGATCGAAAAATCCTTTTTAGACCGGGGCTGCCGGTTCATCGCCGGGGTCGACGAGGTCGGCCGGGGGGCGTTGTTCGGGCCCGTCGTCGCTGTTTCTGTAATCTTCCCCCCCGCATGGATCGCCGGAAAACATCCGGAATGGCTCCCCCAAACAAAAGATTCCAAACTCGTCGCACCCAAAAAACGCGGGGAGCTGGCCAAATGCATCCGGGCCGGGGCCGAATCCATCGGCGTCGGCTTCTCGACGAACGTCGAGATCGACCAGAATAATATCTACTGGGCGTCGCTCGAAGCCATGAGAAGGGCCGTCGAACGGATGCCCTTGAGGCCGGACGCTGTGCTCGTAGACGGGTTCGAGATCCGAGATTTCCCCTATATGCAAAAAGCCATCCGCGGGGGCGATAAGAAGAGCTATTCGATCGCCGCGGCCTCGATCGTCGCCAAAGTCCTCCGCGACCGGATGATGGAGCGCTATGGCCGGATTTACGCGGGGTATTCCCTGGGCAAGAACAAGGGCTACGGCACGAGAGAGCATTACAGGGCGCTCGAAGAACTTGGCCCGACCTCTTTTCATAGGAGAACTTTCAGGCTACAATCGGATAAGAAGCTGTTCTGATGGTCGACAAAACGAAGATTACGGAAGCCGCCGAGCGATACGTTATGGCCGACAAGCTCGAGGCCGCTATCGCCGAATACGAAAAATTGTTGGACGGCGGCGCCCAGGACATCCCGATCGGCAATATGATCGGCGATCTGTATATCCGGCTCCGGCAGCCCGAGAAGGCTATCAAGATATTCCGAAAGAACACCGACTACCTTGAGAAACGGGGTGCCTATGCCCAGGCGCTCGCGATCCTGAGGAAGATCAACAAGCTCGATCCTTCCGATATCGGCGTTATCGTCCGTCTGGGAGATCTGTATTCCCGGTTGGGCTTTGTCCCGGAAGCGAGGACCGAATATTCAAAGGCCGCTAGAGAGCTCGAAGCCGGCGATGATCTTGAGAGCCGGATGCATCTTTATGAAAAATTGGCCAAGCTCGACCGCGAGGACCTGGTCTCGAGGCTGAAATTGGCGCGGCTGTACTTAAAGAAAGGGCAGGTCGAAAAAGCCGCGTCCGAGTTCAACGACATCGCCGATATCCTCTTCGTTCGCGAGGACTACAAGGAGGCGGAGAAGATCCTTCTCGAGGTTCAGGAGCTCTGTGAAGGCGATGTCCGGACCCTATCCAATATCGCCCGGCTCTTTTCGAGAGAGCGCCGCCATGAAGAGGCCGTCTCGCTCGTTAAAAAGACCATCGAAAAACATGGCCGCCTGCCGGAGTTCCTCCGTCTTTTAGGCGATATCTATCTGGACGGCCATAAAGACCAGATGGCGCTCGAGATCTTCCGGGACCTCCTGGCCGAAGACTCAAAGGACGCGGCCGCCAGGGCCAAGCTCGGCTATCTCGAGGCCCGGAACGGCCGGCCGGACCGCGCCTATGAGCTTTTCGAACCGTTGATTGTATCTCTGCTCAGCCGGAACAAAGCGGACAAGGCGATCGGGCTCCTCGGGCTCATCCTCATGTCAGGGACGATGCATCTGCCCAGTCTCGAAAAACTGGCTTTCATCTATAAGCTCAAAGGACAGAAAAAGAACCTTGGGATCGTGGACCGGATCCTCCTGGGGGAATACCGCAAGAATGCGATGGAGGAGAAAAAAGCCGCCGTTCTCAAGGAGCTTAAGGACCTCTTTCCGCGGGACGCAAGAGTCGAGAGAGAAATCAAAAGCTCGAGAAAAGACCTTCGAACGGCCTTGGAAGAAATGATCCCTGAAGAAACGCCTTCTCTCACCGAGAAAGAGAGGGCCCTGATGCTGGCGGGCATGGCTAAGGTAGACCTCTACCTTCAAGAAGGATTGGTCCGGAACGCGTTGCGGATCCTCGAAAATCTTCGGATCATGTATCCGGATGAACCGAAGATCGAACAGATATTAGCCCTCGTTAAGAAGATCCCGTTGCCCCAGGTGGATGAAGCGGAAATTCCAGACATTGTCGAATACGTCGCCTCGAAAGAAGCCAAGGCTGAAGGAAAAGAGCCGGGCGAGAAGAAATAAACGCCATCGCGAGCGAAGCGCGGCGATCAGACCTTATTTATTTTTGTCGATTTCTTCCTTGAGCTTGACGTCCAGTTCTCTCGGATGGTGCCGGCAATAATATTCGATGTGGCTCGCCGACCGGTGAGCCTTAGAGTACGGCCAGCCTTGGGCCATGAGCCGGCGCTCGTGGACTTCATGAAGCAGGACGTACTTGAGCTCTCTCGGCTGGAGGTCGTCGTCGAGCCAGACCTCATGGGCCGGGACGAATTTATAGACCTTGTCGTGCCCGCCTTCGGTGTAATCGATGAAAAACAGGTCGCGCACGAGCTCGCCGTCCACGATCCAGACCTTGATGTTGTCGGTGCTGTATTTCTTGAGGAGCTTCTGATGGATTTCCGGGATGTATTCGGCTTTCTTGGGATGGGGTGGAATGCCCTTCCTAACGTAATCGATCTTACGGCGCTCCTTCATCTCTGCCTTATCCGCCAGGACGATGGCGTCGTCGTAGTTCCTGCCCTCGGCCATCAGGCGGTTCTCGACGAGCATGTGGTCGATAAAGAATTCCGCTTCTCCGGGCGTGTGCTCGTCGTCGATCCAGAATTCGTTTTCGGGGATGAACCGGAACCTGTAGTGCTGGCCAAAGTTGGTGAATTCCTCGTTGAGGTGGTCGCGGACATATTTCCCGTCCACGGAATAGACGTTGAACTTAGAGATCGAGACGATCTTTCTGATGTAGGGCTTTTTCATGGTGATTTTATTATAGCAAAAAGAATCCACCCCCGCCCCTTTTCTAAAGGGGGAAGGGGGATGATTATTTCAGGAGTCTCCCCGAGATGATCAGGATCAGGCCTTTGTCAACGTTCTCCGTGCCCTGGGGCTTGGAGACGCCGACAACGGTCTTTTCCCCGGGTTTCATGATGAGCGTGCTCTGGATGAGGTTCATCCTCTCCTGGCCCTGAAAATAGTAGCCGAACTGGATCTCGGTCTGGATATTCTCTTCCTTTTCGTCCCGGATAAATTTCGGCTTGAGATAAAGGATATACTGCCCTTGCCTTCCCATCGTCACCTGGGAAGGCTCCCGTTCGATCGTCCGGACCAGGTTGGAATCGATCAGCGTGAAACTCTTGTATTTCAAGAGGTTCCGGATCTCTTTGATCACCGGGTCGTTCTTCAGGGATTCGTCCGTCTTCTCCTCTCCCGATTCCGAGCCGAGGATGAGCTGGACGGTGAATAGAAGCTCCGCCGGCTTGATGTCCACCTCTTTTATGAGGGCCAATATTTTATCGAAGTTCTCCGGCGTATCCCTGACGATAAGCATCTCATTTTTATTCGCGTCTCGCGCGACATCGATGAGGGTGTACTGGCTGCGGTAGGAGCGAAGAAGCGCCTGAGCATCAGCGGCATTGATATATTTCAGCTTGATGATTTCTTTGCGCAGCTGCGGCTGGGGCTTAACATCCTTTTGGGGAGCGGGGTCTTGGGCAAAGGCCGAGCCGAGGGATAAAAGAAACGATCCGATGACCAGGCTTAAAATAAAACGCTTCTTCATTTTCCATAGCCCTCCCCGTTGAAGTTTTTGTTGTAGAACCAGATGATCTTCAGGCCGGTCTCTTTTGAAATGATCGTAATCGGCTGGGCATCCTGTTTGCCGTTTTGTTGATCGGGCTTAACCATGTTTTGGGAGGGAACTTGAAGAGTTGCCCGCGTATTCAGCTGTGTCGGCGATTTCCTTAAAAATAGAAACGCTCCGGCGATGATGAGGATGAGGGCCAGGCTTCCGGCCAAAGCCGGCTTCAACGACAATCCCGCCCAGACACTTTTCTTCTCCATCTTCGTGGCCGCGATACTTCTCAGGAGATGCCGCCATTCGCTTTCGCTCCAATCTGCGGCGCCTTCAAGGCGGGCCAGCGTCTTCGCCGCTTTAAGCGCGCCTTCGATCTCGTTCGCTTCTCTCAAACAGGCCTCGCATTTCTCCAGATGCGCTCTGACCTTTGCGGCCTTCGTCGCCGAAAGCTCATTTCCGGCGAGCAAGGGAATGTATTTCTCGCTTTTTTTGCAGTTCATGGTTCTCTCCCCAGGTACTCCGGATATCTATCCTTGATCCGTTCCTTGATCTTCTTTCGCGCCGCGGATAAATGGACCCTTACTGAGATCGCAGAGCACCTCAGTATCTTTGCAGTCTCCTGGATGTTCATCTCTTCGATGTCGCGGAGCAAAAAGACTTCCTTCTCTCTCGGCGTTAAGACGTCCAGGCAGTCCATCAGCCGGGACCGGATCTCTTCGTCATCATGCCTCCGTTCCGGATCATCGCCCCCGGCAACGGCCGTCTCCTTCACCGGTTCGGACATCATCAGGGTCTCGTACTTGACCTGCTTATTTCGATAATTCCGGGCGGCGTGGACCAGAATCTGATAGATCCAACTTTTAAAGCTCTTTTCCACGTTGAAATTCTTCAGATACTTGAACGCCCGGAGGAAGGTCTCCTGGGCGACTTCTTTGGCATCCTCGGAGTTCCGCGCAATGCGGTAGGCCAGGCCGAGCAGGGGTTTCCGGTAGGGGGTAATCAGAGGCTCGAAGGCCGATAGGTCGCCGCTCAAGACGCGCTCCACTAGGGTTTTCTCCCTTTCATTCATTCCACATAGAAGTATATCCTTTTTCCCCCGGAATTGTTAAGCCCTTGCGTGATGGGGGTTCATCCGCTCCAAGGGCGTCGGCGTGTATTTCGTGACCCAGAATCCGCTCGACATCCCGGATGTCGTCCTGGGGCAGCTCGGGAACCGCATCCAGCATGCCTTGCGGGCGTTCACGCCGCGCGAGAGGATTCCGCTTCCCCGGGAGCCGCGCGCGCCCCGACCGGTGGGCCGGCCCCGCGATACGCTGTTTGAAGCGATGGCCAAGAGCGCGGTCCGCTCGATCGGGAGCCAGGTCGGCCGCCAGGTCGTGCGCGGCGTCCTAGGCTCGATCCTCGGCGGCGGCCGGCGGTAACAGGCCGACGCGGTTGATTTTGGTCGTCCAAGAGTCTTCCCTTCCTGGTCTTGAAAGAACGAGATTTTTTCTCATGAGAAAAAATAGGATTTGGCGCGTTATCCCCTTTGTCCTGATTATTTTCATCTATGCAAGAGCAGAGAACCTCCTTTATCGGCAAATCGCCCGCGGTCGACTACATCCGGGCGCTGATCGAAAAGGTCAAAGACCTGGATGCTCCCGTCCTGATCTACGGCGAGAGCGGCACGGGGAAGGAACTCATCGCCCGCGCCATTCATGAGACAGGAGCCAGGAGCGGCGGCCAGTTCGTCGCCGTAAACTGCGGCGCCATTCCCGACCCTCTTTTGGAAAGCGAGTTGTTCGGATATGCGCGAGGCGCGTTCACGGGCGCTCTGAAAGACAAAACCGGGCTCATCGAAGAGGCCGACGGAGGGACGTTTTTCCTGGACGAAGTTGGAGACCTGTCGCTTTCTCTCCAAGCCAAGCTCCTCCGCCTTGTCCAGGAGCGGGAGATCCGGCGGGTCGGCGAGAACCGCACCCGGTCGGTCAACGTCCGGTTCATCAGCGCCACCAATAAGAACCTTGATAAGGAAATCGAGAAAGGGAGTTTTCGCGAAGACCTGT
>JALHTW010000363.1 GCA_022866045.1 Candidatus Aminicenantota bacterium | reverse complement strand
GCTTCCTGCTTGGAAAAACCGTGTTTCCGGAAATTATTTTTAGTGACCGTCTCGAGGCCGGGGTCGACGGCTTCCCATCGGTTAAGGAGCCCAAATTTCCAGGAATAGGCAATCGTTTTAGTCACTTCCTCCGCATCCTTGCCAACCAGCAGGGCCAAGTTATCTTGATAGATTTTCACCTGCTTGGCGCTGTCGGATGTCGCACAGGACAAAAGAAAAACCAAGCTCAGGAATAATGCCAATGCTTTCGATTTCATAGCTGCCCCCTCCTGAAGGACAATCAAGCCATTCAATAACTGACTGAGTTCAGGCTGGCGCCTCCTGCGGCCTTGCCCGGAAAATATTTCCTTCCTTTTAAATATGAGTTTTTGAAGGCGCTTTGTCAAATGTTCAGGGTGATAGTAATTTCTTTTTCCATGTTGTCTGCAATCATGTCCCGTTGAGCGAGAAAAAGAAAATTCCTGTCCCCCGATCATTCGTACCGCAGAGCTTCGGACGGCATGATCCGGGCCGCGGCGTGGGCCGGCCCATAAGAAAACACTGCGGCCAAAATGACCGCCGCGGCCAAAGGAATCAAGGCTGTAGAGGCGCTGATTTTCAGAGGAAACGGTGTCGGCGGCCCTCCGAGGAGAACGACGAGATGGACGAGAAGCCCGGCGGCGACGGCCGCAGCGCCCGCCGTCAGTTCGCCTTCCAGGAAAAAGAGGAAGGCGATGTCCCGGGGCATGGCTCCCAGCGAGCGGCGCAACCCGATCTCGCTGACACGATCCCGGACGTTGGCAATCATCAGGCTCATGAGGGTCAGCCCGCCGAGAATCAAGCATAAAGCGGACACGCTCCCGCCTGTCCAAGCGATTGTTCTTTGCAGATTCTCTACTCCGGCTCTCAAGGAGTTGGGCAGGACCCACGACGGGGTTCCGGCGCGCATGTCGGGTTGAGAGAGAAGACGACGCCCCGTCGCTACGGCGCGGCCAAAGTCGCGGGAGGCGGGAACGCTCATAAAAATCGCATCCACCGGCGGATGTGGTCCGTCCCACTTCGTAAGCCATAACGAACCGAGCGTCTTCGGGATAAAGACGACAAGCTCGCCGTACATCCAGGCCGAGGTCTCCATGTCCGCTTCCAAGCCTCCGCTTCCTGCTTCGAGGATGCCGACGACGCGAAAAAGGGATCCGCGGAGTTCGATGAGGTCGCCGGTCTTCCAGCCCCAACGTTCGCTCAGGGGCCGGCTGACCACGGCTACGCGGCGCCGACTTTCCACGTCCCCTGAGTCGAGGAAGCGGCCCTCGATCAGCCTCCATTGCCGCACGCGCGCCAAGTCGCCGTCGGTCGCGATCACCGTCAAAAACTTGTCCTTGCCCGTCGTTGGGACGTCGAAGCGGCGCACGGTCGAGAACAGACAATCTGGGAAGTTGCGGGCGAGAATTCCCCTATGGCGTTCTTCGAGTCCCGGCCCGGCTTTCGAATCGGGGGTTTTCTGACGAAGAATCCCGGCGACGTTGATCCCGAGTTCCTTGACGATGCGCTCGGACTTGTCCTCGAGGCCGCCTAGAACTGCGAGAAGGGTAGATAAGGAGGCAAAGCCGATAACCATGGCGAAAAAGGTCAGAGCCGTCCGCCCGGCCCGCGAGCGGAGGCCGTCACGAATATCCCGAAGAGTCGCCCGCAGATTGTCCGTCCGGGTTATCATCCTTCGATCGTGCCGTCCTTGCAGATGATATGCCTGGTGGTATAGGCGAGAAGATCCTCGTTATGCGTGACCAGCAGGATGGTGATTCCCGAGCGGTGAAGCTCGCCGAGGCTTTCCATGATCACCGTCGCGGAGGCCCGGTCCAGGTTGCCTGTGGGCTCGTCCGCCGCCAGCAAACGAGGGGGGCGGACGATGGCCCGGGCAATGGCCACCCGCTGCATCTCGCCCGCCGAAAGCCGCCGCGCTGTGCGTCCTTCCAGGCCGATAAGCCCCATCTTCGCTATGGCTTCCCGGGCGAGGGCCGCGGCTTCCGCCCGGTCGTGCTCCATGTAGCGGAAACGAAAGATGACGTTTTCCAGAACAGACCGATAGGGAAGCAGAACATAGTTTTGGAAGACCATGGCAATCTTGTGCTTCCGCAGGACGCTGAGTTCAGAGTCCCCCATGGACGAAGTGTCGCGTCCGTCGAACCAAATCCGGCCCGAGGTGGGTCGATCCAGAAAAGCGGCCAAGTGGAGGAGAGTGGTCTTTCCAGAGCCGGAGGGCCCGGTGATGGCCAGAAATTCCCCCTCCGCCACGGCGAGGTTCACGCGGCGCAAAGCCATATGAAAACCGGACGCCTCGGCGAAGCCTCTGGTCACGTCGCGCATGCGGAGAATCTCGGCCGGAAGCGTCATGGCAGGATGACTGTTTCGCCGGGTTTCAGCCCGTCGATCACCTCGTAGAACTTGTCGTCGGCCTGACCCAGCCGGAGGAGCCTTCGCTCGGTCGAAGAACCGTTCCGAGTTCGAACCCAGGGGCGGTTCTCCTCCCAGAATACGGCGGTCCGCGGAACGAGGGTCGCGCGCGGATTGAAGTAGGACTGGATCTGGACCGTCACCGTCATGCCGGGTCTTACCCGTGGATCCGCGGCCGGAGACTTGAGCCGAACAACCACATGAAAGAATCGCTGCCACGTCGGCTGTCCGGGCGGGGTCTGGGCGATCGAGCCGACGGAGCCCACAAAGCCCTCCAGCCGGATTTCGGGAAACGCCACAAGCCGGATCGTAGCGTCTCGGCCCTCAAGGACGCGGCCCAGTTCGGCTTCGGGGACCTCGACATAAACGGTCAATTCGCTCATATTCGGCAGAGCCATAAACGGTTGGTTCGGAAAAACGGTGTCGCCGATTCGGATCATTCGGTATTCGCCGCCGACGTACAAGGGTTTATAGACGGTATTCCCGTCGGCGGGAGCCCGGATGATGCTATTCTCGATTTGGCCCCGGGCGAACTGAAGATCCTGCTCCGCTTCGGCCAGCGTAGCTCGGGCCTGATTGAGAGCGGCAGGATGAAGATAGGTCTTGGTCAGCTCGAGCTTCCATTCAAGAGTCTCCAGTTGGGTCCGGGCCTGATCCACTTTGAGCTTCTGCTGGGCGATTTCCTGTTCGGAGACGAGCCCCTCCTTAACCATGGGGCGGCTGGCTTCCAGGTATTCGGTTTCCGCCCGCAGGACCGTGCGGGCCTCCATGATCTTCATCTCCAGGTCCCGAAGCTCGAGCGGGATCACGGCGTTCTTCAGGCTTTCATACTCTGACCGGGCGGTCGCCTCATCCCTCTCGAGTTTATGGACTTCGCGTTCGAGCTGGGATGTATCGAATCGGACCAGGACGTCGCCCCGCTTTACGCGAGCGCCTTCCGGGGCAAGATCGATGACGGTGGCGCTCCCCTGGAAATTGGACATGACCAGGACCAGCCGCTCGGCCTCGAGCCGGCCTTCGTATTCGGACCAGACTGCGAACGCCTCTTGAGTCACTTTGGCGATGGACGCCGGCGGCCCTCCCCGCCTCAACACCCACCCAAACAGTACCACGATGAGGAGGATCGCGATAACGACCAGCGCCGGTGGAATGCGAGGAATCTTCATCGATCTTCAGAGACGCTCCCGGGTTTGAGATCGTCAGGCGTTTCGATGAGCGTGCCGAGGATATGAAGAAACCGATATCCGGCGAGCGACGCCTCGGCCCGGGCGGCCAGCCATTGATTCTCCGCCAGGAGAAACGTCTCTTCGGCGTCCGTCACGGAGAACTGATCGCTGCGGCCGAGCTCGAACAGGTGCTGGGCGAGTTTCCGGCGGGACGCGGCGAGGTCTTTGTTGCGTTCGGCGATCTTCAGCTCGGCCTGCGCCCGCCGGTAGGCCGCCCGCTGCTGGTTGACCTCCCGCGCGATAGCCAATTCGACGATCCCCGTGCTGAGGTCGGCGGAGGAACCGTAGAGGAGCGCCTGCTCGAGCGCGGCGCGCTCTTCCTTCCGGTTCAAGCTCATATCGAGGGACAGGCCGACCGACCACTGGTTGAACGGTGTGGACGCCGCCACGAGCGAATCGCCGGCCGTCCAACTCTTACGAGCGACGAGGTTCAGGCCGGGGATCAGGCTCCGGCCCGCGATCCGGACGCCGCGCGCTGCGTCCGCACCGTCTTGGAGGGCTTGGGCGTAATCCAGGCGGTTTTGAAGCGCCGTCCGCAAGGCCTCCTCTAGAGGAGGGACGTTCACCTCGAGCAGGACCGTCGGCTTAAGGTCGAACACCGCGTCCGGCTTGGCTCCGAGGAGCTCGGCGAAATCCCTCTGCTCGAACGAGAGCCTCTCCCGGATCGATTCCAGCCGGAATTGGGCTTGGCCGCGGAGGAGCTCTGCGCGCAGCGTATCGACACGCGTCGTCCGCCCGAGCACCTCTTTTGCTCGCGCGAGCCGAACGAGCTTTTCCATCCGGGCGGCCGACGCTTGCTCAACCAGGACCTGGCGCTCGAGTTGAAGGATGCTCTCATACGATTCGACCACGCGCAGGGCGACGGCATCCTTCTGGATTTCCAGCGCCCGCAGGGAAGTCCGATAATTGTGGCGGGCCTGGATGACGGGCTCCTCCTGGATCAGCGTCCCGAAATTGCGGAACAGGGGCTGGGAGATCTCGACCAGCAGAGTCTTTTGGCGCAGCGAGGAGCCGTCGCCGGATGCGCCGGCCATGAGCCCCTGGACGCTCATGCGCGTCCCCCAGGGCAGCTTCTTCGAAGCGGACAATCCTCCGCCAGCCACGGTTTGGCCGCCTTCCGCATCGAGATAGAGCTCCGGGCGGACATCGAGCTTGAAGGCTGTCTCCGCCCTGACGATGTCCAGGACTCCGATGGAAGTCCCTAAGGCGGACTGGGCCAGGGTCCGGTTTTTGGCAAGGGCCATTTGGATGGCCCGGGACAGATCGAGCGTTTCAGAAGTCGGGCCCTGCGGGCTTCCCAGGACAGGCAGCCAGGCAAAAAGCAGGCCCGCGATGATCCCCTTCATTTGGCGCATCGATGTTCTCCTTTCGGGCCGCTCGAAAGCGGATCAGGCGGATTCTCAATACCCGGGGGTGATGACATAAAGATTTTCCAGCCCATAGGCCTTCAGCCGCTGAATGATCTGAATAGCCTGATCGGGCGGCTGACAGTATACCACGATGCGTTGCCCCGGCGTCCATCGCGCCAGGATGGACTCGAATTGAACGTCCCAGGCCTCCTCGGTCAGGGGGAGAGCTCCGGGAAGATGCGATTGGCCGTAGCCGGCCGCGGATTGGGCATCGATCCAAAGCACATCGCTCCAAGGGAGGCCGCTGTCGCCCCGGGGCGGCGTCGTCGGAGGGAGGATCCGAAGAAAGACCGGGATCTTGATAACCTTTCCGGCTCCGGCGGCCGCCAGGACGAAGAACTTGCCGGCCATGGGCCGCACCGTCGTGCGCGGCACGATATGCACCAGAAAGATCTGGCTGCCTTTGTCCAGAATCGTCTTGGCCGTGAAGGCGTCGGGAACGGACTCGACGCCGAGGATGTCGATCGCCTGTCCCGCCGGAATCTCGAGCGTGATCGTTTTCGTCGCCGCCTTTTCGCCGGATCCCCAGACCAGGAGACGGGGCGTGATTTTCAAAGGCGCGGAAATCGTCACCCTGAACTGGAGCGTGACCGACGGATTCCCGGGCTCGTCGGTCGTGACGAAAACCCTCTCTTCCCGCAGACCCACAAGGTCCCCTTTCTTGAGAATGGCCCGGATCGTTCCCCGCTCTCCGGGTTGATAGACAGTCTTTTCCGGCTTCGCCGTCGTACAGCCGCACGAGGTTTCGATCGCGAGGAAGCGGACGGCCTGCGCCCCCAGGTTGCGGAAAGCGAAGTCGGCCGTAACTGCTTCATCGGCCGGGCCGGTCTTCAGGTCCTGGACCGGAGAGTCCCACTGCAGGCGCGTCCGGGCGAATTCTCCCGCCGTCAGAGCCCGCCGGATTTCCGCTTGAATGGGCGGACCGACTTCGGCGAGGTAGGCGGGATATTTTTCGATGAACGTTTTCCCGGCGAGACTGTTCTGAAACTCGGCCAGGGTCCGGATTTCCGCGGCCGTGAAGTTCTTGACCAGGGCTCCGAGGATCGTCTCCTCGAGCGAAGACCAGCGGACCTCGCGCTGAACGAACGCCCGGAAGGCGTCTTTGTCCATCTGCGGTTGAGCCGCGGCATTGTTATCGGCCAACTTGTCGACGAGAGCGCGCAGGTCCAGAGTCGTGATGAACTTCTTGGCTTCGGCGATCCGGCCGGCCTCTGAATCCCCGGCCGGCGTCCGGCGGCAAGCCGAGGCAAACATTGTCACGATAATCAACCATCCAAAGACCGTTATCCGAATTATGCTACTAAAGTTCCATCTCTCCGAATATAATTTCATAGTATCATGAATAAGCACACGCCACTTGTTGGGTTTTTTTTAATCCTATGATAATTTATCATTTAAAAAGACGTATAACATCCCACGCAGGTCATCATTTTCACACCGTTTTCAGTATATCTACTCCCTGTTTCCTTCGTTGGGTACGGGCAACCGCATTCTAAAGGGACCGAAAATATATAAGGATCCGATACTGGATGCATCCACTCACAAATTTCTTTGGACATAGGAAACCTCACCGTATCATACCACGTTTTACAATCGACGTCGCCGCCGCCGCCACCAAAAAGACCCAATTCATAGGCTCCCGCGACCAGGCCGAGCAGGCCGGCTGCAGCCTCCAACCATAGAAGAGAATCCCCGCCGGCGGATGCGGGGGCTTTCTTGACCTTGTCCGGAGGAGGCTGGGGCGTCGCGGGCTTGGCGGGCCGGACCGGTTCGGCCGCTTGGACTTGCGGGGCCGCGAGAAAATCGTTGATCAGCCCGATATCGTACAGCTTGCCGTTGATCATCTTGACGGCCGAGACGTAGAGGGGCTTGTTGAGATCCGATGCCCAAGGAAATTGCCCCGGACCGAAGTTTTTCGACAGATCGAGGGTCACGACGTCCCGGAGCCAGAAGTTCCAATCCGGATTGTTCATGATCCTCATCTGCTGGGCGTACCATCTTCCCATGAAATCCTTAGCCACCTTGTCCGACAGGACTTTCTGGGCCGTCGCATAGCTTTGGTTGTGGATATTCGAAGCCGCCTGTTTCATGATTTTATGGGAGGGATTCGTGGCGCCCTCGGCCGCCGTCATTATGGCCACGTGGAGAAAATCGAAGACATGGGCCGTCTGGAGGCACCAGGCGGGGATCGCGCCCTCCGCGGTGATCGGCTGTTCCGCGCGCGAGATGTTGAGGTAGTTTGTCACATTCAAGGCCGGGATGAGCTGGTTGCCGTTCGCGTCCGCGGAGAAATGCACTTGTTCGATCCGGAGCTGATCCTCGCCAAGGTAGGAGGTGAATACGGCTGCGGATTGGAGCAGAAGATCCTCTGCCGGCGAATAGACCAGGACGCCTTGGTAACGTCCGTAAACCGGGGAATCCTGGATTTCCGTGGCGGCGTTGAAGGACATCAGCTTCGTTTCGGCTGTGATGAGGAGCCATTTGTCGTCGGGCTTGGGCAGGGCATTCGCCCGGAAATTGACGTCGACCGAGGACGGGCCGAGCGCCCCGCTTGGGAGGCGGAGCGTCTCCTGCCAGGCACCCGATGTCATGCGCTTGTGGGCGAGGCCGTCCAGGGTGCTGTTGACCGTATCAAGCCAGGGCTTCAAGCCGTTTTGGTCGCTCGTGAGATGTCCGGACACGTCGCGGTTCAGCTGGCTGGGGGCCACGGCGTAAAAAGCCGGCTTAATGTTTTTCCCGACCAGAACCGCATTGTCGTCGGATAGGTCATAGACCGTGCCCCCGGCCGTATTCCGACGCTCGATCTTCTGGAGCGAGGCCGTTCTCACTCTGTTTTGAGCGGCCGTCCCTTTGTAGCTGAGGGTCGTCGTCGATTTCATATAGGTGGTCGTAATGTCCTTCGGCGGGACCTGCGACGAGGCCGGGGCAGCCGGCTTAGACTGAGCAGCGGGCGGAGCCGGGGCCGTCGGTTTCGCGGGCGGCGTCTCGATGGTCGGCTGCGCAGCCGCGGCGGGCGGGGCCGCTGAGTTGCGCTCGACATTTCCCGTCTCCCAGATGATGTCCTCGCCTGGCACCAAGGGATCGAACGTCTCGGAGGCCATGACTTTGTTCAACGGCCCCCCCCGTGCCTCGACCTTAAAAGATCCTTTCCCGATTTTGACCGGAGCCTTGCAGGATGAATTCGCCTTCGCAGAGCAAACGAAATAGCCGTTCACATAAAAGCTCACGTCAAAGGAGAACTGGTTCTTGAAGGTGATTTGGAATGCGTCCTTCGTTCCCTGGGGAAGACTCCACTCAAAGCCCACGGCCATTATGACCATCACGAGTACCGCTAACGTTTTTTTCATTTTCCCTCCTTTTTTCCTCCGGATAGACCGTCAACGGGTGCGTTGGAGCGCAGACAGAGGCGCAAACACGACCGTTTTAAAACTGACGCCCCCTCTATCACTGCTCTCGCCTCCTGGAAGACCACCTTCTCGCGAACCGCGCGCGAAATTTTGAAGAAGATTTTTCCATCCGCTGCTCGTCCGCCATCAGCAGGAGCGTATAAGCGCCGGATATCATGGTTTTGAGCATGGAGTTCCTCTGTCGATCGTTCGGCAGCGCCTATTTTTCAGGAATCCGGAATTCCTGGAAGCGCTGGTTCTCTCTCTCGACGACGAAGACGCTGCCTTTGCCGCTTACGGCGATGCCGAAGGGCCCCGTCATCTGGCCGTCCCCGGTCCCCGGTTGACCCCACTGGCTGATCAGTTTGCCGTTCGGATCGAACTTGAGAATCCGATTGTTGCCCGTATCGGCGATATAGACATAGTTTAAGGAATCCGTGCAGACGCCCATCGGCATTCTGATCTCACCGTCCCCAGTTCCCGGCTTGCTCCACGAGTCGAGGGATTCGCCCCAGGGGGTGAATTTCTGGAGACACGAACGATCGATCACCAGCACTTCGTTCTTCGGCCCCACGGTTAAGGCCGTGGGAAGAACGAACTCGCCCGGCCTCGTTCCCTGCTTTCCCCATATTTTTTTAAGCGCGCCGTCGGACGAATATTTGACGACGCGGTTGTTGTTCGTGTCGGCGACATAGATATCTCCGGAGGAATCGATCGAGATGCCGGTCGGACCAGACAGCTCGTACGAAGTCGTCCCTTCCACGCCCCATTTTTTCAGGAATTTTCCGGTCTTGTCGAATTTCGCGACGCAGCAGGCCTTAGCATCCGTGACATAGACGTTGCCCGCGCCGTCCACGGCGATGCCGGCCGGTACCTTCAGGAACCTCGACTCCCGACCCGCACCGCCCCAGGAGGGCTGGAAGCGGGACTCGCTATCGAATTTTTTGATCCGGACTTCGCTCTCGTCGACGATAAAGAAGTTGCCGTCCTTGTCGAACGCGATCGCCCGGGGCAGCTTGAAAAACTTGAGCTCCGGCCCGCCGTTCTTTTGACCAAAGACGTAGGTGTTCACGGCCAGCGTCGCCGACAGAGGAATGGGGCCGGTTCCTTCCGCGATCTGGACGGGCCCCTCCCAATCGTCATAGTTGTCGCGGACGAGCTTGATGGTATGACTTCCATAGGGCACGAACGGCAGCTCGCAATCGGTCAGTTTGCCGGAGTCCTTTCCGTCCACGAAGACCTTGGCCCCTTTTGGAAAGGAGCTGACGGCGAGGATCCGGCCGATGCTTTCCAACGCATAGTCCTTGACCGTCATGGCCTGCACGAGAAACAGATCTTCCTTGATCGACTTGTATCCTTCCTTTTCAATATCCAGGGTAAATTTGGGGACGGTCGACCGATAGACTTCGGGAGACATCCCGATCTGCTTGCCGTTGATCTTGAGGACGGCTTCTTTCGGCTTGGTCGTGATCTGCAGGCTATATTCGACAAGGAGGCCTTTGGACAGCTTCTCGGCGTGTTCGATAAGGCCGCTGACCGAGGGATCGGAGTTGTTCTTCGTGATCTCCTTGCCATAGACGTAATCCACGTCGAACATGTTCTTGAACTCTTTCAAGGCCTCGTTGTTATCGCCTTTATTGGCCCTGGCCAGCCCGATCCAGAGATAGAGCTCGCAGGCGATCTGCTTTTGCTTCTGGCGGTCGTCGATGTTGAACGCTTTGGCGATCAGGGGCATCAGGTCGTTCGCGGCCTTGTCCCACTCGCTCTCCTGCAGGATCAGCTTCTTGTCCTCCTCCATCTTGATCTCGATCTCGGCGACGATCTCCGCCTGGGATCTCACCCGGCCGGAGGGGCTCAACGTCTGCTGGGCTTCGGTCTCCGTGAGTTCCCTGACCAGCATCTCATGGATGTAGCCGGCGATCTGGACGCCGTCCTTGGTCAGGGTGACTTTGTACCACTCGCCCTGCAAGGGCTCGGCGTCCAGCACGCTGTCCAGAGGGACGGTCGTCAGGTTCCGGCCGAAGATGCCTGGCGTGGCTTTGACGAGGGCGTTGTCGACCGTCACGCGAACTTTGATCGTCGACGAACCGAGCCCGAGGCCGAGAAGAACCGCGACAAGACCCGCGATCAATCCTGCCCGGATCAGTCGTTCTTTCTTTACGTCCATCGCCCGCTCCTTTGCGATCCCAACCATCATTGCGCGCCCGTCACCAACCAAGCGTTCCCCCGTTTGCGGAGATGCCAGGTCTCGCTGCTTTCAAAAAATTTTTTCTTTCCGTCCTTTTTATAGACGGCCGTCAGGAGATGCGAGAAATTGGTCGTGGATTCCGTTCGGCTGATGAAGTTCACCGAGATACCGGAGATAGACGAGGTGATCGCGTCGTAGCCGTTAAACAGCAATTTATGTTCCCCTTGCCATTGGCTTGATACAGCCGGCGCGCCCACATCGCTGAGGACCGTGAGCAGGTCCTTGCTCTCCTCGGCCGCGCGGTGTCGTTCGATCAGGCTCAGGATGTCCCGTTTGGACAGGGTCGTGTCGGCCTGAAAAAGATATTTCT
>JALHTW010000045.1 GCA_022866045.1 Candidatus Aminicenantota bacterium | reverse complement strand
GTCACCGACATGGAAGATTTTTCGCTCGAGCTATTGAGCATCGCCGAGAGACTCTTTGGTACTCCCTAAGCTTCCTTCGATCCGCTCCAAGCGGGAGATCGGCACAGCCCTTTCCGAGATCAACGTCACTCCGTTCGTCGACGTCATGCTCGTTCTGCTCGTCATCTTCATGGTCACGACACCGATGATGCAGTCCGGCATCGGGATCAATCTGCCCCGGGCCGAGACCGACACGGCGCCGGCCGAGGAAGGGCTGCGGCTGGCGGTCACGGCGGAAACATACATCTATTTTGAGAATTCCGTGATCAACATCAACCTTCTTGAAAGCCGGCTCCAGCAGTATTATTACGGGAAGCCGAAAAAGATCCTCTACCTCCAGGCCGATGAAAACCTCCCCTATGGTTTTGTCATTAACATCATGGACATCGCCAAAAAGATCGGCATCGAAACGATCGCCTTGATCATCGAGCCGATCGAAAAAAAGAACAGGAGCCGATGACCGCCAGACTCGGGACGAACGGCAAAGCTTTTAAGCGGGCCATGATCTACTCCGCCGCGGCTCATTCCCTCATCCTCACCCTCATCGTCCTCAACCCAAGCCTGCCGAAACCTCAAAAAAAAGGACTGACGATCTATATCCCGACGAATTTCATCGGCATGCTCGGAGGCGGGGGCGGAGGGGGCGGCGGCATCAAGGCCGCCCCGGAAAAGGAGCTTGGCGCGACCGAGGTCAAGAAAGAAACATTGCGGGATCTGACGACGCTTCAAAAGCTCCAGCAAGACGAGCCGAAATCATCTCTCCGCTTTCCGGTGGACAAGCCGAAAAAGGAACCCTCAAAGAAACCGGAAAAGAAGGCCGCGATCACCAAGCCGGACGCCTCAGCCAAGACGACCGCCAAAGAAACAGCGGCCCCGGCCGGCGAGCAAAAAGCGGCCGGGGGAGGGTCGGGTTTGACGATCAACGTCGGCGGGCCGGGAGGCGGCGAAGGGACAGGCTCCGGATTCCCCGGCCAGCTCGGCAGCTCGAATTTTCCTTTCAGGTACTATCTTCAGGAAATCCAGATCAAAATCCAAGAGAACTGGTTCACGTCGCTCGTCGATCCCGGAGTGAGCGGCTCCTTTCATGTGGACGTCTATTTTCGTATTTATAAAGACGGATCGATCACGACCGTTGACATCAAGGAGTCGAGCGGCCTCAACACGCTCGATAAATCGGCCGTGCGCGCCGTTATGCGGTCGGCCAAATTCCCGCCGCTCCCGGTCGGCTACGGCGAGGACTATCTGGGAATCTATCTCCGTTTCGAGCACTCCAAATGAAAACAAAAAAAATATCGATCTTTGGCTTAGGGATTCTGGCGTTGGCCTTGGCTCTCCATCCCCAACAAGAAGTTAAAATGATCATCACCGAGGGCATGCCGGCCATCAGCTTCGCTCTCCCGAAATTCACGGTCGCTTCGTCCCCGGCCCCGGCCGCAGCCGACGAGATCTATCAGGTCCTCTCCGACGACCTCAAATTCAGCCGCATCTTCCAGCTCCTCCCCAAAGGCTACTACGACTACATCCAGAAGATCAACCCGAAAAACATCCTCTTCAAGGAATGGGAGTCCGTCCAGGCCAACATCCTCTTCGTCGGCGAGGTTTCAGAAGCCGCGGGAGGCGACATCATCTTCGACAGGAATCTCTACGACGTCAAATCCCAGCGCCCGATCCTCAACGGAAAGCGTTACCAGGCAAAAAAAACGGATATCCGGTATTTAGCCCATCGGATGGCCGATGAGGTCATGAAAGCCTACGGCGAAAAACCGATCTTCGAGTCCAAGATCGCCTTCGTCTCCGATCGAGAGGGCAACCCTGAAATCTACATGATGGATTACGACGGGGCCAATCAGACGCGCCTGACGTTCAACAAAGTGAACGACATCAGCCCCGCCTGGTCACCCGACGGCAAGATGATCGCCTCCACGTCCTACCAGAATCTTACAGCCGGCCTGTACATTCAACTCATCTATGAAGCGCGAAAGATCCCGGTTTCGCTCAAGGGAGGCAATTTTTCGCCGGCCTGGTCGCCCGACGGAAAAAAGCTGGCCTTCAATTCGACAAGAGATCAAGACGGGAACTCGGAAATCTATGTGGCCGATATCGACGAAGACAGCTTGAAGCGCGGCTCCTTCCGCATCAAACGGTTAACGTTCAATCCGGGCTCCGATGTTGCACCGTCCTGGTCGCCGACGGGGCGGCAGCTTGTCTTCGTCTCGGACCGGGGCGGGACGCCGCAGATCTACACCATGGACGCCGAAGGGTCGAACGTCCAGCGGGTGAGCTTCGGCGGCTCGACGCATTGCGATTCCCCGGCCTGGTCACCGGCCGGCGACCGGATCGTCTATATCGCCCGCGTCGAAAATATCTTCGACCTTTACATTCTGAACCTCCGGACCCAGCAGATCTCGAAACTGACCGAGAGCAACGCCCGGAACGAATCGCCGAGCTGGTCGTCCGACGGCCGGCATATCGTCTTTACTTCCAATATGAAGGGCGGCCTCCAGCTCTTTTCGATCGACTACAACGGGTCCAATCTCCGCCAGCTCACGACGAAAGGCCAGAACAGCTGGCCCGACTGGTCCAACTAATATCAACACATTACTTAAAATGACATCCACGTTCGGGCGGCCTAGGCGCCGCTCATACATTGTCACTTTATTTATTGCGTTTGTATTAGCCGCGGTTTTTAAGCGGCATGTCCCCTCGTCCCAAAGTGAATTCTCCGGATGAGAAAAACGCTCCTCCTCTTCGTCTTCATAAATGGTGATCAAGCGCTGTGTCTCAGAGATAACTTGTCTTTCTCAAGAGGTGATCTCGGCTAAGATTTTATGAAAGGCAGTTCTGGGACGGCACACGAGGATGGAGAGAGAGCGCGCCCCGGAAAGGATGGGCGGAGGCAAGGAAATTCAGTGCGGAGATCCTGGTCAGAGCAAGCTCCAACCGACCCTCCTCCACTCTTTATCTCGGCGAGGGCTGGGGGCGGAGAAGGACCTGCTCGAGGCGTTCTCCACTCGGGAGCGAACCTTTTTCTTGAGCCCTCGATTTTCCCCAAGAATAGGGCGACTTTTCAATTGACACGCCCCTCTTTTCATTGTATAAAATTGGCAGAAGCGTTATGTTCAAAATTTTCAACAACATACCAGCTGAAGAGGAGGCTTCATGAAAAAGCTTTTCATTCTTTCCCTCGTTTGCCTATTGGCTATGGCCTTCACTGTGTCGTGCAAGCCCAAAGCCAAGCAGGTCGCGCCCCCGCCGCCGCCGCAGGTGAAGGAACAGCCCAAGATCGAAAAAGTCGAACAGCCGCCCGCTGTGAAGAAGCCCGAGATCAGCGAAGAAGAGCTCTTCATGGCCAGGTCCCTCGATCAGATCAACAGGGAGAAACCGCTCCTGATGATCCACTTCGATTATAACGAGTATTCCATCCGCGAAGACGCAAAGCCCGTTCTCGAAGCCGACGCCGCCTGGCTAAAAAAGTTCAAGACCGCCAAGCTCCTCATCGAAGGCCATTGCGACGAGCGCGGGACGGAAGACTATAACCTGGCCCTGGGCGAGAAGCGCGCCAAAAGCACCTTTGATTATCTCGTTTCGCTCGGCATTTCTGGGGATCGGATAAAGACGATCTCGTACGGCAAGAGCCAGCCCCTAGATATGGGCAACGACGAGGCCGCCTGGCAGAAGAACCGGCGCGCCCAATTCTTGATCATTGAAAAATAAGAGCCGCGGACGATGAAAAAAGCTCTGGGCGTCCTTCTGATCGTCTGTCTGCCTTTTCATGCGGGCGGGCAGGACAAGCAGAAAAAGGCCTATGAGCTTATGTATGAAGATGTTCAGCTCCTGAAGCAGCAATACCTCAAGCTGGAGAAAAAGCTGGATGCCGCCTCCGATGACATCAAAATCATCCGGGATCAAGTCCGGGAACTGACCGCCCAGTTCAAGCAATTCCAAGCGGAGCAAGCCCGGTCTCAAGAAAACCTCAAGAACCTGCCGTCGCTGGTCCAGGTGTTTCTCGAAAGACTTGGCCAGATCGAGACCGAGCTCCTGAAGATCTCCGAAGATCTCATCATCCTCAAGTCGAAACCGGCGCCGCCTGTCGAGCAGCCGCAAGAAGCGCTTAAAAAGGGCGAAAAGACCCCGAGTTCCAAAAAGCCCAAAGAACCTCAAAAGAAGGAGGAGCCCCCGGCTGAAAAAAAGCAGGCGGACGCGGCTCGCCCTCAGACCAACCTTTCTTCCCAGGAGCTTTACAACACCGCCTTTGTCGATTATCAGAAGGGAGACTACGACCTCGCTATCGACGGCTTTTCACAATTTCGGGAGCAGTTTCCGGAGCTCACCCTTCTCGCCGACAACGCCCTGTTCATGATCGGCGAATGCTATTTCAGCCAGAAAAAATTTGACAAGGCCATCGACGCGTTCGACGAGCTGATCCTCAACTATCCGCAGAGCGACAAGATCGCCGAAGCGTATTACAAAAAAGGCTTAGCCTTGATCGAGCTCAAGAAAAAGGACGAGGCCATCGCCGTGCTGACGTTCCTCGTGTCCAAATATCCACTTGAAGAGGACGCCAAGAAGGCCCAGGACAAGATCCGGGAACTTAAGGAAATAAAAAAATGAGAGACATCAACAGCCTGAACAGAGTGATCTTACTTGGACGCCTCGGCCAGAAACCAGAGATCCGCGTCCTTCCCCAACAGGACCGGAGCGTGGCCCGTTTCTCGCTGGCCACGAACGAGCGGATATTCAACCGCAGCACAAACGAGACAAGCGATCGGACGGAATGGCACAAAATCGTCGTCTGGGGGAAGCTCGCTGAATTCTGCGAAAAGTACATGGACAAGGGAAAACAGGTCCTCGTCGAAGGCCGACTGCGAACGCGAAGCTGGCAGGACCGCGACGGCAATAAGCGGACCACCACGGAGATCGACGCCCAGAGCATTGTCCTTCTCGGCGGCGGACGGCGCGAAGGCGCGGCCGAGGCCGGACCTGTACCTGTCGCGGACACCGCGGTAACGGACTTTCCGGGCGAGGAGGAGACGCCGGCGTCCGGAGAGGGCGATGACGAAGTCCCCTTCTGACGACGAAAAGAACTTCCGCGCCCGTATCATCGAAGACATTCGCCCCTGGGGAAAGTTCCGCGCCTATCCCCATAAGAACACCGGGAGCATCAAGATCATCACGGTCAAGCCGGGCGCGTCACTCTCCCTACAATTCCATCACCGACGCTCGGAGTTCTGGATCGCCCTCGACCGCGGTCTGGAGATCACGGTCGGCAAAAAGGTCTGGCGCCCCAAAAAAGGCGAAGAAATCTATGTCCCCCGCAAAACGGCCCACCGCCTGCGCTGCGTGGGCCGATCGCCCGCCCGGGTGATGGAGATCTGGCTGGGACATTCCGACGAATCCGACATTGTCCGGCTCGAAGACAAATACGGCCGGTCCTAGCTAGCTCGCGGGTCCTATCATTAAAAACGCGTTGGGGTGCTTGACGAGCAGTTTTTCAATCAGATATTCCTCGATCTCCTGAGCGGTCTTGAGCGTCAGGGCCTGATTCACCACCCGGCGCACGGTCCTGTATTCGACGGCGCGCAGCGCCTTCTTGATCCGCGGGATGTAAATCGGGTTCATGCTGAACTTCTTGAGGCCTAAGCCGAGGAGGGCCATGGCCGACAGCGGGTCGGCGGCCATTTCTCCGCAGACGGCAACGTCCTTGCCTTCCTTGGCGGCCGTCTCGATGACAAACTTGATCAGCCGCAGCACCGAAGGATGGAGAGGCTTGTAGAGATAGGAGACGAACTCGTTCGACCGGTCTACGGCCAGATAATACTGAATGAGGTCATTGGTCCCGATGGAGAAATAATCCACTTCCTTGACAAGGATGTCGGAAATGGCGGCCGCGGCCGGGACTTCGATCATCACGCCCAGAGGGATGTTCGGGTCGAACCTGATCTTCTTGTCCTGAAGCTCCTGCTTGACTTCCTGAAAGAGCAGCTTCACTTCGCCGATCTCCTCGACCTCGGTGATCATCGGGATCAGGATGCGGACGTTCTTCTGAATGCTCGCCCGGAGGATGGCCCGGAGCTGGATGCGGAAAAGCTCCCTGTGCCCGAGCGAGAACCGGATCGCCCGCAGCCCGAGGGCCGGATTTGGCTCTTTTTCGATCGACAGTTGGGGCAGGTTCTTCTCGCCTCCGATATCGATGGTCCGGATATATACGGGAAAGGGGTGCGCCTCCCTGGCCAGGCGGGAATAGACCTCGAAGTGGTCCTCCTCGGTCGGAAGCGTCGATCTTTGAAGGTAAATGAATTCCGAACGGAAGAGTCCCACGCCCTCGGCACCGTAGGAAAGAGCATGACTGATCTCCTCCGGCAGCTCGATGTTGGCCATGGGATAGAACCGGACTTCGTCGAGCGTCACGGCTTTCCATTTAGCGATTTTTTTTAGCTCTTTGCGATAGTTGTCGTATTTCTCCCTTTTGCCGAGGAATTCCTTCTGAACCGTGAGCGGCGGGTTGATGATGACTTCACCGTCCGTCCCATCAACGATCAGGGTCTCCTGGTTCTTGATCTTCTGAGTGATGTTGTGGAGGCCGACCACGGTGGGAATATTGAGGGACCGGGCCAGGATGGCGGCGTGCGAGGTCTGTCCTCCCATGTCCAGGGCTACGGCCAGGATATTTCCCTGGCTGAGCCGGAGCGCGGCTTCCGACGGCAAGAGTTCATGGGCGACCAGGATCTTTTCCCGCGTATCGTCCACCTTCTCCTCGCTCTGGGATTCGAGGTTTTTGTAGATCTTGGTCAGCACGTCCGAGACATCGGACTTGCGCTGCTTGAAATATTCGTCGCCGATGGAGTCGAACATCTTCTGGTAGTGGTCGTGGACCTCGGAAAGAGCGCTTTCGGATTTGACGTTCTCCTCCCGGATCAGCCGCTCCAGGCCGCCGGCCAACGACGGATCGTCGAGAATCATAAGGTGGGCGTCGAAAATGAACGCATGCTCCTCGCCGATCTTCTCCCGGATTTTGTTCTTGAGCTCGACCAAATCCTCACGGGTCTTGTCGACCGCGGCCTTGAGCCGCAGGAGCTCCTCTTGAACCCGATGGGGCGGGATGTAGTCCTTCCGTAGGGTGAAGATGACCCGTTCCGTAAGAGCGGCTTCTCCCATGGCGATGCCTGGTGAAACGCCAATGCCCCGGAGTCTCGTGAATTCCATGATGACCTATTCTTTCTCGCCGAAGCGGCTATTGATCAGCTCGGCCATGGCCTTCCAGGCCGCCTCCTCGTCCAAGCCGTCAATCTTCAGCGTGATGTCCGAGCCTTGGGTGGCCGCTAGCGTCAGGATGCCGAGGATGCTCTTGCCGTCGATCTCGCTCCCATCCTTCTCGATCCGGACGTCCGCGACGAAGCGGTTGGCCGTGTTGACGAATTTCACGGCCGCCCGCGCGTGCAATCCCAGTCTGTTCTTGATCGTGATGGCTTGTTCGATCATGGCACCCGCTTACGACGGTTTGGAGCCAAGGAGGGCGCTGGCCAAGTGGATATTCTTTCTTCCCTGCTCGACGACTTTCCTGGCCACGTCCTTGACGTTGTTCGACCGTTGGAGCGACACGAATTTGATGAGCATGGGGAGGTTGACGCCGGTGATGATCTCGACCTGGCCGTCTTTCTGGAACGTGAAGCTGAGGTTGGACGGCGTGCCTCCGAACATATCGGTGAAGATCAGCACGCCGTTCTTCTGGTCGACACGCTTCAGACTCTGGTTGATCTTGCGCTTCGAATCCTCCACGTCATCATACCAGCCGATCGAAATGGCCTCGATGTTGGAGACCTCCCCGAGAATGATGGTCAGGGCGTTGAGGAGCTCCTCGCCCAACTTCCCGTGGGAGACGATAATCCCTCCGATCATTTGAAAAGGTCCCTGTGAAAAATCTTTATATCATATTTTTGTTTCGGGAGGTAATCCCTGAGCTTGTCGGCAATGACGACCGACCGGTGCCGGCCGCCCGTGCAGCCGATGGCGATCACGAGATGGGTCTTGCCCTCTGCGACAAACTGGGGCATGAGGAAATGGATGAAGCGGCAGAGTTCGGCCAGGAACGCTTTGGTCTCGTTCGCGCCGAGGATGAAGTTCCGCACGTCCGGGTGCTGACCGTTCTTCTCCCTCATGTTCTCCAGGTAAAACGGGTTCGGCAGGAACCGCGTGTCGAAAATAAGGTCAGAGTCCAGGGGGATCCCGTATTTATAGCCGAAGCTGATGATGGCCACTTGGAGGCGAGGCCTGGGCCTTTTCAGGAACCGTCGGCCGAACATCTCCTTGAGTTCCGAAATGTTCGTCGCCGAGGTGTCGATGACCTCATCGGCCATCTTCTTGACCGGGGCCAGGCGCTTGCGCTCCAGGCGCACGCCCTGGAGGATCGACTTGCTCGTGAGGGGATGGGGACGCCGCGTCTCACTGAACCGTTTGACGAGCGTCTCGTCGGAAGCGTCGAGGAAGATCAGTCTGAGAGAGGTCTTTTTCCGGATGTCCTCCCAGACCTTGGGGAAGGTCGTCAGAAACCCGTGTTCCCGGATGTCCACGACAAGCGCCACCTTGTCGATTTCCACCTCTTTGCGCATCCAGAGGTCAACGAAGGTGGGGATCAGCTTGGCCGGGAGGTTGTCGACGCAGTAATAGCCCAGGTCTTCGAGAAAATGGCTGACCACGGTCTTCCCCGAACCCGACAATCCCGTGATGATCAGGAACCGGTCGTCTTTCAACATCATGCCTCCGCTCCTTTTCCCGAAGAGAGTGCTCGTTCGAGCTTTTTGACGATCTCGAGAGAAGCCTGGTAGCCCCGTTTTTTCAGAATGTGGACCTTGCAGGCGACCTCTATGAGCGTGGCGATGTTCCGGCCCGGCGCCACGGGAATGTTGAGCTGAGGAATTCTCTCCCCAAGGACAGTGAAATCCTCGGGGAACCGGAGCCCGAGCCTGTCATATTCCTGTTTCCTGTGCCATTTTTTCAGCCGGATGACCAAGTCGATCGGCGCCTGGCTGCAGATGGACCTCGGCCCGAAGATCTCCTTGATATTGATGATCCCGAGCCCGCGGATCTCCATGAAGAAGCGGCTCAATTTGGGAGCCTTGCCGATGATCCGCCCGCCAGCCGTTTTCCAAACGTGCACGACGTCGTCCGAGACGAAGCGGTGGCCCCGGGCGATGAGCTCGAGGGCGCTCTCGCTCTTGCCGACGCCGCTGTCGCCGATGATCAAGACGCCTAAGCCGAACATCTGGAGAAGGCCGCCGGAAATTACGGCCTGCGTCGTTCTTTGCGTGTTCAAAAAATCTTCTCTTCTTCTTCGCGGATGATACCCCGGATCTCCTGGCTCGACCGGGCTTTGGATATCTTTTTAAGAAGCAGAGGGGAGCGGCGGATGAGCTGAGCGACGGCCGCCAGGATCTGGAGGTTCTGGCTGGGTTTCTCGACGGAGCTTACGACCAGGAAGAAGACATGGGCCAGCCTTCCGTCGATGGCATCGAAAGAAACGCCCTTGCGGGAAACGGCGAGGAGGACCAGCGGCTCGTCCAGGCTTTTGACCTTGCAGTGGGGAATTGCGTAGCCTTCCCCGACAGCGGTGCTTCCTAGTCTTTCCCGCTGAAGGAGTTTCTCGTAAAGCTCTTTTTCGGACAGCCTTTTGTCATAGCCGCTCAAGGGCCGAATCATTTCCTCGAGCGCTCCTTCCCTCTCGCCGGCGCGAAGGTCGCGAATGACCAGGTTCTCCTTCAAGAGCTCATAGATCTTTAAAGTTTGCGCCGGCTCCGGGATCTTCATTCTGGTTGGACAAGTCCGTAGTGGCCGTCCTTCCGGCGGAAGAGCACGGCCCACTTTTCCGTTGCTTCCATCCGGAAGACAAAGACTTCCTTTTTCTTGAGGTCTAAGTGGAGGAACGCCTCTTCGATCGTCATCGGCTTCGCCGAGAAATAATCGGCCCGGACCACTTTCCTCCCGCTCTCGCTCCCCTCCGCGGCCGGAAGGGCGAAGACTTTCCGCTCCCGACTCCCTCGGCGCTTTTTCTCACGGTATTTTTCCCGTTCTTTTTTGATTTTTTTCTCGAGCGCGTCGAACGCTAGGTTGAGGGAGTCCAGCATGTTGTGGCTTTCTTCGATGACGACCAGCCCGACCCCTTTGGCCTTAATGTGGATCTCGGCCTTCTCCCGGTTCTTCTCGTGCGACAGGATCACGTCGACTTCGGTCACGAAGCTCACCCGCCGCTCCAGGGCAGCGAGCCGCCGCTCGCAGTACTCCTTGATATCAGGCGTGAGATGGGTCTGGCGGGCCGTATAATGAATGTTCATGAAGTCCCCTCCATTATAAACTTTCTCTTGCGGATATGGGAAGGCTGGATATTCAATTGTTTGCGGTACTTAGCCACGGTCCGCCGGGCGATCTTGAAATTTTCCCGGGCCAGGATCTCTTCGATCTCCATGTCGCTAAACGGATTGTTCTTGTCCTCGGACCCGACGAGCTTCCGGAGGCGCTCCTTGATCCGGAGCGACGAGATGTCCTCGCCGAAATCTCCGTGGAGGGCTTTATGAAAAAAATATTTCATGGAGAACACGCCGCGCGGCGTAATGAGGTACTTGTTGGCGACGACACGGCCTACGGTCGATTCGTGGACGCCGATCTCCTGGGCGATCTCGATGAGGGTCAGAGGCTTGATAAAGTCCATCCCTTTTTCGATGAAATCCCGTTGTTTATCGACGATATACCGGGCCACTTTATAGATCGTCTGGTCGCGCTGGTCAAGGCTGCGGAGGAACCACAGGGCTTTATTCATCTTGTCCTTCAAAAACCGGTAGGCATCCGGGTTCTCCTTGAAGGCCTTGGCCAAGAGCGTCTTGTAATAGGCGTTGATCCGCAGGCGCGGCAGCCCTTCATCGTTGATAGAGATCTTCAGGTCGTTGCCCTCTCTGGTGACGATGATGTCCGGAACGACGTACACCGTCCGGTCCTCGCTGTACTTCCGGCCCGGCGCCGGGTCCAGCCGTTTGATGATCTCGATGTGGTATTTGATGGACGCGAGCGGCACCCCGAGAAGTTTCGACAGATGGGCGAAATCAGACCTCTCGAGAAGCGGCAGATGCTCGAGGATGATCGTCCGGGCGATATCGTCCTTGATCTGAAGATGGTCCATCTGGGCCAGCAGGCATTCCTTGAGGTCCAGACTCCCGACGCCGACCGGATCAAACATCTTGATCTTTGCCCGGACCTCGTCGACCTTCTCGAGCGGGGCGCCGCAGGCCTGGGCAAGCTCCTCGAGGGGAATGATCAGATATCCGTCCTCGTTGATGTTGCCGATGATGCGCTCCGCGATGTCCCTGGGGGCGGGATCGAAGAAGGTCAGGTTCGCCTGCCAGTTCAGATGGTCCCAGAGCGATAAGCTCTTGGAAAGCGTGTTCTCGAGGGAGGGGACTTCTTTCCTTTCCTGGGGAAAAGGACGGAATCCGTCATCGATATATTCCTGAAAATACGAATCGAACTCGATTTCTTCGTAGTTCTCGGCACCCCCCTCCGCGGTCTCGCCCGCTGCGGCGCTCTCCGCCTCGCCTTCCGCAGGCTCAGCCTTTTCCGCTTCCGGCCCGGGTTCGGCGGCCGGGACTTCGGCCTCGGGCTTTTTTTCCGCGGTCTCCTCTTCGATCTCGAGGAGGGGGTTGGACGAAAGCTCCTCGTCGATGACTTCGATCAACTCCAGGTTGGTCAAGGGAAGGAGCTTGATGGCCTGCTGGAGGGCCGGGGCCAGGATGAGTTTCTGGACCTGGCGCTGGTCAAGCCGTTGCTTCATAATCATCGTTCAAGCCTCTTCATCACAGATGAAAATCCTCACCCAAATAGCTCCGCCTCACATCCTCCGACATGACAATCTCCTGCGGTGTCCCTTCCTTGAGGATCTGTCCTTTGTCAATGATATAGGCCCGGTCCACGATTTTCAATGTCTCCCGGACGCTGTGGTCCGTGACGAGAATCCCGAGCCCTTTTTTCTTAAGCGTCCGGATGATTCTCTGCAGCTCCTGGACGGCGATCGGGTCGATCCCGGTAAACGGCTCATCCAGAAGAATGAACTCCGGTCCCGAGACCATCGCCCGCGCGATCTCAAGCCGTCGCCGTTCCCCGCCCGATAACGTATAGGCCCTGGCCCGGGCGAGCTTTCCGAGTCCGAATTCCCCAAGCGTCTTTTCAACCACCGCCGACTGTTGGGATTGTCCGTCCGGCAGGGTCTCCATGATGGCCAGGAGGTTGTCTTCGACGGTCAGCTTCCGGAACGCCGACGGTTCTTGAGGGAGAAGACAGATGCCTTTCTGGGCCCGGAGATACATCGGGTAGTCAGTGATCTCTTCGCTGTCCAAGAAGACCCGGCCGGAATCCTGCCGGATGAGGCCCAGGATTAGAGAAAAGGAAGTCGTTTTACCGGCGCCGTTCGGACCAAGCAACCCCACGATTTCTCCCCTGCGGATCTCAATGGAAACATCATCCACGACCTTCTTTCCGGTGTAGCTTTTGACGAGGTTGACGGCTTTTAAACACGATTTCATCGGTCACAATTTGTTGACTGCCACCGACTGTTCTTGATCCCGATTTTCCACGCGGATTGTACCATCGGCCAGGTGAAAAGTCAATTTGTCTCCCCTGACCGTCCCCTTGTCCTTCTCCTTGAGAACAGGCTGGCCGGTGACGACGATCGTGTCCTTCTCGACATCATATTCCGCGAGCGCCCCGGTCGCTTCTTTCGTTCCCATGACGATGGTGACGGCCTTGGATGTTCCCTTGGAGGCGCGCATAGAGATAACACTGCCGCCCTCCTCGCCGGGGTCGACTGTGATCAGGCCGCACTCGAGGACCGCGGTGCCCGTCCTCAAGGTGCAATTGTCCTCATAGATCACCTGATTGGCCTCATGATCGAAGCGCATCCGGTCGGCCGAGACCTTTACTTGCTGTTCCTTGTCTCCTTTTTTAGTCTTATGCGGAAAAACGGATTCGACGCTGCCCTTGCAGGTGAGGTCGCCCATTTCTTCCGTGACGTTGACTTCCTCAGCGGAAAGCACTTTTTGGCCCTGCCATGTCCTGACCTTCTCCCATAATAAGAAACGCTTCGACTGGCTCGAATATCTCATTGACCCGGCGTTCGCAAAGACCGGCTGCTCGCCGGAGAAAAAGCCTTTATCGTCCGGCCCTTTCCGCGACGGAAGGAAGGACATCTGGACGCTGCCTTTGACCTCGAAATCGTCCAATTTGACAAGGATTGTGATCGTGTCGCCGGACACCTTGCTCTGGGCAGACTCGATCCTCGCTTTCTGTCCTTCGCCGCCCGTGACATGGAGGACGCTGTTTCCCGCGTCCAGGGTCATGGCCGCTCCTTCGATAACGCGGACGATATTTTTCTCCCTGTCCAGGCCGGAAATGCTGGTTTTTTTCTCGGTCTTTAGCTCCCGGAGGCTGCCGTCCTTGCTGAACGTCAGGTCGATCGTTTCGCCCCGGATTTCTGTGGCGTCCCCGGAATCATAAAAGAACTTGATGGCGGAGCGGTCCCGGCACTCGACGCTTTGGACGAGGGGCAGGTTCATAAAGGCTTGCAGCCGGACGCTGTCCGCCCCGATCTCCTGCCGTACGCTCTGGTTCAGGCGAAATTCGCTGCTAATCGTCGATCCCTGGGGCTCGCTTGCAGCACTGGCTTTCTTGGCCTCGGTCTTCCCGGCTGTCGGCCGTTCTTCTTCAAGGTTGAGCTGGACGTTGCCCCGAAGCCATAAGACCCGCAGGTCATCGACCTTCTCAAATTGCTCAAAAGAGACGTGATCCGCCGTACCCCGGCTTTTGCCGTGGCCGACGCTGACGTTCCCTTCCATATCCCCCCGCCGGCTCAGGAACCCATAGGCGAGCTTGTTTCCCGTCAGGACGAGCGGCTCCGGCGTCGGAAGACGGAGTTGAATGGAGAATTGGACGTTCTGTTCAAGAACGATGTCTTCCTCTTTCACATGAAATGCGGCGATCTGCGCAGACCCCTTGAATTGGGGAGAGGTTATCGTCACGCCCCTCGTCGTGTTCACGATCTCGGTCTTTCGGTTGTATTCAAAATCGGGGGCATCCAACGTTACGCCCTTGTATTGAACTAGGACATGGCCCTGAAAGAGAAAACCGGTCATCTCCTTGTCATAGGTCAAGAGGTCACCGGTTATGCGGATCTCCCGGCCGCCTTTTCTCCCCCGATCGACGAGTTCGACATCGCCTTCGAGCCGGGAGAAGTTCTCATCGACGGGATAATTTCGGGCGCCCTGGGCCTCGATCAATCCTTTTTCCTTATGGTACTGGAAGACCCGGACTTGTTCCTTTAGGCCGACTTTTTTTGGAACGATATCCTTTTTATCGGGCTTGACGCGGGGCGCCTTATTGATCTGCAGAATGAGATAGCTCGCGATGACGAGGACAACTCCCGCCAGGAGGACAACGAGAGTGGACCGTATGATGCGGGCCGCGCGCAGCTTGAAATTGCCAGGCCGTCTGTTCGGGCTCATTTCCTCAACCCTGCCAAGGAAAGATAGAGCTTTTTTTCGCCGCGGTAGGAGGAGAATTGAAAGCCGTACGCCACGTCGATGCGGTCACCCTTCCGAACCCTGCTCGTCCATTCTCCTTTGTCCCACCCGATCGCCTCGAGAATCCGGCCGCTCTGGCGGAGAAGAAATTTCGCGTGTTTGCCTTCTTTCAAGCTTTGAGGAGGGCTGAGGACTTCCGCGCCTTCTGTTAGAAAAACCGGATGAGGATTCCCCGCGCCGAACGGCGAGAGGAGCGAAAGATATTCCAGAAAGGAATCCGAGATGTCCTTAAAGCCGAGCCTGGCATCAATAGGAATTTTTCTTCTGATGTCCTCGTCCGTGATCCGGGACTCGGCCACAGCGTTTGCCGCCTGCTTGAAGGCCGGAAGGCGTTCGCGTTCGAGCGTGCAGCCGACGGCTAATTCGTGCCCGCCGAAGGTCAGAAAATAATTCTGGCATTCCTTAAGGCAGTCGATCAAGGAAAATTCAGAAATGCTCCGCCCCGATCCGCGGGCTTTGCCGTCGCCATAGGAAAAGAGGATAACCGGGCGGTAAAAAGTGTCCTTGAGCTTCGAGGCGACGATCCCGATGACCCCCGGGTGCCACTCCTCATTCCCCATGATCAGGATCTTGTATCGCTTGTCGAAGTCCTTCATCTTGACCCGCTCATAGGCTTCGGTGTAAATCTTGTCTTCGGTCGTCTGCCGCTCCGAGTTCAGCTTGTCCAGGATGCGGGCGAGGGGGAGAGCATCTTTCAAGGATTCCGAAAAGAACAATTTGACCGCCAGGTCGGCATGCTTCATCCGGCCGGCGGCGTTGAGGCGCGGCCCGATGCGGAATCCGACGTCACCCTCCGATATCTTCTTGCCCTTGAGCCCGCAGATCTCGATCAGGCTCTTGAGGCCGATATTCGAGACATCGCCGAGCTCCTTGAGGCCCTGCTTCACGAAGATCCTGTTCTCACCCTTGAGCTTGGCGACGTCGGAGATCGTCCCGATGGAGACGAGCTTCAAGTAATGGCGGAGTTGGGCTGTCTTCCCTTTGCGCTCGAGCAGGGCCTGGATCAGTTTGAACGCGACACCCACGCCGGCCAGGTTCTTGTCGGGATAGTTCGAGCTCGGGATGAGGGGGTTGAGGATGGCCAAAGCGTCGGGAAGCTCGGGGCCGGGAAGATGGTGATCAGTGATGATCACATCGATGCCTTTCTCTTTGGCTTTCCGGACGAACCCGTTGGCCTTGATGCCGCAGTCCACGCTGATGACAAGATGCGCGCCCCGCCCGGCCGCGACTTCGACATGCTCGTCCTTGATGCCGTATCCTTCTTTGAGCCTCTCCGGGATGAAATAATCGACATCCCCTCCCAGCGATTTGAGGGCCTTGTGGAGCATCACTACGGAGAGCACGCCGTCCACGTCGTAATCTCCGAAAATGAGGATTTTTTCGCCTCGCTCGATCGCCCCCAACACCCGCTCGACGGCCTCTTTCATCCCGGCCATGAGATGGGGATCGTAAAGATCATCGATCGAGCCGTAAAGAAATCTCTGGACGCTCTCC
>JALHTW010000362.1 GCA_022866045.1 Candidatus Aminicenantota bacterium | reverse complement strand
TTGTAAAGGGCCATCGCCTCGTCCGTATCGCCCTTGGCCAGGATGTTCTGGCGGAAACTCAGGGCCGTCTGCGGGTCAAAGAGGCTCGTTTCCTTGAAGGCCTCGAAAGCGTCGGCGTCGAGCACCTCGGACCAGATGTAGCTGTAGTAGCCCGCTGAATAGCCCCCGGAGAAAATGTGCTGAAAATACGGGCTCCGGTAGCGGACGATGATCTCGGGGATGAGCCCGATCTTGGACATGGCCGCGTTTTCGAAAGCGAGGGCGTCCTGCTCCTTGGCTTCCGTCAGCGTGTGCCAGTCCATGTCCAGATACGAGGCGGCCAAGTATTCGACAGTGGCGAAGCCCTGGTTGAACAGGCCGGAATTCTTGATCTTATCCAGGAGTGCCTGCGGGATGGGCTCGCCGGTCTGATAGTGCTTCGCGTAGGTCTTAATGACCTCGGGATCGCCGGCCCAGTTTTCCATGATCTGCGAGGCGAGCTCGACGAAGTCCCGCGGCACGTTCGTTCCGGCGAGCGCTTCATAGGTGCAGTTGGAGAGCAAGTCATGCAGGGCATGGCCGAATTCATGGAACAGGGTCTGGGCCTCTTCGAAGGTCAGAAGCGACGGTGTGTCGCTGACCGGCAGGGAGAAATTGCCGTTGTTGGAGACGAGGGACGTGACCTTTCGGCCGCCTCGCGCGGACTGCGTCCGGAACGTGTTCGACCACGCGCCGCCGCGCTTGCTCGGCCGGGGAAAATAGTCCGTGTAGAGAATGCCGACATGCGTGCCGTCGGCTTCTTTAACCTCGAAGACCTTGACGTCGGGATGGTACTTCGGGATGTCCGTCCTCTCCACGAATTGAAGGCCCCAGAGCTTTTTGGCCACATCAAACGCGCCGTCCCGGACGTTCTCGAGTTTGAAATAGGGCTTCAGGATCTGGTCGTCCAGGTCGTACTTGGCCTTTTTGAGTTTCTCGGCATAGTACCACCAGTCCCAGGGCTCGAGCTTGAAGCTGCCGCCTTCCGTGTTGATGAGTCCCTGGAGTTCCTGGGCTTCCTTCTTGGCCATGGCAAGCGCGGGCATCCAGAGTTGGTCGAGGAGCTTGTCCACGCCCGCCGGCGTCTTGGCCATGTTCTCTTCGAGGACGAAATCGGCGTGGGTCTTATAGCCGAGGAGATCGGCCTTCTTTACCCGGAGCGCGGCGATCTTGCTGAGGATGGCTTTGTTGTCGAATACGTTATTATTGTTGCCCCGGTTGACGAAGGCCTCGAAGAGCTTTTCTCGCAGATCACGCTTGGCCGAGTACTGGAAGAAGGGGATGCAGCTCGGTTTGTGGAGGGTGAAAACCCACTTGGCGTCCATGCCGCGCTTCTTAGCGGCCTCGGCGGCTCCCTGGACGACCGAGTCCGGAAGCCCGGCCAAGTCCTCGTTCTTGTCGAGGATGAGCGCGAAATTGTTGTCTTCCTTAAGGACGTTTTCACCGAACTTCTGGGTCAGGACCGAGAGCTCCTCGTTGGTCTTGCGGAACTCGGCCTTCTTCGCTTCGTCGAGGTTCGCCCCGCCCCGGACGAAATTTTTGTAGGTTTTTTCGAGGAGCCTGGTCTGCTCTGACGTGAGGCCGAGTTTGTCTTTCTCCCCGGAGACGGCTTTCACCCGCGCAAAGAGCTTGGCGTTCAGGTTGATGTCGTCCTGGTGCCTGGCGAGAAGGGGCGCGACGGCGCTTTCGATCTTCTGCATCTCGTCGTTGGTGTTGGCCGAGGTCAGGTTGAAAAAGACGTTCCCGACCTTGGTCAGCAGAGCGCCGCTTTTCTCGAGGGCCTCGATCGTATTGGCGAATGACGGGGCCGCGGAATCGTTCGTAATGGCCTCGATCTCTTTTTTCTGCTGGTCCATGCCGGCCTGGAAAGCGGGCAGGTAGTGCGCTTCCTTGATCTTCTCGAACGGGGGCGTCTCGAACGGCGTCGTCCAGGCGCTGAAGAAGGGATTCTCCTCTTGGACCGGGGCCGGAGGAGGGGTTTCTTTTTTTGTGCAAAAACTTGTCATAAGGGCTAGAACGGCCCATAGGATAACGGTTTTTTTCATGTCGGGCAACTCCTTAAAAAGAAACTAATATTTCGAGCTTCTATTTTATCTGATTTAGCAGGAAAGAGAAGAGATTTCTATTGACGAAATGGCAGCGGGCGCTATTTGACAAGAATGGCTCCGTTTGTCATTAAATTATCAATAAGATAAGGGAAAGGTTCATGAAGCTTGAGCACTATTCGGCCGAGGACGGCTCTTGCGCTCCCCGGAGCGCGTCCAGGAATTCGGCCAGGACCATGGCTGTCGCGCCCCAAATCTTATGATCACCGTAGGTATAGAACGGCACATTTAGCGGCTCGCCGCGGACCACCCACTTCTCTTCACGGATGTTCTTCGAATCGAGAAGGTGATCGAGCGGGATTTCGACGATCTCCGCCACTTCGTCGGGATGCGGCTGGAACGAGAGCGGGCTGTCCATGACGGCGACCACGGGATAGATGCAGAAGTTGCTCGGCGGGATATAAAGGGGCGTCAGCTCGCCGAGAATCCGCATCTTTTCCGGCGGGACCCCCAGCTCTTCCCAGGTTTCGCGGAGAGCCGCCTGGACGAAGGTCTCTCCCGGCTCCAGTTGCCCTCCGGGCAGGCTGATCTGGTCCTTGTGATGAAGAACAGTGCTGGTCCGGCGGATCAGCGCGAGATGCCATGATCCGCCGTGCGGATAAAGCAGGAGCATCACCCCGGCTTTCAGACTGATGTCCTCGACTTCCTTATAGGCTTTCTGCCCCGGCCGCGGATGGGGGACCATCTTCAATTGAGCGAAGTGCCCGGGCTTGCCAGATTTGAGCTTCTCTTCGAGCTTCGTGAAAAACGTGAAATCGTCCATCTTCAAGATTCTAATCATAACGATTTTCGAGAGGAAGGCAACCGGGAAAAAATTTGGCCGTTGCTCCCTTTCTGGAATTCAGAGATTTAAGAAGGGCTCAGACCTCTAAATTCGAAGGTCTGAGGCCATCCGAATTGGGGGTCTGTTCTTTTTCATAAACGCCACAAATAGGACGCCTTGAAGAAGAATCCTCGCTTCGTTTCCATGAAGCGGTCGGATGGAACGTATTCGTCCTCCCGCCATCCCAATTTTTCATACAGCGAGCCGTATCCGAGATGAATGACGGTGCCGGGGATATATGTAAACGAGGCCAGGAAATCGGTCATCAGCCGTTTGCGGAAGGAATTGTATTCGACGATGGCGCGGAAAAACAGATATTTATTGACCTGGTAGGTATTCAGGCTGCGGATGATGGTGTAGTCGTATTCCTTCAGGCCGTCGGCTGAGCGGGTGAAGTCCGAATAGGTGAAGCTCAGGGCGAAGTTCAAGTTCTCCGAGGGAAGGAACGTGACGGAGGCTTGGGCGTCGTTCCCCCGGCCCTGGTAGGGCGCGGACTCGTAGCGGATCTTTTCGCCGTAGGAGTATGCGAGGGTCAGCAGCAGGCGCTTGGAGAGCTGGCTGCTCCCTGTGATTTTGATGTTCGACCGGCCGAACCGCTGGTCAAGAAAGACCTCCGTGGCGTATCGGCCACCTACGGCGAGCTGTGTGGTCCGGGGGAGCATGAGGCGAAGGTCGAACTGCTCGGTCGTCTCCCAGAGGCCGCTCGACTTGTCCCTGACCTGGATGAAATGGACCATCGGATCGATCCGCAGGAACGTCTTCGATTTCGGATAGATCATCGGCAAGACGCCGACCTTGAGCCGGGTCAGGCCGTTCCGGGTCAGGTAGCCCGTGTCGGTCTCAAAGTCCTTGCCCAGGTCCTGGAGGGCTGCGTCGACGATCCAGTTCCGGGTCCCGTAGTAGTACTCGAGGCCGACCGCATGGCCCTCGGTCTCGGCGGCTGCGTCAGCCGGGCTCGTCTGCGAGACCAGGGCGTGGTAGCTGAAGGTACTCGACGGGGAGAGGCGGACCTGGCCGTCCCCGCCGGCCACCACGTTGGAGCGGGAGCCTTCGAACCGGCCCGTCCAGAAT
>JALHTW010000361.1 GCA_022866045.1 Candidatus Aminicenantota bacterium | reverse complement strand
GGCGTTTTTTCTTTTCAGGGCAACGGCCGAGCCTTGACGATGGACAGCCCGGAAGGCCAGGTCAAGATCGTTGCTGACCAGGGCGATCATATCCTGGGGGCGCACATCCTCGGGCCGTCGGCGAGCGATCTCATTGCCGAATTGACCCTGGCGATGCACAAAAGACTCAAGATCGGCGACGTAGCGTCCTCGATCCACGTCCATCCGACGCTCTCCGAGGCCGTGATGGAGGCCGCTCTCAAAGTGCGCGGTGAAGCCATCCAAGCTTTGAATTGACGATTTTTTTCATTGCAAACTGTCCGGACTTTTTATAAAATCTGGCACCGCAGAGAAAAAAATGGAGTTATTGTTTGTATTCCTGATCTTCGGCCTCTTGGGCGTGGTCCTGCTTTCGCTGAATGCCCTCCTTGGTCCGAAGAAAACGAATCCCGACAAGGAGCAGCCGTTCGAATGCGGCAGCCCTTATCTTCAGGACGAGATCAAGCCCTTCCCGATCAAGTTCTCGGTGGTAGCGTTTATCTTTCTGCTTTTTGATATCGAGGTTGTCTTCTTCTTTCCCTGGGCGCTCGTCTTCAAAGAGATGCGCCCGGCGGCGCTCGTGATCATGTTGGCCTATGGCGCCATCCTCCCCGCGGGATTCGTCTATGCCTGGAAGAAAGGCGCCTTCAAGTGGGATTGACGCCGATGCAGGGAAATTTCATCACCACGAAGCTCAATGCTATGCTTGGCTGGGCGAGGAAGTTTTCGCTCTTTCATTATCCCTATGTGACGGCCTGCTGCGGGATGGAATACATGTCCGCGGCCTGTGCTCATTTTGACATCGACCGTTTCGGCGCGGGATGGACACGGTTCTCCCCGCGTCAGTCCGACCTTCTTCTTGTCGTCGGCACGATCTCCCAAAAACAAGCGCCCATTCTCAGAACCGTCTATGACCAGATGACCGAGCCCAAATGGGTCATCGCTTTAGGGGCATGCGCCGTGAGCGGCGGCATCTACGACAATTACGCCGTCGTCCAGGGCGTCGATCAGGTCATTCCGGTCGATGTCTATATTCCCGGCTGCCCTCCGCGTCCCGAAATGGTCCTGGACGGGCTTCTCAAGCTCCAAGAAAAAATCCAACAGCAAAAACAAGATTGGCGATGGCAGAAAAGACAACCCTAGAGGCGCTCAAGCAGAAATTTCCCGAATACGTCGTGGAGATGTCCGCCCCGTTCGGCGATGAGACCGTCGTTATCCGCAAAGAGGCTCTCCTCGAGATCGTGGCTTTCTTGAGAAAGCCGCCCTTCGATTTCCAGATGCTCCTCGACCTGACATGCGTCGATCATCCCGGCCGCTCCGATCGCTTTGAGATGGTTTATCACCTTTTCTCCTTGGCCTCAAACCGGCGTCTCCGCATCAAATTGTCGCTGCCGGAACAGGCGGCCGTCGTGGGCTCGCTCGTACGCTTTTGGAAAAACGCCAATTGGCTCGAGCGCGAAGTCTTCGACATGTTCGGCGTCCGTTTCGAGGGCCATCCGGATCTGCGCCGTCTGTTCATGAATGACGCCTTTGAAGGCCATCCTCTGCGCAAAGATTATCCCCTGAGGAAGCGCCAGCCGCTCATCCCCCTGAGGAAATAGGATGTCGAGTCGAATTCAGAGAGAAGCGCGGCCGGAAAGCCTCCTCCTCAACATGGGGCCGTCCCATCCGGCCATGCACGGCGCCGTGCGGATCATGCTCGAGCTCGACGGCGAGCGGATCCTGAATTCCGAGATCGAGGTTGGATACCTGCATCGCGGGTTCGAAAAAACCTGCGAGAACCGGACCTATTTCAGCCTCCTGCCGTACACGGACCGGCTGAACTACGTGTCCCCGCTCATCAACAACGCCGGCTATGTGATGGCGGTCGAGAAGCTGCTCGGCATCGCGGTTCCCGAGCGGGCCCGCGTCATTCGCGTCCTGATGAGCGAGCTTTCGAGAATTTCGGACCACCTGACCTGTCTTGCCGCCATGGCCATGGAGTGCGGAGCGTTCACGGTCTTCCTGTATAAAATAAAAGCGCGAGAGTTCCTCTGGGATGTGATCGAGGCCACCACGGGCGCGCGGATGACGACATCATATATCCGGATCGGCGGCGTCCGGGCGGACCTGCATCCCGATTATGAACCGGCCGTTCAAAAAGCGTTGGCCGAGACCCGCAAGGTGCTCAAGGATGTTCACGGCCTCCTGGACAAGAACAAGATCTTTCTCAACCGGACCCGCGACATCGGGGTCATGACCCAGGACGGCGCCATATCCTACGGTTGGACGGGGCCCGCCCTTCGATCGACGGGCATCGCCTATGATGTCCGGAAGGCGCATCCGTATCTCGGTTATGATCGGCTCGCCTTCGACATCCCGACCGGAGAACGGGGAGACAATTTCGACCGGTATATGGTCCGCATGCGGGAGATGGAGCAGAGCCTCCGGATCGTCGAACAGTGCCTGGCCCAGATGCCCCGATCCGGAGCGGGGGTGATGGCTGGCGGCTTGGAGCCGGCCGAAGCGATCCGGGCCTCCCGGACGCGAAATCCCGCTCAACCCATCAAGCTCTCGCCCAATCTCGAAGGGTCGGGGAAGGCTGTCCATAAGGATATTCTGGCCGATGACCAGCGCTTCGTCATTCCTCCAAAAGAGGAGACCTACACATCGATCGAGGGATTGATCTCCCATTTTAAATTTTTCATGAAAGGCCACGGCATCCAGCCGCCAAAAGGCGAGGTGTACGTGTCCGTTGAAGGCGGCAACGGCGAACTGGGTTATTATATTGTTTCGGACGGGACAGACAGGCCCTATCGGCTTCATCTCCGCGCGCCGTGCCTCCACCTTCTGGCCTCTCTCGAAGAGTTGATCAAGGGACGCATGGTCGCTGATATCATACCAACCTTTGGCTCGATGAACATCATCCTCGGGGAGTTGGACCGGTGAGCCGTGAATTCACGCCGGCGCTGAAGGAGAGAATCGAGGGCGTCCTGGCCCATTATCCGAACAAACAAGCAGGCTTGCTGCCTGTCCTGCGTCTCGTCCAGAGCGAGAAGGGATTCATATCCGCCGAGGACGAGAGGATCGTCGCCGTTCTCTTAGGTCTTAGGCCGATCAAGGTCCGCGAGGTCGTGACGTTCTACACGCTGTTCGCCCGTAAACCCTTGGGCAAATTTCACATCCAGGTCTGTTCCAACCTCAGCTGCTCGCTGTCGGGCGGAGAAAAGATTCTTGAGCATCTCAAGGCCAGGCTCGGCATCCGGATCGGCCAAACGACACCGGACGGAAAATATACGCTTACTGAAGTGGAGTGCTTGGGAGCCTGCGAGCAGGCGCCGTGCATGATGGTCAATTTCGATTATTACGGGAACCTCGACCCGGAAAAGATCGATCGGATCCTCGAAGGCTTAAAATAAATTATGAACGAAAAGGTTCTGACGCAAAACTTCGGCCTGGACCACCTCTTCCGGATCGAGGTCTATCTCGAACAGGGCGGCTACCGAGCCGCGAAAAAAGCCTTGACCGAGTGGAAGCCTGAACAGGTCCTGGAAGAGGTCAAAAAGGCCAGCCTCAGAGGGCGGGGAGGAGCGGGTTTCTCGGCCGGCCTCAAATGGGGGTTTGTTCCGAAAAAGACGGATAAGCCAAAATATCTCTGCGTCAATGCCGATGAGGGCGAACCCGGGACATTCAAAGACCGCTATATTCTGAGCCATAATCCCCATCTTCTCATCGAAGGCATCGTCATCGCCTCCTATGCCGTGGGCATTCACGACGCTTATGTGTATATCCGGGGCGAATACGAAGTCATCGCCCTCCGCCTGGAACAGGCAATTGCGGAAGCCTATGGCCAGGGTTATTTGGGGAAAAACATCCTCGGCAGCGGCTTCGATCTCGACCTTTACGTTCACCGCGGTGCCGGCGCTTATATCTGCGGCGAAGAGACGGCGCTCCTTGAATCGCTTGAAGGCAAGCGAGGCAATCCGCGCCTCAAGCCGCCGTTCCCGGCGTCCGTCGGGCTTTTCCAGAATCCGACGGTCATCAATAACGTCGAAACGCTGGCCAACGTTCCTTTTATTATCTTGAACGGCGCAGCCTGGTTTTTGGCGAAGGGGCTGCCCAATGACGGGGGGACCCGGATCTTTGGCGTGAGCGGCGCTGTGAACAAGCCCGGGATCTATGAACTGCCGGTCGGGACGAGCCTCCGGGAGATCATTTTCACCCATGCTGGAGGTCTCAAACCCGGCCGAAAGCTCAAAGCGGTCATTCCCGGGGGCATGTCTTCGCCGATCCTGAAGGCCGAAGAAATCGATATCAAGATGGACGTCGATTCCGTTGCAGCGGCCGGATCGATGATGGGATCAGCCGCGATCATCGTGATTGATGACCGGACGCCCATCCTCGAAGTTCTGAAGAAGGTCGCCAAATTCTACGCCCATGAATCCTGCGGCCAATGCACGCCCTGTCGTCTTGGCACGAATTGGATCCTCAAGATCGTCAAGCGCATGGCCGAGGGAAAGGGCGAACAAGGCGATGCGGACAGCCTGCTGCGCCTGGCAGCCAACATCAAAGGCCGGACGCTCTGCCCTATGGGAGACGCGGCCGCCATGCCGGTCTTTTCCATAGCCAAAAAGTTCAAAGAGGAGCTCGAAGCTTCATTAAAGGTAAAAACGTAACGATTATGGTCAAGCTGCAAATTGACGGGAAGCCGGTCGAGGTCATCGAAGGGACGACCATCTTCAAGGCCGCCGAGCAGGCCGGCGTTCCCATCCCTCATTTCTGCTTTCATCCGGCCTTTGCTCCGGAAGGAAGCTGTCGGCTCTGCCTTGTCGAGATCGATGGCTTCCCCAAGTTGGAGCTTTCCTGCTCCACGGTCGTCCGCGCCGGGATGAAGGTCTCGACCCAAAGCCCATCGGTCCGCGAAGCGCGCCGCAGCGTCCTGGAATTCCTTCTGGCCGAACATCCCCTCGATTGTCCCATTTGCGATAAGGCCGGCGAGTGCAAGCTTCAGAACTACTACCAGGATTACGGCCTTACTGAGAGCGTTTTCCGGGAGTTCAAGGAAAAACGGGACAAAAAGGTCAAAATCGGCGGAAAACTCATCCTTGACAGGGAACGCTGCATCCTCTGCAGGCGTTGCGTCCGTTTTCTCTCGGAGATCACAAAAACGCACGAGCTCGGCGTCTTTGAAAGAGGGATCCATACGGAAATATCGACATATGAAGAAGAGCTGGTCGATAACAATTATTCGGGCAACCTCGTCGACCTCTGTCCGGTCGGCGCGATCACGGACACCGAATTCCGGTTCAAAACGCGGCCCTGGTTTCTTGTCAGAGGCGAGTCGATCTGTCCTCTGTGCGGACGCGGGTGCAACATCTATATCGATTATCATCCCGGCTTCCCGCGCGTTCCTGGAACGGCGAAAGTCTACAGAATCCGGCCGCGGACGAACGAATCGGTCAATGGTCATTGGATCTGCGATTTCGGCCGCTATGGTTTCGTCTCCAGACAGCAGATGAACCGATGCGATAAGCTCATCTGGAATAAAGCCGATGAGAAAACCGAGTTGAGCTGGGAAAAGGTTTTGATCCTTCTCGGAGAAAGGATCCAAAGCCTGCGGGAGAGTCAGAGGACAGACAAGATCGCTCTCGTTCTCACCAGTTGGCTGACCAACGAAGAGCTGTACTTAGCCAAAAAGATCTTCAAGGATGATCTTAACGCCGGCAAAATCTTTTTTGCTGATCCCGGAGCCGGAGAGGGAGACGGATTCCTTCTCCGGGCCGAGCGCTCGCCGAACAGCCGGGGCGCCCAGGAAATCGGGTTCGAGCTGAAGCCGGCGAGGATAGAAGCTCTGAGCCAAGGTCCGGAAATTCTCATCATTTTCGGCGGCTATCTTGCCGAAATATTCGGCCTCTCAGAGCTTCGAAAAGCATTCAAGAATATCCCGGCCAAGGTCCTTGTGACTTCGCACCTCAACGGGCTTGAATCGCTTGTTGACTTCGTCTTGCCTTCTGCTTTCACGAGCGAAAAAAGCGGCTCATGGACGAATGCGGACAGCCGGATTCAACGGTTCACGGCGGTCGCTCCTGCTTGCGGCGATATTCGGCCTGAAGCGCGGATCCTCACGGACCTGGCCCGGGAGCTCAAGCTCAATGACTGTTTTTACGGCCGGTTGACTGACACGGCTGCGATATTCAAGGAATTAGAAAATGACATTCCGTTTTT
>JALHTW010000360.1 GCA_022866045.1 Candidatus Aminicenantota bacterium | reverse complement strand
TCCTCGATTTCCTAGAACTCTGCCGTGACTGATGGTACAATAAACGGGGACAGGTCAAGACGAGGAAAAACAACCCAACGCTCATGAGGCTTCAATCCGAAAATTGCGACGTCGCTCCAAAGGCCATTGTCCGAAAGATGATACGCATGATGCCCGAGCATGGGCTGGCGCCCTTTAGCCAGAAGAAAAGAGAAAATTCTTAAGCGGACGATGATTATTCAACTCTCTAAATATCCACGGCTCCAACGCTCCGCCACGGGATATCCTCGGTCCGAATTCCACATCCTCGCCTCAATCCGCAAGACGTATCAGGTTGACGAGTCCCTCTTCACCAGCAGCGGCAATGTCATCTTCCCGAACTACCACACCGTTCGCCTTCTGGCCCAGAAGATGAATTCTCAGCGGGATTTGAAGCAACATCCGCAGCAAACCATCAGGGCCGGACAGCTCAACGCCATGGGACTCATTGATGAAATCTGCCACTTTATGCTCCGATTGTATGAAGAGACCGCCAATCCAAAAGTGTTTGAGCGGGCCGGGCAAAGGCTGAATCAAGTCCTTCGCCCCGACAAAATGAGGGAGACGCTCCTTCAGTTCGGAACGCTCTTCCCTCCGCTTGACGTCTTTATCGGCAAGAGCACACTTGAAGATTATCTTTATGGAAAAACCGGTGAAAAGCCACACGCCGAGGTGATTCTGGAGGAGATGATCCTTCTCTATTTTGCAAACTTCAATCCTGCTTTCGCTCCCTTCAGAGAATTGTTTGATGATAAGGATTTAAAGGAACGGACGGCGTATTCGCAGGTCCTCACGGAACTGGAAAAAATATTCCGGACGGAGAAAGGATTCGGACCGCAGAACCAAACCATCTTCGATTTGCTGCGTGCGCCGATTCTGGCAAGTCCAAATAGCTTGGAAGGACAGCTTGAGTACATCAAAAAACACTGGGGATTGATCCTCTCAGATAAATTTCTCATAAAAATTTTGGGGGCCGGAGATTTTATTAAGGAGGATGCGAAGTTGATTTTCCCCGGAGGCCCAGCCTCACCCCCTGTCCCGAGATACACCTATGATGAGTTGAAAGGGGCCGGTCTTCTCGACTTCGAGCGCTTCACGTCCGATTTGGACTGGATGCCCAATGTTGTCCTTCTGGCCAAGAACACGCACGTGTGGCTCGATCAGCTTTCGAAAAAATACAAACGATCCATTACCAAGCTGAATGAAATTCCCGATGAAGAACTGGATCAACTGGCTCGATGGAATTTCACGGCCCTTTGGTTCATTGGCATCTGGGAACGAAGCTCGGCCTCGCAGAAGATTAAGCAGGGGACGGGAAATCCAGAAGCGGTTGCCTCTGCCTATTCACTCTACGACTATACGATAGCCAATGATCTCGGAGGCGAGGATGCCTTTCAGAATCTTCGGGATCGTGCCTGGCAGCGGGGGATTCGTCTCGCCGGCGACATGGTGCCGAACCACGTGGGAATTTATTCAAAATGGATTATTGAGCAGCCCGACTATTTCATTCAATCCAACGATCCTCCATTTCCAAACTACCGATTCACGGGCGAAAATCTCTCCGAGCATCCCGACGTTGAAATCCGCATCGAGGATGGCTACTGGAATCGAACCGATGCGGCCGTTGTTTTCCAACGGATCGATAAGCGCACGGGAAATGTTCGCTACATCTACCACGGCAACGACGGCACCCGCATGCCGTGGAACGATACGGCCCAGCTGGATTTTCTCAAGGCAGAAGTTCGAGAGGCCGTCATCCAAACAATCTTTCATGTTGCCCGAAAGTTTTCCATCATCCGTTTCGATGCGGCGATGACGCTCACGAAGCGGCACTTCCAAAGGCTCTGGTATCCGCAACCGGGCAGCGGCGGTGACATTCCCTCGCGTGTCGATCATGCCCTCCCGGCTGGAGAGTTCGATCATCTGTTTCCAAATGAATTCTGGAGAGAAGTTGTTGACCTTATCAATCAGGAAATGCCGAACACGCTTCTTCTGGCTGAAGCGTTCTGGTTGTTGGAAGGGTACTTTGTCCGGACGCTCGGCATGCATCGGGTGTATAACAGCGCCTTCATGCACATGATCATGAAGGAAGAGAACGCCAAGTACCGTGAACTCATCAGAAACACGATGCACTATAACCCTGAAATTCTCAAGCGGTACGTCAACTTCATGAGCAATCCCGACGAGCAAACGGTCATTGCCCAATTCGGAATGGACGACAAATACTTCGGCGCGGCGTTGTTAATGGTTACCCTGCCCGGACTTCCGATGTTTGCCCACGGTCAGATTGAGGGATACGCCGAAAAGTACGGCATGGAGTATAGACGGGCCTATTCCAACGAGGATCCGGATCGTCACTTGGTCCGAAGACACGAGCAGGAGATATTTCCGCTCCTTGGCAAGAGGCATCTCTTCAGCCAAGTGACCAACTTCGAGCTGTACGATTTTGTCGATACCCACGGCCGACTCAACGAAGATGTGATCACCTATTCCAACAAATCGGGAAACGAACGAGTGTTGATCTGCTATCACAACAGGTATAAGGAAACCGCCGGCTGGATAAAAACCTCTGTGGGGAGAAACATGGCCTCCACGGATCATCCCAAAATAATATCCAGAACACTGGGGGAGGCCCTTGGGTTCTCTTCTCAAGAAAAAGTCTATTACATTTTCAAAGACTACAAAACTCAGGGCGAGTTCATCCGCTCTGGTAAAGAGCTGGCCGAGCGAGGACTGTACGTTGAACTTAAAGCATTCCAGTATCACGTCTTTTTGGACTTTCGAGAAGTTGTTGATGCGGCGGGAGACTATGAACGACTCGCAAACCATTACCAGGGTCGGAGTGTGCCGGATATTCAAGCCTCATTAAATGATTTTCGACTTACACCTTTCCATCAGAAAATGCAGGCCTTGTTGAATCGGGATGTGGCGGTGATATTCATTCATGTCTGTCTTTCAGGTCGAAAAAAACTCAAGTCTTCCGGACAACAACGGAATCGCCTCGTTCGGATATTTCATGATTTCGTTGAACAAGCAAGAATGTTCACCCCGCTTCCTGCGGATACGAAAACGATGAGCGAGGATTTCAAACAAGGCCTTCACGCCATCCAAAAAATCTATCGTCCCTTGAACGATGGGATTGAGAGAGGGGATTTTCTGATCGATTTTTCGGGCAAGTCTCGACCAAACGCTCTTCTTCTTTTAAGCTGGATGTTTGCTTCGCGACTCCATCCCACTCAGAATCTTCAGATTTTCGATGAATTGCGATTATCCAAGGCATTTGAGGGGATCTTTAAACAAGCGGATTTCACGGAGGAAGAAAGGAGAGACGGTCTCAATCTCCTTAAGATACTGGTGGCTGGAAATATCTTTTCAGGGACATCCAGACAACATCTCGGACATGCACTCAGGGAACTCCTCGACCGAGATGAGGTCAAAGTTTTCATCAAAATGAATTATTATAATGGTGTCTCATATTATAACAAAGAGCGATTTGAAGAATTGATGTCCTGGCAATGGACGGCGGCCTGTATTCAAATTCTTCAGCCAACAAAAAACAAGGATGGGGCGGTCGCCCGGACGATTAAAGAAATGTCTGCAGGTTTTCAAAAAATCCTTCAGGTTTCGGATGAATCTCAATACCAGCTTGAGCGATTGAAGGATAATCTCTTGCCCATTGAAAAATAAATTCAGAATTTTTTTTCTGGCGGTTCTTCTGATCTTCAGTTTAGACCCAGATTGCGGATGCTGACATCTTGCGACGAGGGGAGCTCCGCGGCTATGGTTTTTTCAGGGCGTTGGCATAGAACTTACTGATATATTCTTTGACCATACGAAGAGCAGAAAATTTCTGGCCCGCGCTTTTGATGGCTTCCTTCATAACTTTGACCCAGGCGTGAGGAATTCCTTCGCCCGAGAAAGCATAGTACAGAGGGATGATCTCATTCTCTAAGAGGTCATAGATTGCCTCGGCGTCTGCCTCGTCTCTGTCTCCAGGGATTTCTTTTTTGCCAAAAGCCCAGCCGTTTTTGCCATTGTACCCTTCGATCCACCAGCCATCCCAGATGCTGAGGTGAGGGATGCCGTTGAAAGCCGCCTTCATTCCGCTGGTCCCGCAGGCTTCATTCGGCGGCAGAGGATTATTCAGCCAGACATCCACACCGTGGGTCATATACTGCGCCATCAATTCGCCGTAGTCCTCGACAAAGGCAATATGTCCGCCCATGTCCGGGTTGCGCGCGGCATGGAACACCTTTTGGAGAAGCCGCTTGGCTGGGTCATCCGCAGGATGGGCCTTGCCCGCAAATATGAGCTGAATAGGACGCCACGGGTCATTCAAGAGTTTTTTTAGTCTCTCCAGGTTATGGAAAATGAGATCCGCCCTCTTATACGTGGCAAACCGGCGGGCAAAGCCGAGCGTCAGCACAGAGTGATCCAGCAAAGTTCCTCCAGACAGGACAAGCGAAGAGTTGATCCTGTCTTCGGCCCAGCGTTTTCGAGCGCGCTCGCGGATCGCATCAATCAGCTTGATTTTTAGCCAGTAATGGGTTTTCCAAAGCTCCTCGTCGGGGATATCATCGACGAGCTCCCACAGAGCGGGGTTGTCATGATCTTCCAGCCATTGAGGACCTAAATACTTATCAAAAAGCAGCAGCATTTTTGGGTCGATCCACGTGGGAACATGCACTCCGTTGGTGACAAAATCAAGGGGGACCAACTTTTCCGGCAGAGCGGGCCAGAGAGGCTGCCATATCTGGCGGGAGACTTTAGAATGCTTCTTGCTCACCGCATTCCGGTAGCCGGACAATCGGAGGGCAAAGGCCGTCATGTTAAAACCCGAAGAAGGCCAATCCGGGTGGATTCCCAACCGGAAAAAAGATTCGCGGTCGAGACCGAGGGCCGGCCAGTAGGCGTGAAAATACTTTTCCATGAGCTCGAAGGGAAAAACATCATGGCCGGCCGGGACCGAGGTGTGGGTGGTGAAGACCGAAGTGTTGAGGACCTCCTCAAAAGCCTTCTCATGGTTCATCCCTCCCTGCAATCGGTCCCTGATCCTTTCCACCAGGGCAAATGCGGCATGTCCTTCATTCAAGTGGAGAACGGAGTGGGTAATGCCGAGAGCTTCAAGAACCTGGGATCCGCCGATGCCTAAAACTATTTCCTGCCGTAATCTCTGCTCGACATCACCGATATAAAGATATTCCGATATCTTCCGGTTTGATAAATCATTGTTCTCGATGTCGGTATCCATGAGATAAAGAGGGATGCGACCGACCTCAATCTTCCACACAGTGACATAGATGGGAGGTTCAATCAGAGGGACTTTGACCACAATTGGCTTCCCGTCATTGTCCAAGACCTTCGAAATCGAAGCCGCCTCGCGGTCCAGAAGTCGACCGAAATCCTCCTGCCAGCCATCCTCGCGGATGTGTTGATGGACATAGCCCCCTGGATACATAAAGCCGACGGCGACCAAAGGGACTTTCAAATCGCTGCACTCTTTGAGAAAATCGCCGGCCAAAAAACCTAATCCGCCTGCATAAAAAGGCAAAGAATGGTGCAAGCCGTATTCGGCAGAAAAGTAGGCGATGGGGAAGTGGTTCGGATTCATCATGTTTTCTGAAAGCCAGCCCTCTTTCGGATCCAAATCTTTTTGAAACTGAGCAAGAACAGAATTATAATGGCGCATATATTGGGGGTCTTGGACTGCAGAATCAAAAACTTCTCGGGGGACCTGCCTGAGCATCAACACCGGATTATGGCTGCTCTCTTTCCAGGCCTGGCGGTTCAGCTTCTTGAAAAGCATACGGGCTGCCGGATGCCAGCTCCACCAGAGGTTATTCGACAGATCATTGAGCCCGCTGAGCTGGGGGGGGAGATTGGGGTATTCATTTTTTATGAGTTGAAGTGGTGTCATGTCCATTCTTATACCATACTTTAGAGAATTTCGAATAACATATCGCAAAATTTGCCGCAGGCTGCAAGAACATGATCCCCATGCTTGTCTCAAGACGCAGGTCCCATGGCGGGGAACCCCATAGCTCCAATGAAGTCATCACGTTTTTTGGCCTCGTTAGGCAGGACCTTTTCCCCATGATCTAGGGGGGGGCATTTCCGGATTATTTGGCGCTCAGATTTCTGTAGTCGGATGCCGTGTTGATGTTCCGGTACCAGCTTCCCTCCGGAATTTTCGCCAGATTGACCTTCACGTAATCGAGGAGCTCGATGATGCTCCGGCCTCCTCTTTTTAAGATGTTCAGAGCGGGCTCGATCGTGCTTTTTCGGTAGACGGCGAAGAGCGGCTCATA
>JALHTW010000359.1 GCA_022866045.1 Candidatus Aminicenantota bacterium | reverse complement strand
CTGGCGGCGGTCATCGAGGTCTATAACGGCGCCGTCCCGGATGAGCAACGGGTAAAGCTTTCGAACCTGCCGGACGCGGGCGAGCTGGTTAAGGCCGGGCTAGGTGCATTTTTACGATGAGAGCGGAGTGAGGATAAGGAAGGCCAGCAGGGGATATGACTCGAAATGCGGAGAAGACCCTCTTGTCAAATACACAGGAATCGTGTGGTCCATAGCCCGGCAAATGGGCTGCGATATGGGAAGGCGAAAGATTGAAAAAGAAAAATGAGGCAAAACGGCCGCCGGCGCTGTCGGCCGATAAAACCCGCTCTCTGATCCGGGCGGCACTGGCGAAAGCGGGCCGGCTGCCGGCGCACGATCCAGGGAATGATCTGGGCGCATTTAGACACGGCCGGGCTTCGCAGGTCGGGAGCCTTCCTCCCTGGGTCGGGCGATTCGGTTTCCTGGCCGGTTCGGATCAATGCTGTCTTTGGTGTGATCCGCGAAGAGCTCCCGGCGAAATCTTTCCCAGCCAGATGGTCATCGACGTCCCGTGCGGCCGCTACTTGGTCGAGACGCTCGACACCGTCACTTCGACCTGGATTTCGCGCGAATCGGCCGAGGGAGGGCCCCTTGTCGCCGGCCTCCCTTATACGGGAAATCCGGTCATGGTCTGGATCCGCCTCGTTATTTAACACCGCACGAGGCTCTATGACGAATAGTGTGGTGGATCCTGGCCATATTTGGTCTCTAACTGGCGGAAATATGGGGATTTGTGCGAATTCCGCGATCTTTTTTTCTTTGAGGAGTTTTTAAGGAATATTTCTCTCATATAGAGCCTGATTGATGTCTAAAATTTACATATGGCAGAATGAAAATATTTCATTCGAATTGGAATGATCATCGTAGAAAACAGGATAACGTCACCACACTTTTCGTCGAAAAGCCCTCGATCACTTGACATTTTTATTCGTCGCGTTTAAGTTAGCAGTAATCACTAAATTTAATCGGAGGAATTATATGAAAAGATCTTTGACAGTTTTTGTTTTTCTTCTTGTTTTGTCGGGCATGGCCGGGCTATTCGCCCAGGAGCGGGGCTCGATCACGGGCTTCATCAAAACCTTTGAAGGCGCTCCGGTCGCCGACGCCGTCGTCAAGATTACGAGCGACCTGTTGCCTGCCGGACGAACGTTTACGACGGGAAGGGACGGCCAATTCCGGTTCCCGAGCATTCCGCCGGGCACTTATATCCTGACCGCTACGCATCCGGAGTTGACGCCGGTCAATGAAAAAGAAGACGTCATCGTCGGACTGGGCAGATCGGCCCAAGTCACGGTGGTCATGGTTGCCGTGGGAAAGATCGCCGAGGAAGTTACCGTCACCGCCAGATCGCCGGTGATCGACCTCAAATCCACGGAGATCTCGTCGAACTGGCAGAAGCAGCTCGTCGAAAAGCTCCCGCTGGGCCGTTCTTATTCCTCCCTCTGGCAGCTTGCGTCCGGGGTCGCTGACAACCGCGACTTCGCCCCGAACGCCGGCGGCAACAAGCAGGACAATGTCTTCCTGTATGACGGCTCAAATATTACCAACCCGTTCTTTGGGACGCTTGGCGCCAATTTCTCCGAGCTCGATATCGCCGAGGTCAATATCAAGAGGGGCGCCATCAGCGCCGAATTCGGACGCGCCGCGGGCATGGTGACGAACGCCATCACTAAATCCGGGACAAATATGTTTTCCGGATCGTTCCGGCTTGTAGCCGAACCGTCGGGTTTCACCTGGAAGAGCAAGGACTCGACGATCGTCACCAAATATAACCGATATAATCCGGCTTTTTCGCTCGGCGGCCCCATCATCAAGGACAAGATCTGGTTCTACACATCGGCCAACATTCCGCGGTCCACGACAACGGGCAGAATCAACAACCTGGGGCCTGTTCCTGATGCTAATTCGATCGAGAACGAGTTTTTCTTCAAGCTGAGCGCCAACCCGCATCCCAATCACCTGATCACGGCCAGCATCCGGAATAACGATTTCAAAGACGAGAAAGCTGGCGTGGGAGTCAACGACCATCCGGACGTGTCCATCACCGGCAACGGACTGAGCCGGATCATTTATTTGTCCTGGGCCTGGACGATTTCTCAGTCCACGTACCTCGAAGTCAAATACGACCACGTGAATGAGGATTATAAAAGCGTCCCCAATAAAGCCCTTGGCTATCAGCCGACCTTCGATCCGGCCCATCCCGAGCGGATGGGATATTTCCAGACGGCCGCCGAATTCAGCCAGGTTGGCGGAGCGAAGTTGTCCGGTCAGTATGTCGGCGCCGCGTCGGAATACAACACCCAGAATTTCTTCCGCGATGAGTTCAAGCTCGTCCTTCACCAGTACCTGGATTTCAGCGGCCATTCCCATTTGATCAAAGCCGGTTTCGGTTTCGATGACGGCGGCGAGTATTTGGAACGGGAGGCCAACGGATGGGGAAGCATCCTCTATTATCCGACCGGCTCTTCGACTTATGATTCCCTGAAACGGCCGGGCTTCCGCGCCCGGTATTACCCGAAACAGGCTCCCCAGGATTCGAGGGGCCGGACGTACTCGATTTTCCTTCAGGATACGGTCAGCATCGGAGAGCGGCTGACCCTCACTCTCGGCGTGCTGGCCAACCGCGATGAATTCAGCGCGAAGACATCTGCCGGGAAGAACACATTCTTGAAATTCGGTTTCGACAAGGAAATCCAGCCGCGGCTTGGGTTCACCTATATGGTCGATAAAAAAGCCGGCGACAAGCTCTTCGCCAACTGGGGGCGGTATAATAACATGGATAACCGCAGCCTGGCCCGCGCGGCGGCTCCCCTAAGAGTCTACAGGCAGGACGCCTATTTCCTTCTTGCAGATGGGAGCAAAGTCTATGATGTACCGCAGGTTTCGGAAACGGGAAAGGTCATCCTGCCCGGTCTCAAGCCCACTTACTCCGATGAATTTGTCCTTGGCTACAGCCGGCCGTTCCTGAAGTATTGGAGCGTCGAGGTCTGGGGGCAGCATCGAAACGTCAAGAATGTCATCGAGGATTATCCGACGGTCAACAGGCTCACCTCGCCCTCGAGCTTTGTCTACGGCAACCTGAGCGGCGACCTCAAGGACATCAACGGTAACATTGTCGCCACGGGCGTCACGGCCAAAAGGGAATATAAGGCGTTCAGCATTGAGGTGAAGAAGCAATTGGCGGACCATTGGTCCCTGACAGCCATGTACACTTGGAGCAAACTGTACGGCAACTGGGACCTGGATTATGCTCCCGGAACTTCGCTTTTTTACGCCTCTTCGTATATCGAGGACGCGCCCGGATTGTACATCGAGGATCCCCTGCGCACGGGTTATATGCAAGGCGACCGGACGCACATCTTCAAGCTGTTCGGGACATGGGAGTTCTATAAAAACCTGACGTTGGGCGGCTATCTCCGGGTTCAGAGCGGCCGGCCATGGGAAGCGAGACTCAAGGATTATTACGGCAACTATTATATGTATGCCGAGAAAGCGGGAAGCCATAGGCTGGATACATGGCCCAACCTGGACCTCCAGCTGTCCTACACTATTCCGCTGGGCGGGAGATTCCAGGGCATTGTCGAAGCCCGGATGATGAATATCTTCGACACGCAAACCGTGATGTCGATCGATGTGCGGTCCGACCAGCCGACGTTCAAAAATCCCACGTCCTATGTATCGCCTCGTAAGTTCGCCTTGACGTTCTATATCAACTTTTGACGCGTTTCTGAGCCAGGCGAGAGGCCGATTTATTCCCCCCGATCCTCTTAAAAAAGAGGGGAGGGGGGATTTTTTTATTTGGTCAACAATCTGGTCGGAAAAAGAACGATCAAAGAGGCTGCGAGAAAATCCGGATCGATGTCAAAATGCGGGGGAATCAAGATCCCGCGATCTTGCCGTCGCGGAGCGTGATCGTCCGGCCGGCGAACTTCGCCAGCATAGGATTGTGCGTGACCAAGAGAACGGTCAGGCCTTCCTTTTCATTCAGCGTTTTCAAAACCTCCCCGATCTCTTCGCTCCGCTTCGTATCCAGGTT
>JALHTW010000358.1 GCA_022866045.1 Candidatus Aminicenantota bacterium | reverse complement strand
CGGCGAGGGCCGCTGATGAGGGCATAGCCCGCCAATCCGGTGAACAGCGGCATGAAGGGCAAGGCGTAAAGCGGCCCGCCTAAAGGCGTGTTGTAGCCGACCGCAAAAACGAGGCAGGGCAGGAAAGAAAGCGTCAGCCAGCCCAGGGCTTTCCCCTTTCGGTCCATCACCAGACACAACACTCCAACCCCGGCCAGGATATAAATCGCGATGGCGATATCCCCATTCCCCCAAATATCGACAAAGAATCGCTCTAGTCGATACCTAAGTTGGGGGCTCGTCATCTGGGCAAAGATCGTATCGGTGGACGCGATATAATTCGCATGATTCCGCAGGGCCGATAGATAGCCTTGGACTCCTGTGAGCAGAATCACCGGGATATAGCATAAAAGGAATCCGGCAGCCGCCGAGGAGCCTGCTGCCAGAACCGTTTTCCATCGTCCGCGCTTGAGCCAGATGAACATGCCCACGGCCAGGGCAGGGGTGACGGCCGCGGCCACCGAAACGCGAATGCCCATCCCCAGGCCAAGCACGGCGCCGGCGGCGATGAACGCGCCCTTCGATGCTCGGCCGCGCAGGGCTAAGGCTAAACCGAGCAGGCCGGCGGCGAGGCCCGGGACATCGCTTCGGGGCGCGCCGCTATAAAGAAGGACGGCCGGCACGAACATGGTCAGCCATGCGCCGGCGGCCGCGGCCGCGCGGTCCCGGAAAATCTCGCGGTATATGTAGTACAGGGCCACTCCGAGAACCGAGGCAAATAATGCGCTCGTGATGCCGAGGGCCAGCCAGTCCTCGACCCATATGCTGTGCACCAGCCGAGAGATAAACACGAACAGAGGAAAGCCGGGCGGCTGAGGTTGATGGAGAGCAACGTCGAATCTATGAAGGGCCCGGGCGAAGAGGACATCGTCCCATTCCCAGAGGGACGCCGGGATGGTAAGGAACCTGGTGATCGCGCAAACGAGGGTCAGGCCGAGGACGGCAAATAAATCCGATTTTTGCGTTTTCTTCTCGATGCCTGGACTCTCCATCAGCGCCATCCGCCGCGGGAGATTCCGGCCTCGCCGCGACCCTGTTTTTCCTTTCCTGGAAAATCGTCGGGGAGTATAGCCCAGCCCGTCATGCATGTCAATCTTCTGAAGGCTCTATGACGAATCTTTGGGCTTTTATCCGGCCGCTGATTCTTGTTTCTTCTGCATGGACCCACGGAATCACAATTTTAAGCCATCACGGAAAAAGAGATGCTGACGCTTCGAAATCCAGACTTGAAAAAGTTCGACCAAGATATTAGAATGAACACCTTTTTCACCATTGCCGAATCTCTTCTGAAAAATGCCAAGAAAGAAGAACATGAGAAGATTTCTAATATTTTTCCTGATGTCATCATTTGTTTGTTCCTCCCCCATCCTCGCGGCCGAGCTCAAGGCCGTCCGCGTCAAAGAGGGGCCTAAGATCGACGGCAGCCTTTCCGACCCCGTCTGGCAGTCGGCCGCCGTCTTCACCGGCTTCCGCATGGTCGAGCCCCAGCCCAACCAGGAGCCGACGGAGAAGACCGAACTGAGGGTCCTGTACGATGATTCGAACCTCTACATCGGCGTCCTCTGCTCCGACAGCGAGCCGCGCCGGATCTCGGCCAACACCATGGCCCATGATAGCGGCGCCACGACTCAGCATGGCCCGGGCTACGGGCACGCGCCGCAGGGCCCGAGCGACGATATCATCCGCGTCCTGCTCGATCCCTTCCAGGACAAACGGACAGCCTACATCTTCTCCGTCAATCCCCTCGGCGGCCGCAGCGAGGGACTCGCTTACGCGGGGAGCTCCAGCCTCAACTGGGACGGGATCTGGGAAGCCAAGAGCCGGATCCTCGAAGACGGCTGGAGTGTGGAGCTTAGGGTCCCGTTCAAGACCATCTCCTTCAGGCCCGGCCTTACCGCCTGGGGAATCAACGTCGAGCGCATCATCGCCCGGAAGCAGGAGACGATCCGGCTGTCCGGGACGAACCGGGACAGCAACTTCAACAACCCCATGGAAGCGGCCGGCTTGGAGGGGATCGAGGGCGTCAAGCAGGGCAAGGGGATCACCTTCCGGCCGTATAGCCTTGCCAACACCCAGAAAAGCAGCCTCGAGCCTGGGGGCTCTGAGGAGAAGCTGGACGGCGGTTTCGATATCTACAAGAGCTTCACGCCCAATCTGGTTGGCGCCGTCAGCTACAACATGGACTTCGCCGAGACCGAGGTCGATGAGCGCCGCATCAACCTGACCCGGTTTCCGATAAATTTCCCCGAAAAAAGGATGTTTTTCCTGGAGGGCTCCGAGGTCTTCAGTTTCAGTTCGAGCGTGAGCTTCGTCCCCTTCATCAGCCGGAAAATCGGGCTCTACCAAGGCGAACAGATCCCGGTCGTCTTCGGCACCAAGCTCTACGGCAAGATCGGCGATACGAACCTGGCCGTGCTCGACGTCCAGACCGGCAAATTCGAGGGACTTCCGGGCCGCAATCTTCTCGCCAGCCGGATGGTGCAGAACATCTTCGCTCAAAGCAAGGTAGGCTGGATCTTCACCAACGGAAGCCCGACAGGAGAGAAGAATTCTCTGGCCGGCGTGGACTTCAACTATTCCTCATCCAAGTTCCTCGGAAACAAAAATATCATGCTCGCCGCCTGGACGGCCTACAACTGGAACGAGAAGAAAGAGGGCCGTCACCACGGTTTCGGCTTCAGGGCCGATTTGCCCAACGACCTCTGGAACGTCCAGACGACATACGCTTACTACGGAGAGTCCCTGGACCCCGGGCTGGGCTACATGATGCGAAAAAGCATCCAGACCGCCTATGCCAGGGTCGCATACCAACCGAGACCGAATGCAGGCTTCCTCGACCCGCTCGTCCGTCAGTTTTTCTTCCAGATGAGTGCCGACTACTATTGGGATCTCACGGGGAAGCTCGAAACGAGCCGGCTCACCGCTTCGCCCCTCAGCTTGAGGACGGAGAGCGGTGAGCTCTTCCAATTCGAAGTCGTTGCCAACCGCGATGTCCTGCCCCTTGCCTTCGAGGTCGCCAAAGGCGTCATTCTGCCCGTTAAAGCCTACAATTTCACGAACGTTCGTTTGGAGTTCAACACGGCGACTCACCGCTCGGCGGCGTTCAACATGAGCTCCACTTTCGGGGAGTTCTATTCAGGCCGCTATGACGACATCAGGATAGGACTGACGCTGAAATACAAAGGCTACGCGAGCCTGGCCCTGGACGCCAACCTCGTCCGGGGCAGGCTCCCCGAGGGTCGGTTCAGCGAGAACGTCTACCAGGTCAAGGCCGACCTCTTCCTTTCGCCCGATTTCGGCCTCATGAACTACATCCAGTACGACGACATCTCAAGGCTTCTGGGCTGGAGCACCCGCCTCCGCTGGCAGATATCTCCCGGAAACGAGATCTTCCTCGTCTACAATAAAAATTGGGAGAGGCGCTGGGACCCGGCAAGCCGATTTTTTCCCCTGGAGGAACGGGGAGTCCTGAAGATATCGTTATCGGTAAGGCCATGATCGTCCGTCCGCTTCTCCCGGTCTCTCCCGTCTTACATTCTAACGAATGAGTGAATATCCCGTTTAGGTTTAGCCTGGGGCGGGCAGGCCGGGCTCGGGTTCGAGTTTCGGATCGAAGAATGGCTGCGTCTCGTCGCCGAGGGCGGCTATCGTTTTGTCGAATTCAAAGGATTGAAGCGGCCGCAGCCTCGTTCGAATCCCTTGGATTTTGGCCGGCCATGGCTGATCGACAAACCCATCACGGACTGGAACAACAAGGATATTTATACCAGAATGCGCCGGCTGCTCCAATTCTTGCCGGGATGGGTCCGGCCCGGGGAGCTTCAGACAGTGCCCTTTTCCATGAATTTGAACGGTTTCAGTTTTCGTGCGGGATTGAAATTCGGCCTTTAAAAGCGACGGGGTCAGGCCTGGCCGATCTTCAAACGTGACCTTCTCCGCCAGTAAAGGTACGCGGGAATCCCTAACATGATGATGGCCAACCCGGCAAAGGAATTCCAGAATTTATTGATGAGTGTGTTCACCAGGACGAAAAGCGCGGCGGCCAGAAAGAGGAGGGGAGTGACCGGGTATCCCCAGGTCCTATAGGGCCTCCTGAGCCCGGGTTTTTTTCTCCTGAGAATGAAGACGGCGCCGACCGTCAGTCCGAAAAATATCCAGAGTCCGAATACGACAAAAGTGAACAACTGCTCGAATTTTCCCATGAAACAAAGCAGGGCGCTCCATAGGCTGATGGCCAGGATGGAAAAATGGGGGGTGAGAAAGCGCGGATGGAGCTGGGCGACTTTTCTGAAAAAGACGCCGTCCCTGGCCATGGCGAAATAGACGCGGGGGCCGGTGAGAAGATGGCCGTTGCAGGCGCCCGTGATCGAAAAAAGGATGGCGATGGCAATGAAGGTCGCCCCCAACGGTCCGATGGCAAAGTCCATGGCGTCGCTCGCGATCCGGCTGGATTTTGCGACGACCTCGACAGGAAAAGCATAGAGATAAGCCATGTTGGCCCCGAGGTACAAAAAGATCACGAGAAGCATGCCGATGAAAATGCCCAGCAGAAGATTCTTTTCCGGGTTCTTGGTCTCGCCGGCACTGAAGGTCGAGACCTCCCAGCCCTTGCACGCCCAGAGGGCTGCGACAAGGGCCACGCCGAAGGCCCCTGCCATGCCCGTCGGGGCCGGTCCCGGTGCCGGCGTGAAGAAGTGGGACACGCTCCCTTTGGCGAAAATGAACACGACGCCGATGATCATCGCAAGCGCGGCCAACTTGACGACGGTGAAAAGATTCTGGACGAAGGCTCCCCATTTCACGCCCAGAAAATTGACAACGGCCAAGACGAAAATGAGGAGGACGGCGACGAGCTTCGTTTGGACAACGGAAAGATCGACGAATTGAGGAAGGTACTTAGAAGAGAAGGCGACGGCTAGGGTCGCCATGCTCCCGGAATCAATAATCAGGAACATCGTCCAGCCAAAGAGAAAAGCCGCGAGCGGCCCGTAGGCCTCCCGGAGATAGACATACATGCCGCCGGCATGAGGATAGGCGGCGCCCAGCTCGGATAGAGAAAGCGCCCCGAAAAAGCTCAATACGCCGCCGACGACCCACACCATGAGCATGAGCAGCGGCGACTTGAGATCGGCGGCAATGGACGCCGGAACGATGAAGATGCCCGAGCCAATCATGGTCCCGACGACGATGCCGACGACGCTGATCAGCCCAAGGACTCGGGGAAGATTTTGATCCGACGGCTGATCAGGGCTCACATTCGCCTCCTGGGCATGCGTTCCAAGCTTATAACAGAGGAGAAAAACGTTGTCAAACCGGCAAGCCCTGAATTCTCCTTGAAGGGACCAGGCTTGGGCAACATAACTTTTCTGAATGGACACGGCAGCCGTCCATAAGGGATTCGGATTTTTCTTCCTCTCTGCGGTTCTTATCGGCCTCGCGCTTTTTGGCCGAAGATCATTCGTCGACATGCACCTTGCCCCGCATCTTCTTTCTTTTTATAATTCCCTTGACACCGTTTCACAAGGAGTCATCATGCCGAATCCAGGGACAAGCTTCTTCGGATATCGCGGCAAATGGGCCCAGATCGACCTCGCGAACCGCAAGGTCAAAATTGAAGACGCCGATTCCGCGGTTTATGGCAATTACATCGGCGGCCGCGGCGTCCAAGCCCGCCTCATCTACGAGCATCTTAAAAAAAGCGGACCTCTCAAAAACCCGCTTGCGCCGGAAAACAGGATTGTCCTGGGGACAGGCGCGCTGAACGATACGGCCGTTCCGACCGCAGGGCGCGGATCCTGTTCTTTCATCAGCCCGATGACCCGCTCTCCGGAAGAGGCATCCTGGGCGCCGGATCATCAGGCCGTCTTCGGTATGATCACCCACGCCAGCGCCGGAGGGCTCTTCCCCAACATGCTGAAGAGGGCCGGCCTTGACCACATCATCATCGACGGCCGGGCCGACAAGCCGGTCCGGATCCTGGTCACGGAAGGCAACGTCGAGATCATCGACGCCGAGGACGATCTCTTCGAGACGGCCGGCCAGACAAAGGTCGTTAAGACAGCCTCGGCCATAACGGATTTCCTGACCCAAAAATATCCCGGGTCATCGACGATGTGCCTGGGCCCTGCCGGATGGAACAAGGTCGCTTTCGCCTGCCTGACCGGCGACCATCACCGAAATTTCGGACGCGGCGGCGGAGGAGCGATCTTCGGTTCGAAGAACCTCGTCGCGGTCACGGCCTACGGCCGCGGCATAGCGACCTATTTCGATGCCGATGAATTCACGAAGCTCGCTAAAGAGATCGATGCCCAGGTCAAAGCCCACGTCGCCGACCCCAAATGGACAGCCTCGTTCCGGCCGACGACCGGAACGACGTGGTGGTTGGATCGCGCCTTCAACGGGAAATATCTGGGCAAGCAGGGCGGATATTTGCCCTGGCATAATTTCGACGAAGGCTGGTTCGATCCCGCGGGCTACGCCAAGGTCGGAACAGACGCGTTTCTCGAGATCTCCGGAAAGCCCAAGGTCTGCAACCGCTGCCGACACATCATGTGCACCCGGGCGGCGAAAGTCGGGCGCGGGGATTATGCCGGAGACGGCGTCCGGCCCGAGTTCGAGACCATCGCCCTGTGGATCAACTGCTGCATCCTCGACCGCGACGCCATCTTTCATTTGAACCATCTGTCGAACGAGCTCGGCGTCGACACGATGACGCTGGGCAGCGTTATGGCCGGCGCTATGGACCTCCAGGAAAAGGGATTTTTGAAGAAATTCGCGGGAGCTCCCAAGTTTGGCAGCGCCCCGGACATGATCCGGACCTTGAAGGCCATCGCCTATCAATCTGACGATTTAGGGAACGTGCTCGGCCATTATTCCGACCGCGTCATCGCCGAAGTCGGAGCGGGAAATGGCGCTCTAGACATCCGCGACATCGCCCGCTGTGTGACGACGGCGTTCGGCGGCCTGGGTTATGCCGGTATCGAGCCGAAAGCGTTCCCCGGCATGTTCACGGCTTACGGGACATCTAACCGCGGCCGGGGCGACCACACTTACGCCTGGACCATCCAGGCCGAAGAAGGCGGGCTCGAAGGCGCGGGAAACCTGGCCGCTTATGTCAGCGCTGGACAGTTCGGCAAAGCCCTCGTCGATTCGATGGGGCTGTGCGACTTCTTCACGGAAGACATCACCTCGGGCCTCTTCCTTTCGCTTTATCACGCGCTGACGGGATTCGAATATACGGCTGAGGCGATGAATTCGTGCGGCAAGAGAATCTATAACCTGGAGCGCCACGTCAATAACGGACAAGGCCGCGGGCGCGCTTACGACGCCTACGTGCCGCCGAAGCTGACCGTGCCGATGACGGGCGGCGGGCACAAGGGCAGGGCTATCGACCCGAAATATTACAACGAGATCCTGGACGCCTACTACGAGCACCAGGGTTGGACGAAGGACGGAATTGTATCGCCGGCCAAGCTGAAAGAACTGGGGATATGAGGAAATACCATCATCTCGGTATTCCCACGACGGTGCCCCGGTCGTCAAAATCGCAACGACATGCAGGTTAGGCCGCCGTCCATTTTACGGACCTCGCTGACGTCCAACTCGACGATGGGAAGTCCGAGCGCCGAGAGCTTTTTGCGCACGCTTAGGAAGCCGGCCGGCATTATAAGGTTGTCATTGACCCGGAGAGTATTCGCCGCGTATTCCTCGCCGGGATCGAGGACGATCTTCTTGAAATTTTTGAATGCTTCATGTCCGGCCAACGCCTTCGTGATAAGAAGCGTATTCCGCCCGAGTTCATTCACGCTCGATTTGAGATGCAGCCCAGCCCCGACTATAACCGGCGTCCATGTGTGGCGGTTCTCCTCCAAAATCCGGCCCAACAGGCGGGCGCCTTCGGCTTTCGTCCGTTCTGATATTCCAACAAAAAAATGATTTTCGGCCATGAGGACATCTCCGCCTTCGACGGTCCCCGGCGCCACGATCCGAACCGTTTTCCTGAAGCGGGCGAGGATGGGCTCGATGCTCTTTTCTTCCCCTCGTCTGGAGGGCGCGCCGGGATTCGTGATCACGGCTACGTTCGGCGTCACGACAGCCGCGTCTTCGACAAAATAAGCGTCCGGGTAGTCCGGTTCGGCTTCTAAGACAACGACCTCGAGCCCGATCGATCG
>JALHTW010000357.1 GCA_022866045.1 Candidatus Aminicenantota bacterium | reverse complement strand
TCCTCACGATCGTCCCGCTCCAGCTTTTTGCCTATTACATCGCGGCAAAGCGCGGAGCGGACATTGACCAGCCGCGGAATCTGGCGAAGAGCGTGACGGTCGAATAAACAAGATGGATGAGAGCTAGCTAAGATCAACGCATTAATTAAAATGACATCCCCGTTCGGGCAGCGCTTAGGCCGCCCATAGATTGTCACATTATTTATTGCCTTTGTATTAGAATTTCAGTTTCGCTGAAATTCTTGCCTGCCGCGGTTGCTGGCGGCCCCAGACCGTCCCGAAGATCCCAACATCCTCTTTGACATAGGAGATCGGACGCTGGCTGTTCAGCAGATTGAACATGTCCAGCCGGACCGACAATGAGGCATTTTTGAAAGCTCCAAAGGTCGGGACCGCGAACGATTTCTCGAGCGAAAGATCCAGATAATTATGGGCGGGAGTCTTTCGGGAGCCGCGGCCTTCGGGGAAGGAATAATAGCCGCCGAAGCCTGGAACATAGCCCAGCTTCTCCCAATAGTATCCGGAGATGTATTCAAAGGCCGCTGAAAATAGAACGTTGGAGGGTCCGCTAAACGTCGCGTTCAGCTTGAAATCGTGGTCGATCGAGTAGGGCAATTTTCCGTACCAGCCTTCGTCCCCGATGCCCCTTCCGCCTAATCCTCCGAATAGATAATCGACTTTGGCTTTGATCATCTCAAGCTTGGCTCTGGATTCTTCAAACCCGGGCAAGTTTGGATTTGGAACATACATATGTTTTCCAAAAAGCCCGACATAGTTGGTGCTGCCTTCTTCCTGGGACCAGGAGCCGGTTTCGGTCTGTCCGGGATTCGTTCCCTCGGCCAAGGCGTGGGAATACGAAGCGTTCAGGAAAAATTTCTGCCCGATTTTCCCAATGAGTTCGACCTCAAAACCGCCATAGTTTCTTCTTTTGTTCTCGAAATTATCATATAAGAACTTATATCCTGCCTCAGAGTCCAGATCGATGACCATCAAGGCTTCCAGGAGATCTTTCGCCTCCGAATGGACGTAGCGGGCTTTAACGGCCCAATCCGGGGCAATCCTGCGGTCGAACTCGATGAGGAAGCGGCTCTGAAAATTAGGGGTTAAGCCGTTTGCGACTTCAAAACGCTGCATCGGCAGCTCAAAGCTGGGCTCCCAGTTCGAGGGATTATGCACTTCGCCGTCGGATGGATTCTCGGGCCCTTTCCAGGCATAATCGCGGTAGGTCAGGCTTCCGCCGGGATTGAAAAAGCCGAGGGGCATGGTCGTGATGGGATCCGAGAACCTTCCCCAGGCGAGCTTGAGGATATTGGCCCCGTCTTTGGTGAGATCGACGGTCAGGGAGAAACGGGGGGAGATGAAGTCCCGCAAATTCCAGGACCAGATTTTTTCCCCCCGGCCGTCCAGACAGAGTTGAGTCTGGCTGCGGATTCCGACCATCAGCGTGAATCGTTCCCAGGAGACTTTGTCTTTAAAATAAATTCCCATCCCCCTCGATGAATTTTTAAAGGAGAAAAAACCGTATTCGCGAAGCGACGTCGGCGTTCCTTTATTGTCTTTCCACGTGTCGAAAACATATTTTGTCCCGTTGTCATAGCCATCTCCCGGGAAAATGTCTTCGTCTCTTCCGCTGAATTCCGAGCGGAAGTCGGAGGAAACCTTGTAGTATTCCAAACCGAGGTTGATCTCGTGGTGGCCGAACGTCTCGGTCTCAAGATACGTGGTGAATTTGAAGCTCGCGTCCTGCCGATTTTCGTCGTCCGTGACATCGCCGTAGGCATTGTGGATGTTCTGGGCCAGGTCCTTGATGAAATACTGGGCCGGGCCAAGATCGCCGCTCACGGGATGCCGGGACGATTTGCGTTTGACCTGGCCGAGCCCGGCCTCGATGAATGTCGAGGCGCTCAGGATGCCTTTGTAGTTCAGCCGGAAAATGAGGTCGTTGTATTTTTTTTCTTCGACCATCTCCGGGAAACCCGTGCCGCCCTTTTGCCTGAGCGATTTGTCGTAGATCGCCGTAACCGAGACATTGTGATTGCTGTTGATCGAATAGGTGAGCTTGGTGAAGATATTGTTGTTGCTCGTCGTCTTTTCGCCGCCGGGGATGGAGAGATAATCGACAGCGCCGTCCTTGGTCTGCTCGGTGTTTGTGTAATAGTTCTCGGAGAGGAAGAACCAGAGCTTGTCCTTGCGGATCGGTCCGCCCAGGTTGAAATACCAGTTGCCGTTGGAAAAATAGTCCGGCTCGCTCACAACCGAGAGTTGAGGCTGGCGCGCCGCTTGGAGATTCTTATTCATGAAGACGAAGCTTGTCTCGCCTTTGAATTCGTTGCTTCCGCTCTTAGTGACCATGTTGATGATCCCCCCATGGGCCGAGCCGAATTCGGGGCTGAACGAGTCGGAAATGATCTGGATCTCGTCGAGCGAGTCGAAATTGAGCTTCATTCCGGAGTCCTTTAAGCGCACGCCGCTGATCGAAAGGCCGTCCACGATCCAGGTGTTGCCCTCCTCGCCCTCGCCGCGGAAGCTCGGCTGGCCTTCGGTCGCCGTGCCGCGGCGGGTATTCATCCGGACGCCGGTCACGCCCGGCGCGAACTTGACGGCGTCGACGATCGTCCGGTTCTGGACGGGAATCTTTTCCAGGTCCGTGGCGCCCAAATGATACGACGTGTCCGTTGATGTCTTGTCGATGAGAGGGATCTCCGCCGTGACCACGATCTCCTTTTGAAGGGAGGCCAGGGGCATGACGACCTTGAGGCTCGTCGTCATGCCCAGGCGGACGACGACGTTTTCGTGCTTCATGGTGTTGAAGCCGGGGAGCTTGAAGGTCAGTATGTATTTTCCGACGGGAAGGAGCGGGAAATGAAAGTCGCCGTCCTTCGAGGAGAGGATCGTGCGGGTGCCCTGGAGCGAGGGGCCGGCGGCCGTGATCTCGACGCCGGGAAGACTCGCTCCGTTTTCATCCGCGACCTTGCCTTTGATCTCGCCGGTCTCGATGGCGAACGCCAGGCCGAGAGTCAGAAGACATATTCCGAGAAGCAACCAAATCGTTTTTCCGAAGTCAATTATTCTATGACTGTGGATCATGGCGGATTTCCTGTCGCTTAGCGCCTCATTCTTGCCGACCTCGCCGAGATTTTCTTTCTTTTGTATTTGGCGATGGACTCTTCTGTATACCATTTGGCCGCCATTTCGCTTCCCCCGGGGATAAAATCGGCTTTTTTGGCGTTTTTGTAGTACGCGACGCCTTGAACGAGCGAAGAGGCGCAATTCCCGACGCCGATGATGGCCGCTCTGATTTTATCAATTACGGACGTCCTTCCTTTTCATCATTTGCAGTTCGGCGCTTCGCACGGACATCGTCCGCTGAAGAGCGGTGATGTTCGAGAAAAGGGCGATCAGTCCCAAAGCCGCGATCATCGCCGCGTCGAATATCGGGAAAATCGTGCTGAGTAAAGCGGCCAGCCCGAGAAGGGTCAGCCGCTCGGCCCGCTGCATGAGGCCGATTTTGCATCCAAAGCCCAATCCCTCTGCCCGGGCCCGGGTGTAGCTGACCATCATCGAGCCCAGGAAGGCCAGGACGGCCAGCCAGAGCGCCCAATGGGTCCGGAAATGAAACGCCAGTCCCATATACAAAAAAGATTCCGAATATCTGTCGAGCGTGGAATCCAGGATGGCTCCATACCGGCTTTTCGTATTTGTCTTTGCCGCCACGAGACCGTCTATCACGTCCAAGACTCCGCTCAGGAGGAGGGCCAGACAGGCCCCCAAAGGACGGGCGAGTCCAAAGAGCAGCCCTGCCGCAAGCCCCGCCAGCAGTCCCATAACGGTCAGCGTATTGGGAGTGAATTTCAGCCGGACAAAAACCAGGCCTATTTTGTCGATAAGATGCAAAGCTCCGGCGATCAGGAATGGCGGCAGGAATCGAAAAGAATTTCGCTCGAGCGTCGGCACTTTTTCTCGGTTTCAATCGATTTTGATTTTCTTTGTCTTTTCCGGCTTCTTGTTCTCTTTCTTATCCAAGGCCTCGATGCGGCTGTCGATCAAGGCGCGAAGCGCCAGCAAAACTTCCTTTTTTGCCCGGCGCAGATGGTCGTAAGCCGCGCCGGGCATGAACAGGGGGACCAGGTCTTCAGGGATAGGGATGGAAATCTTGATCTCTTTCATTTTTTCTTCAGCCATGGAGTCCTCCTTCCTGCGCTTATAGCGCAAAGATAATGCGAAGTCGGTCCCCCTCGAATTTCGCTCCCTGGATCGAAGAGTGGAGCAAAACTCGGGGGAGAAGGATGTTCCTCTTAAAGGAGCCGACTTTGATGATGAGCTCTTCGCCCTTCTGGGCAACATCGAGATCGGTTTTTTCTACGAATGGAAGATGGAGGCTCATGATATACCGTCCGTTTTCTTTTCGGATCTGGATCGGCTTTTGGGCGAAGAATAGCTGGGCCGGGTCCTGGCTTCCGTAGACGGTCTCGGCGATTTTTTCAAGGAGCGGAATTCCCACGACCTCCCGGCTGAAGAGCGGCAGCAAGAACAGCGGCAGGGGAGAGAAAATCTCTTCGATCATGCGCCGGTAGTTTTTCTGAATGGCTTTCCATTGGTCGAAGTAGGGGTCCTCGACCTGGGGCGGAAGCATCCGGTTGATGATGATGGCATCGACCGAGAAGCCGAACAGGTTGAAAAATGTGTAGGCCCGCTGCGCTTCCTTGATCACCATCTTCTCGGGGTTGATCACGAGCCGGATCGACGTATTCTGGGAATCCTCGAGAATTTCTTTCATTTCGGCCAGCTGGAGCGTCAGCCTTTTCATGGCTTCAAATATGCTGTCCTCCGGAAAAGGAAAGGGCAGGAGCCTGCTGGCGATGGGGCGGACGGCCTTGGCCGCCGTTCTCTGGATGGGGAAGATGTGCCTGAGATACCAGTTGGTGATCTCAGGCGCGGACAGGAGCCGGAGCGTATCGCCGGTGGGGGCGCAGTCCATTATGATGACATCGTATTCGTTGGATTTCCGGTAATTGCGGATCTCCATCAGACTGAAGAGCTCCTCCATGCCGGGGAAGACGCTCAATTCCTCGGCTTCGATGGAATTGATACCCTGGGAGGCGAGGAATTTCGTGAGATAGGCCTTGATCTCGCCCCACTTTTTCTCAATCTCCTCGAGGGCGTTGACTTCGCGCCCGTAGAGGTTGGGGACGAGTTTTGAGGGCGTATTCGTGAGCTGGATCTCGAACGAGTCGGAAAGGCTGTGGGCCGCGTCCGTGGAGATGACGAGCGTTTTATATCCTTTTTTGGCGCAGAGGAGGGCCGTGGCGGCCGAAAGAGTCGTTTTTCCAACGCCGCCTTTTCCGGTAAAAAGAATGAGCCTCATGATCTATGGATATTTTAACACCAGAGGCGGTCAGGAACAAGATGAGCGCGGGCAGCCGGGCCGGCAGGCCTCAGAACCCACGGAATCACAATTTTAACTCATCATGGAAAAAGAGAGGCTTAGCTCAAGATTGTCTTCTCGTTTTTGTTGTGTTATGAAAGATACCAGGGAAAAACAGACGCGTTTAGCCACACAAAATGGAAGAGAATCATTATAATTAAAAAGGGTACACAGAGGTCTGTATCCTCAAAATATAAAGTATGACAAGGAGGTCAAATGGCTAAGAAAATATCCCTCGGCGTTTTTGCTCTATATCTTCTCTTCTGTTCCATCCCCGTCATCTCCTCCGCCCAGGACAAGCCGGTCGACCCCATCCTGACCGTCGACCGGATCTATAACTCCCGCGAGTTCGCCTCCCAGCGCTTCGGCCCGGCCCGCTGGCTGACGGACGGCGCCTCTTACACAACCCTCGAGGATTCCAAGGATGTCCAGGGCGGCCGTGACATCGTTGTCTATTCGGCCGAGACCGGCAAGCGCGAGGTCCTCGTTTCCGCCTCCAAACTCATTCCGCCTCCGCCGGCCGGCCCCAATCCGCTCGCCATCGAGAATTACGAATGGTCGGCCGACGGCAAAAAATTGATGATCTTCACCAATTCCAAGCGTGTCTGGCGCCAGAACACGCGCGGCGATTACTGGGTCTTGGACCTGGCCTCCGGCGCTCTCAAAAAATTGGGCGGGAGGTTCGAGCCGTCGACGCTCATGTTCGCCAAGTTCTCTCCCGACGGTCTCCGCGCCGCGTATGTCGTCAAGAACGACATTTACGCCGAGGACATCGCCTCGGGCCGGATCCTCCGCCTGACCTTCGACGGCTCGGAGACGCTGATCAACGGCACGTTCGACTGGGTCTATGAAGAGGAGTTCAGCCTGCGGGATGGATTCCGCTGGAGCCCGGACGGCCGGTTCATCGCTTTCTGGCAGATCGACAGCTCCCGGGTGAAGGTATTCAATTTGATTAACAACACGGACTCGCTCTACCCGAGACTCATTCCGATCAAATATCCCAAGCCCGGCGAAACGAACTCGGCCTGCCGCGTCGGGGTCGTGAACGCGTTCGGCGGTCCGGTGAAATGGATCCGCCTTCCCGGCGATGCGCGCAACACCTATATCGCCCGCATGGACTGGGCCGGCAATTCGAACGAGATCATCTTCCAGCACCTCAACCGCCTCCAGAACACGCTCAGCGTCATGCTCGGCGACGTCCGCACCGGTGAGGCGCGGACGATCTTCACCGACAAGGACGAAGCCTGGGTCGATGTGGTCAACGACCTGCGCTGGGTCGATAACGGCGCGCGCTTCACTTGGACGAGCGAGCGCGACGGCTGGCGCCACGTCTATTTCGTCTCGCGCCAGGGCGAGGCGAAGCTCATCACGCCCGGCGATTATGACGTCATGGGCATCGACGGCATCGACGAAAAAGGCGGCTGGCTCTATTTCACGGGATCGCTCGAAAATCCCGTGGAGCGCTATCTCTACCGGATCAAGCTCAGCGGGAAAAGCAAGCCCGAGCGCGTTAGCCCCAAGGACAAACCCGGCTCGCACAGCTACCAGATTTCGCCGTCCGCGGCCTGGGCGATCCACACCCACTCGACGTTCGACACGCCCTCGGCTGTCGATGTGGTCAAACTGCCTGCCCACACCGTCGTCAGGCTGCTCGCGGAAAACAAAGAGCTCATGGCCACGGTCGATGCTCTGAAACGCAAGCCCGTGGAATTCTTCCGCGTCGATATCGGCAGCGGCGTGTTGCTCGACGGCTGGTGCCTCAAGCCGCCGGATTTTGACCCGGAGAAAAAGTATCCGCTGTTC
>JALHTW010000356.1 GCA_022866045.1 Candidatus Aminicenantota bacterium | reverse complement strand
TTATCCCTTTCCCAAAGCATTTGAAGATGTTCATATCATCCTCCATCCTCAGAGGGAAACGAACGAAAGAAGCCCCTGGAACCATTTCATGAATCCGAGCGCAACCTTGACGACGGCCGGCCTTTTTAACCCGAGGATACGGGAATTATTGGCGTAGTTCGCGTCAAGCACAATTTTGTGCTCCGGATCGACCTCCGCCGATACGACTTTCGTATTCTTCGTATAAATGAAGCGCGTCCAGCGGTCTTTGCCGTCCCAGGTCTGGCGGACTTTCTCGCCGTTCTCGAAGACGATCAGGATGTCCTGGGGAAAAATCCATTCGCCGTAGCGGGCGACCGTTACCTCATTGCGATACATTTTCGGGGCGGGCTTTGGCTTGTCGCCGGCCTTTGCCTCTTTTTTGGGCTCATTTGTCTGTCCGTCAAAAATACCCTCCGCCTCTTCGATCTCGACAGCCTTCAGATTGCTGATTGCGTAATCGAGTTTATCCGGGCTGGTGAGGACCTGGTTAAAAAACCAGCTGAGGTCTGTGCCGCTCACTTCTTCGGCAACTTGGACGAAATCCTTCGTCGTCGGATGACGGAACTTCCATCTCTCGAAGTACGCCTTCATGATCCTGGACATCACGTCCTCGCCGAGCCATCTCTCCAGGGTCAACAGCATCAGGCCGGCCTTGGAATAGACATTCAAAGCGTAACTCCCTCTGCTGATATATTGCCAAGAATTCTTCACGATAGGATCGAACCGTCCCGAGCCGATGACGGATATCCTGTTATAAGCCACGCTGCCGACCTTAATTCCGCCGATGTCCAGCATCGAACGGTCTTCGCCGTAATATTTGGTCATGGCCTTGATCTCGGAATACGTATTGATGCCTTCGTCCAGCCAGGCTTCTTCAAACTCGTTCGAGCCAACCATCCCGTACCAGTAGCCGTGGCCGAATTCATGGATCGTGACCATTTCAGGCAGACGCACTCCTTTCGGCAGCCAGGTTATCGTGTCGGCCGTAAACAACGTCGGGTATTCCATGCCGCCCGCGGCCATAGCCCCGGGCGCGGGGTCGACGAGCGTGATCGTTTCATAGGGATAGGCGCCATAGCTCTTGCTGTAAAATTCGAGGCCGTTGCGGAGCGCCTGGGCATAGCGGTCCTTCTGCTTGATGTGGGCGCGGTGGACGAGCAGGATCATCTCGGTCTCGACGCGCGGGTCGTCGAGGGTGTATTTTTCCTTGAACTCGATGAAGTCCGGGCAGACCGTCCAGGCAAAGTCATGGACGTCTTCCTGGTAGTGGGTGTAGGTTTTGGTCCCGTCCGCATTCTTTTTCTCGGCGATCCGTTTGCCCGTGGCGCCGACGACAAACTTTTCCGGTGCGGTGATGTCCACTTTGAAAACTCCAAAGTCGGCAAAGAATTCCGTAGTGCTGTGGTACTGGTGGCAGTTCCAGGCGCCGTCCTGAAAGACCCCGATCTTAGGGAACCACTGACCCACCATGAAAAAGTCGCCGACAAACCCGGACCGGGCAAAGACTTTAGGCATCTTCGACGTGAACTCGATCACCAGGGTGATCTTTTCCCGCGGCTTCACGGGTGTCGGCAGACCCACTTTCATCACGGTCTGGTCGTCGGAGTTCCCGTCATCCGGTTGGATAAAAGTCATCGAAGGCGTCAGATCGGCGCCGTCCTGAATCCGGATGTTCTTGACCGTGATGAATCCCCAATTTTCCTTGTCCAATTTGAACCCACGGTGGGAGCCTCCGCTTTCTTTCATGAAGGTGGTCCGGTTATTCTTGAAAGCGTTCAGGTATAAATGGAACTGGAGTTCGGACACGGGCATGTCCGAATCGTTGAGCCAGGTCAAGACTTCCTGGCCCTCGATCTTCTTCTCATCGGGCACCAGGCGGGCCTTGAGGTCATAAGTGACGATCTGTCGGCTAAGACCGGCAAACAGCGCTGGGCCCAGAAAGATAATGATGGCTAAAAAAACGGGAGTGCTCTTTCTCATCCGCATTCTCCTGATATTTAAAAACGTCAGGCCGTCCAAAAAGCGCGGCTTTTGACGTCTCTGAGGATCTTTGTTCCGAACAGGACGAGCACCGGAAGGACGAAAACGGCCGCCTCAAGCCCGAGGACCAAGAGATTTCTCGTCGAAATCGCAGTCTGGAATCTGCCCCGCTCGAGATACGGGAAAAACCCGAAGTTGAAAAGCACCCTGGAAAAAGGGAAGAACGGCCGGATTCCGATGGGCCGGATAAGGTCGATGACAAAAATGTCCACAGCCAGATGGGAAAGGCCGACGAGGAGGAGTCCCCACCGGTCGCGGCTGCGGGGAAGAAAGAGCGACAAGAGCGCGGACGTCGCGACCACGAATAAGAGATTATGGGTGAAATACTGATGAATAGAAATCCTTTTTGGGCCGAAGATCAGGCGCAGGATGAAATCGATATCGGGAAGGTTCGCGATAAGCAGATAAAGACCCAGGCTCTTGATATTCTTCCGGGTGGCCATGACCTGCCAGCCGAGGAGCGCCACTCCGCTATGGGCGATCGGACTCATGGTCTAAAATCCCCAGGATTATGCCACCTTACGCTCGTCAACGACTTCCTCGGCGCTTGTGATCGCGGCGAGGGTGATGTCGTCATTTGAGCAGATCCCGACCACAGTAACGGCAGACTTTGGCTTTCGCCTTGATGGTTTCCGCGCAGAACGGGCAGACGCGGGTTTCCTCGTCCGGCTTTTGTTCCGGCAGCGCGCCCGGCGTGCCGGTATGGATCTGCTCCAGCTCTGTGCCGTATTCATCCCGGTAGTGGGCGATCGTTTCTTTTAATTGTTTAGGTTTTGACACTTTTCGATAGATCGTCGCGCCGTCTTCGGCGGCTGTCTGGATCTCGACGTCCCCGAAGTTCATGACCCGCCCCAGTAACGATTGGTCGTAAGACAGGTTGTTGATCTTGTCGAGAGGGCTCTCCTTGGAATAATGGCGGAAGATTCCCTGCTCGTCGACGACCCGGAGATTCGTAACCGCCCAGATGTCCCGTCGCCGGAACCACTCCCGGTAGCCGAAATAGCCTGTGGCAACCGCAAGGAGCGCGGCGCAGACCCACCGGGCAAACGTCCGGAAAACGGTCTTCTCTTCGATCATCAAGAAGGCGAAGACAAATAGAACGACGGCCAAGAAAAAGACAAAAAACGGCTTGATGACCGTCACCCAGTGGGCCCGGGTTTCGAAGATCTTCCGCTCCCCTTCTCTGAGCTTGGTTCGCATCGAATCCTCCGCTTGCCTTGGTCCGGCTTAGGAAATTTAATTTTTATGGATGTATTGTATTTTTTATAAGGCCGGATTTCAATGAAAAAAATGGAGGCGGGGTGGCTTTTTATTTCCGGTATTTCGAGATGAATTCCTCGACTTCGGGGACTCCGCCCTGGAAGATGAGGTAGCCGTTCGACGGCTCGCGTTCGGTCGTCTCGCCGGCGATGGGCGTCAACATCATCTTCATGACCTCGTCGAGGTCGTTCGTTTGCCCAAGAACCCAGGCCAGCTTGACATAGGCAACTTCGGGGAGCATGTTCGCCCCCGGGATGACGCCCAGTTCCATCATGTCCCGGCCCGTGTCATAGACATACATCTGAACATAGCCCCAGAGCGTCTGGACGGTCATATAGACCGCGATCTTCCTGTCCTGGGCGCGCTTCAACGCCGGGTAGAGCGGCTTGTTGACGTGGCCGAGCCCCGTCCCGGCGATGACGATGCCCCGGTAGCCGTTGTCGATCAGCGAGTCGATGATGTCCGGCTTCATGTTGGGATAATAATAGACGATGCTGACTTTTTCTTCGAAGGCCGTGTTAATGACGACGTTTTTATCGTTGCGCCGCCGCTTGTAGTCCTGGCGGAGAGGCGTGATCTTGTCGCGGCTGACCATGGCGATGGGAATGTCGCCGATCGTCCGGAATGTGGACCGGTAGCTCGAGTGCATTTTGCGAACCCGCGTTCCCCTGTGAAGCAGGCCGTAGATGTCGGATGTCGGGCCGAACATGCAGACCATGACTTCGGCGATATCGCTCTCGGCCGCCGTCTTGACGCTGTGCATCAAGTTGAGGGCTGCGTCGGACGAAGGCCGGTCGCTCGAGCGCTGCGAGCCGACCATGACGATCGGTATGGGTGAATTCTGGACCATGAAGGACAGGATCGCGGCCGTATGATGCATGGTGTCCGTGCCGTGTCCGATGACAATCCCATGAACTCCTTTTTCAATCTCCCGGCCGATGGCTTGAGCTGTTCCAATGTATTGTTCGGGTCCCATGTTCTCGCTGAAAACGCCGAAGAGCTTTTCGGTCTCGAGATTGCAGATGTCGGCCAGCTCCGGAACCGAACCGTATAGCTCTCCCGGCGAGAACGCCGGGATGACCTCGCCCGTTCGGTAATCCAAGCGACTGGCGATCGTTCCGCCCGTGCCGAGCAATTTTACCCGCGGCTTTTTCGGATCGTAGGGAAATTCTTTTTCCGGGATTTTGTAATGGGCTTCCTTGCGGCCCTGGATCTCAACGGCCGTGACGCTGCCGGCCGCAATGCCGATATTATAGCCCGAGCGCAGTTTCAGGACGATATGGAGGGGATCGTCCGCTTGTGACCGCGGCAGGATGATCCCTGTGTATTCGCCCTTCGTCGTCGTGATCTTGACCTCGCTCCAGACCTCGGCCCGAAAATGCTTCAGGACTTCGAGCGCCCGCCCCTTGTAGCCTTTATAGAGGTTCGTCTCGGTCACTGCTGCCCTTCCTTCAGAAACAAGCTGAGCTTCAGGGCGGCAGCCGTGCCCTCCATCCTTCCCCGCCACTTCTCCATGAGCAACCCCATAGCCCGGCGCATCCGGCTTTCTTCGCCGGCGAATTTCCTGTTTTTTAAACTCATGACGACCTGTTCGATACTCTCCCGAAGCTCCCTTTCCGTGGCCTTCGGCAATAAAAGCTCGTCGAGGTTCTTTCCCGAGGCGAGAACCTGTTCCAATAAAGGCAGAAGGCCTTCTTTAAAGATCTTGCCCTCTTTGACGGCCTTCAAAACGGCTTCCAGTGTTTCTTCATTCAGCTTCTCAACGGGCAGGCCCTTCTTCTTCAAGCGCTTGGGATATTGAACAAGGACGACGGAAACGAGTTTCGGCGAAAGATCCCAATCATTCGCGCAACGCTCGAAGAGGTTCGCAAACGGAGAGACCGAGAGAAATTGGATGAGGTCCGCGGGAACGCCGATCTCTTTATACCATCGTTCGCGGGTCATGATATAAGGCGGAAGTTTGGCCCGGATTCTCTCCAGTCGTTCCGTCGTAATGCTCTTCGGCGGCAGATCCGTGTCCGGATACATACGGTTCGGGCCGGGAAGGATGCGTTCAAACCCGTTCGTGCCGTCTTTCAGCGCCTGCCGCGTCTCGGAGGGAACGCCGATCGTCGCTTCTTTGGCCCGGATGATGACTTCCTGAGCGCCGAGCTTCGCATCGGCTTCCGGGCCCCAGACGATGACCAGAGCGTCTTCGTCTCCGGTGTTGAGCGTTTTTTTGGCCATCTGCCATTCCGCGCTCGTCAATGCTTCACCGGGGCTGTCGGAATGGACCATGTTCGGGAGGGTCGTCAGGCAGGCGATGACCCGGACGCGGTCCGAGATTTCCTGGCTGAAGGTCGTGTTGGTCTGCGTCTGCCATCGCAAAAGATCCTTGAAGCCGTTCAGTCGGACGCCGTAAACAGTCATGCCCTTGGCCAAAGCCGACTGGATAGACAGAAATTGCGTCTTGCGGAACACTTTGGTGATGTCTTCGGATGCGGCGGCGAAAGTCTGCGCCGTGATGCCGCGCCGGGCGAGCTCGGCGCGGAGGCGGAGGAGGTTCCACTGCCGCATGCCCTCGTTATATGTCAGGAGCGGGATCCGCGGAATGCGCGGCACGCCTTTGATCTCGACGCGCGTCCCGCCGGTGACGCTGACATTCACGTCTTCGCGGGCGGCACCGGTTCCGGTTCGCACTTTGCCGGTGCTGCGCACGATCCGGCGAAGCATCTGGGCGACTTCGGCGACCTCGTGCGGCGTTTTCATGTCCGGCGCCGTGACCGTCTCGATGAGCGGTATGCCCAGTCTGTCCGTCAGGTAGGTTCGGCGATGTCCGACATCGCTCACTTCGCGGCAGGCGTCCTCTTCCAACCCGAGCTGGACGATGCGGATGAAACGGTCTTTGTAGGGGATCTTCCCGTCCACGCCGACAATCGTCGTCCTCTGGAATCCGGTCGGAATGCTGCCGTCGAGATATTGCTTCCGCGCGATGTGGAGCTCATCGACCATGATGCAGTCGTAAAGCATCCCGATGCCGAGGGCAATATCCAAGGCATCTTCATCGATCATAAACGGCGGCGTATCGTCCATTTCGTACGTGCAGACCGTGTCCCGGTTGATCCGGTAAATGATTTCTTTCTTGGTCTTGAACTCCATAAGGGCCGTGCCGTCGTATTCGCCCAGCTCGGAGAGCGTCGGCCGCATATGGCGAAGGATCTCCGCATCGTACGTAGTGCTGTAGCGCCCGGCCGGGCAGCGGCAGAAGAGCTTCTTCTCGGTCAGAAGCTGCTGATGGATCTCGAGGCCGGACTTGAACCCGACAACGGCATAATCCTCGGGCGTCATCTCCTCGAACGGCTTAAAGACAAATTCAGACATAGTCTCAGTTTCCAAAATCGTCCATGAAATACCACAAATTACATGGAGAAGCCGCAATAGTCAAGCAGCCACGGACTCGGGGAGCTTCGAAAAAGAAATTTGACCACGTCGAAATAATTATCGATTTTGAACCCCTGATTTAGGCTGAAATCCAGGCAGGAAAATGGCTAAGGAAGTCACCCCCCATCCCCTTTCAAGATGATAAAGGGGGTGAATTATCCGTTTTTCGACCTCATTTAGACCGCCCCTGCGACTAAACTCATGAAAGGAAAGCGAAGATGTACCTGAAGCCAATGATCAAAGGGTTCAGGAGAGGGGCGAAGCCGGATACCGGTAAAAAATTGTTATTGGGGCGAAATGGTCTGAAATGGATGCGAAGCGCTTGGCGTAATGTGTCACGGGAAAAGGGAGCAGCCCTGTTCCTTTCGGTCCTGACGGGCGTAGTCATGCTCGGCCTGACCACGCCGTTTCTCGTCAAAATGTCCGGCTCATATCATCTTACGGAAAAATCCTATAAATCCATGACCGCCATGAACCTTGCCGAAGCGGGGATCGAGCTGGCCATCTGGGAGATCAACTTTGGCGATATCTCGTCCTGGAGCGGAACGAACTCCGAGCGGACCTTAAGCATTTCTAATTTTACGGCTGCGGACGGCGCGGTCATCGGCGACATCAGCATTATCGTATATAATCCGCAGCTCCTCACTCCGATGATTGAATCGACAGGGATAGTCGCCTGGGCCGGCTCTCAAAACATCACCAAAACCCTCCGGAGCGGCCTCGAGAGCGGGGGGCCGTTGCCGCTCTTCAATTTCGGGCTTTTCGGCCAAATCGGCGTGACGCTTGGCTTGAATGCGAGTATCGACAGCTATGATTCACGGCAGGGGCCTTATGGCGGAGACAATATTCATAGTCTCGGTCATGTCGGGACGAATGCCAGCACTTACGGCTGCGTCACGCTGAACGAAAATTCAATCATCCACGGCAGCGCCTTGACGGGATATCAGTCGAATCCGGACCAGATTATTGTCCAGGGCAACGGTTCGAACATCACGGGGCAGAAAACGACGCTCGACCAGGTTAAAGAGCTGCCCTCGGTCCCGGCGCCCACAGGGCTTACGTATGGGGGGAACTTGACTGCAAGCGGCAGCTCGACCACGATCAGCCAGAGCGGCCAATATGCCAATTTCACCCTCAATAATAATGCCCTGGTGACGATTTCGTCGAACGTCGTCCTTTATATCACGGGGAATTTAACCCTGAATAATAACGCTGAGATCAGGATCAGCAACGGCTGCACAGCCACCTTTTACTTCGGCGGGGATTGGAATCTCTCAGCCAATTCCATGTTCAACAACTTGAGCCATGATCCGTCAAAGCTCGTTATGTACGGCACCGATACGTTCTCCGGCTCAAAAACGTTCCGCAATAATTTTGCCACCTACGCCGCCATGTACCTCCCCAAGGCCGATGTAACCTTTGCCAATAATGCCGCCATCTATGGCTCGATCGTCGCCAATTCATTTGCCATAGGGAATAACCTCGCCTTTCATTACGACGAAGCTCTGGCCAGCATGTCGACCCCCAGCCTGGATACAGGCACGAGCTCATTCACAATGAAATCCTGGCAGGAGAAAATCTACTGAGGCGGGTTGACCGAATTACGGCTTTTCCACGATCTCGATATTAACTCTTTTTTTCAGCTTCATTCCAACAGCACCAAGAATAACTCTAATGGCCTGAACGTTTCTTCCCTGTTTTCCGATAATCTTGCCCATATCTTCCGGAGCAACCTTTAATTCAATGATTGAGCTCTGTTCTCCGTCTAATTGGGAAACTTGAACCCTGTCCGGGTTGTCCACTAATGCTTTGGCAATCAATTCGACTAGTCCTTTCACGGCTACCTCCTTTAATACTAAAATTGTTTTTTTCGCCTTTGAGCAGTTCGTTCTCCTCGCTCGTCTTTCCTGGGGGGTTAACTCGCATCACCATCTTTTGAGCCTCAACATTCTCATTTTCTCAAGAATGGGCTAATAAAGCAATCCAAAAGTCACCAGCTCTTCAACCCAGCTTAGAAAAGGACTTTAGTTTTCGACTGTATTTAGAATGCTTTAATTTTCTTATCGCTTTTTCTTGGATTTGCCTTATTCTCTCACGTGTAACCTTGTATAGCTGCCCGACTTCTTCCAGGGTATGCTCGTCGCCGTTTCCTAACCCAAACCTCATTTTTAAAACATTTGCTTCTCTCTGGGTATGAGCTTTCAACGCTTCCTCAATTTTCTCTTTCAAATCAATATTGATGACTTCATCGACAGGCGAAAGGGCATCCTTATCCTCGATAAAATCATTCAGCTGACTTCCGTCTCCTTCTCCTATGGGGGTCTCGAGCGAAAGGGGTATTTGGGCAATTTTCATTACTTTATGGACCTTCCAGACGGGCAAATCCATCTTTTTCGCAATCTCTGCACCTGTTGGTTCTCTCCCTTTTTCCTGGAAAAGGCTTCTTGACACTCTATTTAATTTGTTTATGACTTCTATCATATGCACAGGGATCCTAATCGTCCTTGCCTGGTCAGCAATTGCCCGTGTTATGGCCTGTCTAATCCACCAATGGGCATAAGTTGAAAATTTATACCCTCTTTGGTATTCAAATCTATCCACGGCTGTCATCAAGCCTATGTTTCCTTCCTGGATCAAATCAAGGAACTGGAGTCCGTAGTTGCTGTATCTCTTGGCTATGGAAACCACGAGTCTCAAGTTAGAGCTGACAAGTTTTTTCTTCGCTCGATCGCAGATCTCCTTTCCTTTAGCGACGGTTTGTAGCGTCTTTCTTAATTTCCGTGAATCAAAATCGATCTCTTTCTTGTGTAATCTCAGAAGCATGTCGATTTTTTTGATTCTAAGTTTCAGTTCCCCTCCTTCGTTCTTGCCCTTAGCTCTCGTTAAAAAGGCATTCAATTCTCTCTTGCTTGTTTCTAATTTGTCGATGACCTTTAGCTTTTCACTGAGACTCTCGGTAATTATTTCTTGATAAGCAGAGCGGATATTTAGTTCCTTGATGAGGCGCCCGCGTGCAACCGCATATTTTTTTAATGCAGGGATTTTTTCTAATTGGGTGCTTAACGTTCTTATTTCACTGATGATGGCTAGAATCTTCTTCTTTTTCTTCTCAACTATTCCTCTTGCGAATTCCTCTTCAATGGAATCGAACAAGGCGAGGATGATTTCATCATCTTTATCTAGTTTTTCTTCGAGTGAAAGAATTCCATTTTGGACAAATCGTGTCTTGGAAAGGGCTTTAATAACTATCTCCTCTCCCCTTTCGATTTCCTTCGCCAGGGCAATTTCTTCTTTTCTTGTTAGCAGTGGAATTCTACTCATCTCTTTCATGTAGAGTCTGACAGGATCCAATGTTTGCCCCGGCTCCTCGAAAGAAATGATGTTTGCATCTCTTCTTTTAAGGCGAACTTTTCCGGGTTCAACAAGAACTTTTATCCCCTGGTCATTTGCCGCCATATTCAATCCTTCAATACGAAAAGAACGGAATTGTTAGTGCTCTTAAGAAACTCTCCAAGTTTACCTTAAATTTCTTCTTTTTCTTTTTTCTCTTTCTTTTCCCTTTTCTTTCTTTTCTCTCATACGTTTTTATTCATCATTCCTTTTTGGAATTAAATAGCTTAACACAACACCTTACATTTAATGATGCGCCATTCTGCTTATTATTAGATGAGAATACAAATGTTCGTTTAGAAGATTGGATTATCTATCCAGCTACTTTTCCTCACCTTCATCAGCAAGACCATCTTCCGATTCTTCTTCCTCTTCTTCCTCTTCTTCTTTAGAGACTTCTTCGTCCTCCTCCGACTCGATCTTTCCTGCTTCCTCTTCAGTCTCTCCTTCTTTGTTCTCTAATTCTTCGACGATAACGACCTCAGCCTCGACATCATGAAGTTCTTCTTTTTTAGACTTGATGATAGTAAAGCCGATTACACCTTGCTCAGTTTCTTCCTGAGCGACCCGTATGAGGTTTCTAGACTTAGACTTTACTTTTGGCTTCGCCCCGTTAAGCAGCTGCTTGGCTCTCTTTGCGGCAATAATCACAAATCTGAATTTACTATCAATCTCTTTAGGAAATTTCAAGGATAATTAACTCCTCAGATAGAAATCTCGTTTAACTGATTTGATATGAGTACATTAAATACCATAAACCATTAAAATTCAACAACTTTTATTTCACCTGAGCTCCACGGGCAGATATTATTCCTTCAGCCCCGCCAGCCTCACTTCCCTGTAATATTTTTTATATGTTCACCTTTTAAAATATTTGTTTTATTTTCTGGGCCATAATTGGATATCAGATATTCGCTTATTTTCTTTTTATCTTCATCATTGAGAATTTTAGATTTTCCAAAATAATGAATTATTGCCTTCCGACTGATTCGGTATTCAGTGCAATGAGGACATTTGATTCGGGCCAGCTTCCGTCCCCCAGCAAACTCTTCGTGTTCGGCCAACGTTCCGCATAAAAAGCATTTTATTTGATATATTATTACCCCATGTGATTACCCCTTTTTTGAATCTTCTATTATTTCCCCCTCCTCCACTGTGATGCTCTTCACCTTGCAATACGGCGGCTTTTCCTTTTCTCCGGATAGCAAATAGCCGCGATTATAAAATTTGCATTGGTACAGGGATCTAAATTGTTCTGAAAACAGACAGTCATGACAGTTTTCAGAATGGATTGTTTTTGTCGTCATTTTCTTCTTGATCTTTCTTTTTCTTCTTGATCTTCGGCTTGTCTAGCGGCGGCGGATCGCCTTTCTCGGTCCAGATGAAATATTGGACGGGTTATCAAAATAGCATCTGGAGCATTTCCGGGGCCTTTTTCCCCGTACGAATGAATGGCCAGAGCATATCACCAATAGAGAAATGAGTCAAATGCGAAGAACCAACCTCTTCCCGTGTGCCGAGAAAGAATCCCCCCTCTATTTCATCCCCCCGAGGCGATCATCCGCATCCTCCTGGCCATCGCCCTGTTCATCCTGGAGGTCAAGGTCCACAGCTTTGGCGCTCTTTCCATCGGAGGCATCATCGCCCTGGTCATCGGCTCCATGATGCTCATCAAAACTCTCAAGGTGACAAAGGCCGATGAAAAGATTATGATATAGACATTAACGCCCCGTTAAGGCGTTTGTCTTGAGGAGGCCAATATGATTACGTATCCGATAATCGTTCTCGGCTTTTTCATTCTTTATCTGCTGAATTCGATAAAGATCCTGAGGGAGTACGAGCGCGGCGTCATTTTCCGCCTCGGCCGGCTTCTGCCGAAAGCCAAAGGCCCGGGCCTGATTCTCGTCTTCTCGCCGGTCGACCGTATTGTGAAAATAAGCTTGCGGATAATCGCCTTGGAGATACCTCCCCAGGATGTCATCACGAAAGATAATGTTACGGTCAAAGTGAGTGCCGTCCTTTATTTTCGTGTCATCGACCCTATCAAGTGTGTCATCGAAGTCCAGGATTATCTGTACGCGACGTCCCAGCTCTCCCAGACAACGCTCCGCAGC
>JALHTW010000044.1 GCA_022866045.1 Candidatus Aminicenantota bacterium | reverse complement strand
GGGGGGGCGATTCTGAGTAAAATGACGAGGCCTGACCATGATGAACAAGACACGGTACTACCTCCGGCTGGCCGCTATTCTTTGGAATTATAAAAGGAAGAGGACCCGGCTTCCCTATCTTCCCATCCGCCTCTGGATCGAGCCGACAAGCATCTGCAACCTCCGCTGCGTCATGTGCCCGAACAAGGACTTCGAAAAGGCGCAGAAGGGCTATATGGACTTCGACCTGTTCAAAAAGATCGTTGACGAGGCGTCCCGCTTCGTTTTCGATGTCCATCTCCTCCATCGGGGCGAGTCACTCCTCCATCCGGATTTTTTCAAGATGGCCAGATACGCCCACGACGCCGGCCTCGTCACCCGGTTCCACACGAACGGCACGCTGCTCGACGAGGATAAGGCCCGCCGGCTGATTGAAGCGGGGGTGGACCAGTTCGCCTTCTCCTTCGATGGGTTCGATGCGGAGACGTACGAACGGATCCGGGTCAATGCCGATTTCGAAAAGACGGTGGGCAACATCGTCCGCTTCCTTGAGATCAAGAAAGAGGTCGGGGCCCGTAAGCCCGTGACGCTCATCGAGCTGATCAACCAACCCGGTCTGGGCGAAAGCGCGGGACGGTCCCGCGCGGCGTTCGAGGCGCGCTTCAAAGGACTGCCCCTGGACAAGATCGTCATCAAAGAGCTTCACAACTGGGCCGGCGACGCGGGCGAGGTTCGGGAAAAGAAAGCCTATTCGCCCTGTACGTTCCTCTGGCACGCCCTGATCATTTTCTGGGACGGCGCGGTCCTGCCCTGCACCCAGGACTTCTTTGGCTATTACACGCTGGGGAACGTCAGGGATTCTTCGATCGCCGAGATCTGGAACAACGACAAGATGGTCGCCCTGCGCCGGAAGATCCTCGACGGCGCCGTGGCAGATTTGGAGACCTGCAGCCAATGTGACCGGCTCTGGCGGAAGAGAATCTTCGGCATCCCGAGAGAATATCTGGGCCGCGCCCTGCTCAAACGCATGGAATAAAAAGGGACGCCGGCCGGCGTTCGCTTCACGCTTCGAGCATTTTGACGTATTCGCAATAAGGAAGAACCGTAAACCCTTTCCCTATGACCGCGTCGAGGCGCTTGAAGACCCCCTTCCGATTGTAATACATCAGGTAATTGTAGAAACGGTTGTCGCCGATGTCTGGGTTCATGAAGCGCTCCTGCTCCGTGTCGATGTCGTACGGGTGGCAGTAACCGACTAGGGGCCGGCCCGAGCCGACGAATTTTTTGGCTTCCCGCAGAACCAGGAACTTGGGGAGGACGCGAAAATAGACCCCGCCGGCCGGGGGGATGACGAGCGGGCCGAAACGGGCGACTGTGATGGGAATTTCCCACACGCCCTCCACGTTTTTCGGGCGCGGACCGAATTCCGGCCAGCCGTAGAAGGGGTTTTTGGCCGGCAGGACCGAACTCGAATAGGCGAATTCGAGTTCTTTTAAGACACGATAGGCCCAGGCAGTCGCCGCTGTCAGGGAATAAATCGGCGCCCGGAAGCCGCGGATTTTTTGGACGCCGGCTTTTCGCAGGGCGGTGATGTTTGCTTCGAGGTCCTTCTTGAATTCGTCCTGGGTCTGCCGGTCGAGGGGAATGTGCCGGGACGTATGGCAGCCGATCTCATGGCCTTCCTCCAGGATCTCCTCGATGAGAGAAGGATAGGCCTCCGCTACGTCACCGGCGGCGAAAAAAGTGCATTTGAAATTCCTGGCTCTCAGCCACTCTAAATAGCGTCGTGTATTGTCCGGAACCCGTTCTCGATAGCGCCGGCCGTCCTTGATCTGGAAGCGTACGTCCTCCAGGTCGATGCTGAAGAGATAGATGCTGTCCATGGCCCGCTCCCTTTAATGCCAGTCCGGGAAAAGCGATCTTTCGAATCCCGAGAACAAGGGAATCACCTTTTTCGACTCCACGTTCACAAGAAAGAGCGACCAGCGGCCTTTTTTGTACGAATGCTCGACGCTCGAGCAGAAGACAATATATTTGCCGTCGGGAGACCAGGCCGGGTAATAGTCAGAGGTCTCGTCGCGCTCGGTCAGCCGGGTCTTCTCGCTTCCATCGGG
>JALHTW010000355.1 GCA_022866045.1 Candidatus Aminicenantota bacterium | reverse complement strand
GAAAAGATCGATGAGCCTCGACGGCGTGCTGGCTGGATCGAGGATGCTCTCCGTATAGCCTTGGCCCGGGGCCAGGGTCTGCATCGCCGGCGTCATCGGGACGGGCGAGACGACCGCGCCGTCGACGGCCGGGTCTTCGAGAATCGCCCGCGCGCATTCGCAAAAGACCGCGTCGTCCGCGACCGGCGTCACGTCGAGCGGGTTTTTGATGTCCTGAAGCTTGTCGATGCCGAGCGGCGCCAGGATGCCGGCCAGTCGTTTCTTGGTCTTTTTGGAAAACGCGGCCAGCTCGAGCTTCTCTCTGTTCTTGAGGCTGTCCGACATGATCACGCTTTCGAACCCGGCGTTGCTGAGCAGCCCGACCCGGTTGCCGCGGACGGCCTTTCCGGCCAAGTCGCTCAGGCCCTTGATATAATTTTCGAACTCGAAAAGGCTGTCCGCGACGATGGCCCCCGCCTCCTCGAGAACGGCCTTGCAGACGTTGTAATCGCCGGCCACGGAGGCCGTGTGGCTCGAGGTCGCCAGCCGTCCTTCGGGCGTCCGGCCGCTTTTATAGACGACGACCGACCGGCCTTCCTTCTTCAGGATCCGCTTGACGGCCTCGGCTAACAGATAGCCGTCGCCCGGCTTGAAGCCTTCGATATAGACGGCGAAGATCTTCACCTCGTCTTTATCGGCTAAATAATTCAGGTAGTCCGAAAGGCGAAGATCGATCTGGTTGCCGAGCGAAATGCCGTACAACGGTTCGAACCGCTGGAGCTTGCTGATCCGCGAGACCATGAAAGCGCCGCTCTGGCTGACATAGGCCAGGTCCGACCGCTCCGTCTTTGGAAACTTGAGCTTGTGTTCCGGAATGAATGTCGTATCGTAGCGGCCCGGCTTGGAATAGATGCCGAGGCAGTTGCCGCCGTTGACGACGGGCGTGAGCTTGCCCTGCCTGCGGCTGTCGGCAATCAGGTCGATGATCCGCTCTTCCAGGCCATGAGCGCCTTGTTTCTCCCCCATGCCGCCGGCGATCATAATGACCGAGCGGGCCTTGCCGCGGGCGATCAGGTCGGCCAGGACGTCATAACACTGATCGGCGGCCAAGGTCAGAACGAAGAGGTCCACGGTCTCGGGAAGCCGGGCGACATCGGGCACGCAGAGACAGCCTTCGATGTGCTGGAGCCCGGGCTTGACGACATAGACTTTTTCGCGCGGAAAGCCATTCTTTAAAATATTAGTGAGGATGACGTGCCCCGCGTTCATCTTTTCGGAGACGCCGATGACCGCGATGGACCCCGGGTGGAGAAGGCGCTGAATATCGGCGAAGGGACGCCCTTGAACATCGATATGCTGTTTCGAAAAGCGGCACAGCCCGTCAAGCGGGACGAGCTTTCCGGCCTTCACGATGAAGGGATTGACCTCGGCTTCCTCGATGACATAACGGCCGCCGGGCTTGAAGGGCGAATAATGGGCGGCCAGCTCGCAGAAATGAAAATAAGCGTCGCGAAGATCGGAGGCATTGAGAACGGGCCCTTTTCCGCGGAAAGGCTTGACCAGGATGTCATAGACCGCGAGCGGCTCCAGGTGCTTCAGGACATCGTTCTTCCGGATCAGATGGGCGGAGGCAATCGACATCGCTTTCCCTTCTTGAATCCTCTCGTTCAAATATTCGACTTCGACGCCGCCTGCGCCCATGGTGACGATCGGGCCGAATTCCCGGGAATGGCGGACCCCGATCAGCAGTTCCGATCCGAAGCCGAATTTTTCGTAATCCACTTTTTCGCAGACGAGGATTCCGCGAACGTCCTGGACGATTGCAGCTAAAAGAGGAGGTTTTGTCCCGGGTTTTTCATATTCCTTCACCCATTCCCGGAACCGGCGTGGGACCTCGGCCATCATTCTTTTTATTCCCGTATTGACGGCTGCCGCGCCGTTTTTGACGAATATGATGCCGCCGACGTCGGTTTTATGGAGGATAAGCGGCGCGACGATCTTTAAAACGAGCTCGGGCATCCTGAAGCCGGCCAGGTCTTTAACCTGGACCTTTTGGCCTTTCTTTATGAACTTGAACTTCGGAGTTTGAAATCCTGACTCTTTGAGCATCTGATAGACTTCAGACTCGAAGAGGAACGCGCGGCCGTCTTTTTCGGCCCTCTCGAAGATCTTGTCGATGGATTTAAAATCAATGGTCATGGCGAACCCATTTCTATCCCGCGGCTCTGCGCCCCAATTCGAAGGCCCTGATATTCGCCTCGAGGACCTTGTCGCCGCGCGGAGCGAACAGGACTTTGATGGACTCAAGGAGCCTGTCCTCGTTCACGACCAAGTCTTTGGCGGCGGCCCAGAGCATGACCGTGTTTTGGACCTTGCTCGTCCCGGCTTCCTTGGCCAACGCTTCCGAATCGACGATGACACTGCCGGGGATCTCCCGGATGCGGCCGATCAACTTCTCTTGATCGGGATAATTGGGGATGTTGACGAACGGCGTGCTGCTCGTGACGAGCTTCCCGCCGGGATGGAGGAAATCCAGGTAGCGCAGCGCCTCGAGCGGCTCGACGCTGAGGATCATGTCCGCTTCTCCGCGGGGGATGAGGTCGCTCCAGATCCGATCCTTCGAAAGCCGGAGGTGCGACTGGACTGCCCCTCCCCTCTGGGCCATGCCATGGACTTCGGCCTGTTTGACGTTGAACCCCTCCTTGAGAGCGGCATGATCGATCACGAACGCGATGGATAGAATGCCCTGGCCTCCGACACCGGCCAGAATGATGTCCTGCTTGCGGATGGCTGTCATGGCCCGTCTCCTATGCTCTCTTGCTTTTCTTCCGGGCTTCTTCGAGGCATTCCCGCACCGCCACGATCACCGAAATTCCGGGGTATTCAATCTCTTCCCTCAGGATCTGGACGTTCTGCTCATGAAACTTGGGCAGGGGGGTGATCACCCGGATATGCTCTTTCGGCACGCCCACGCCCTCGATGATCTTCAAGAGCCGATCGCCCGTAGAGAAGCTCGGCTGCCCGCCGGTCATGGCCACCGTGCAGTTGTCGAGAATGATAAGGGCCATGTTCGTGTTGAAGGCCGCAGCGCTGAGGAGGGGCGTGATGCCGGAATGGCCGAACGTCGAATCGCCGATGACCGCGACCGACGGATGGACGCCGGCCTCGGCCGCTCCCTTGGCCATGCCCACGCTCGCGCCCATGCAGACGCAGGTGTTGATCGCGTTGTGGGGCGGGAAATAGCCGAGCGTGTAGCAACCAATGTCGCTGAAGACGCCGGGCTTGCCGGAGCCCTCCAGAGCCTTGTTCAGGGCCTTGAACGTGTCGGCGTGCGGGCATCCCACGCAGAGCTGGGGCGGGCGTCCGGTGAGCTTGAAGTCGCCGAGCGTCTGCCGCTCGAGCGGCTTCAGAGCTAAAGCCTGGCGGACGGTTTCGGGCGACAGCTCCCCGGCGAGGGGGAGATGGCCGCTGAGCTTGCCGATGAGTCGCTTTCCGGGAAGGCCGGAGAGCCCTTTGAGGCTCCGTTCGATCAGCGGATAGCCTTCTTCGGCAACGAGAACCGTCTCGACGCGGGCGATGAGTTCCTTGACCAGTTCTTCGGGAAGAGGATAGGTCGAAACCTTCAGGATCGACGGCTTTTTCGCCGCGTTCTTGAAGTTCTCCAGAACATAGTTATAGGCGATCCCGGAAGCGATGACGCCGAGAGACTTGTCGTCCGGGTTTATTTCGAGCTTGTTGAACCGCGATGCCTCGGCGAGCTTGACCAACTCGGGCTGCCTGTCGAGGACCTTTTTGAACTGGACGCGGGCATTCACCGGCAGAAGCGTCCAGCACTGGCGCGCGCCGTAATGAAGCTCGTTCGGCGGATGAGGATCACGCGTCTCCACGCCGGCCCGGCTGTGCGACAGCCGCGTCACCATCCGGATCATGACCGGAAT
>JALHTW010000354.1 GCA_022866045.1 Candidatus Aminicenantota bacterium | reverse complement strand
GATTCCCCTCCTCCACATCGCCGACGCGACGGCGGCTGAAATCCGCGGCCGCGGCCTGAAAACCGTCGGTCTCCTTGGGACCCGGTATACTATGGAGCAGGACTTCTACCGCCGTCGGCTAGAGGAGAAACACGGCTTGGCCGTTCTTGTCCCGGACGAGGCGGAGCGGCGGACGATCCACGACGTGATCTACCATGAACTCGGACACGGCCTCATTCGGGACGAAAGCCGCAAGGCCTATGTCGGCATCATCGACAAACTCCGCCGCCGCGGCGCCGAGGGCGTCATCCTGGGCTGCACCGAGATTCCCCTTCTGGTCAAACCCGGCGACACAGCCCTCCCTCTCTTCGACACGACAGCCCTCCATGCCAAGGCCGCCGTCGACTTCGCCCTGTCCAATTAGAGCGTCGATATAAATGGCCGATCGTGAAGAAATATTTCGTCTAGGTCATAATCCATCAGGAGAAGCAAATGGAAAAAGTAGTAAAGATACCCCTTATTCTCGAACCGGCTAAAGAGGGCGGTTGGACCGTACGCTCGCCGATTATTCCGGAACTTATCACGGAGATTGACCATATTTCAGAGCTCGAGGATGAAGTCAAGGATGCCGTGGAGGCCGCAAAGGAATTATACGAAGATATGAGAAGACCTTTTCGGGTTGAAGAAATCTATGATCCTTTAAAGCCCCTTTGGTTTGAGACATTAATTCAAGCCTGATGAAATATAAGGAGCCGGCAAGAAAATTAAAAGCGCTGCAGGGGGTGCAGCACATCGTCATGTTATCTTATACCCCAGGCCGATACGTTTGAGCAAAGCCTCATAGCGGGGGTCGGACCGCAGCCCCTCAAACCGCCGGTCGCATTTGATGTAAACCAGAAAGCCTGACCGCTCCTCGAAGGCTTTAGCGAGCCACTCAAAGGTCCGGTCCTTTTCTCCAAGGCCGACATAGACGGCGGCGATATCATATGCGGGAACGTACTTCCGCTTCGACATCGCAAGGAGTCTCTCCAAAATCTCCTGGGCTTCCTTTTTTTTGCCGGAAATCCCGTAGGCGTGACCAAGGCCGGCCAGGGGAAGAGAATTATCCTTCCAATTGTCGAGGGCGCTTTGGAACTCGACAATGGCCTCTTTGATCATGGATTTCTGTTCATAGGCCCAGCCCAAAATGACCCGGGCCCACGCATTCTTAGGATTCGCCTGGACTCCTTTGCGGGCAAGCTCAATCGCCTCATCATAATCTGCTGTGCTGAGACAGTGCCAGCCGAAGCATAAGCTCATATCATTGGCAAAGGGATCAAGTTCCGAGGCGAGTTTGACCTCGGCCATGGACTCTTCCATTCTGTCCATGGCCATCAGGTAGTGCGCATAGAGATGGTGAGTATAGGAGAGGCTGGGGTTGAGCTCCAGGGCTCGTTTGAATTCTTTCTCAGCCTCTGTCCAATTCAAATCATAATGGAGCCAGGCCAGAGCCAGATAGCTGTGGGCCTCTCCAAGAGTATTATCCTTCTCCAGCGCCTTCAGGGCCGCTTGTTTCATTTTCAAAAAGGCCTCCCGAGGCGGAATATCGCCGAAAAGTCCACTAAAAAAATAACCGTTTGCAATCTTTGTATAAGCCAAAGCAAAATCCGGGTCGAGTTTGATCGCTTGATTAAAATATTCACTATCGCCTGAATAAACTCCCTTGAGGTAAACATCAAAAGCTTGCGGATTCACAGCCCTTCTTTTGGCCAACCGGAACCTCGCCTCCTCATTGAGTCTGATGCCGATCTGCCTCGTGATATCCCGGGCAATTTCGCTTTGTAGAACCAGAAAATCGCCGATGTCGCGTTCGTAGCTTTTAACCCAGAGCTGCCGGTCTTCGGCCGGATTAATCAGCCTGGCTGTGATCCGTATTTTTTCCCCCGACCTCAAGACAGAACCTTCAACCACCATGTCGGCATTCAGCTCTTTGGCAATCTGCGGCAGAGATTTTTCTGTTTTTTTATACTGCATGACAGAAGTCAGCGATCTTACCCGCAGAGTGCTAATCTGTCCCAATTCAGTGATGAGATTATCTGTCATGACCACGGCAAAATCTTTTTGCTCAGGATCTTGGGAAAGGTTCTCAAGGGGCAGCACGGCCAGCGACTGCACCTGAGGAGTTCTTGCCCGGCCTGTCAAAAAGTCTCTTATTCCACCGATATTGAGAGCGAACAAAAGACCCGCCACCCCGAGGGCCAACACACTAATAGGCAGGTGTCTTTGCCACAGGCTTCGCTTTGCCCTGCGCCTGGGCTTTCCGGCGATAAGGGCCGACAGATCACCGGTTTCAACCTGGTTTAAGTCAGCGATCAGCTCCTTTGCCGATGCATAACGGTTGGCCGGCTCTTTTTCCAGGCACTTTAAGATAATCCGCTCCAGCCCCTCAGAAATCTGGGCTCCCAGGGACCGAGGCAGTTCCGGCTGCTTGTCGAGGATCGCGTGCATGATCTCAGAAGGGGTCTCCTGAGGAAACGGTTTTTTCCCCGTGACCAGCTCATGGAATATGGCCCCCAGGGCATAGATGTCGGTGCGCGCGTCAACTTCGCGGCCATCCAGCTGCTCGGGCGCCATGTAAGGAAGAGTGCCAGTCAAACCTTGTGTGCCGGTGTAGGTTAAAGTCTTGTCTATCGCCCCTGAGGGCTGAAAGAGCTTGGCCAGGCCAAAGTCCAGCACCTTGAGCAGGCCCTTAGGCGTGACCATGATGTTCCCGGGCTTGAGATCCCGGTGAATGATGCCCTGCTCATGGGCCGCTTCCAACGCTTCCGCCGCCTGTTTTCCCAGCGAGACAACTTCCGCCTCCGGCAATGTTCCGGAGAGGGTCTTCTCCCTCAGCGTGACTCCGGATATGTATTCCATCGCCAGAAAGTCCACGTCTCTTTCGGTGTTAAAATCATGAATAATGGCGATATTGGGATGGTTGAGTTTGGAAAGAGCCATTGCTTCCCTGCGAAAACGCTTTCTCATCTCTTCGTCGGCAAGAGCCCCGGGGGGCAAAACTTTAAGGGCGACATCTCTTTCCAGGCGTTCATCTCTGGCCCGATAGACAACGCCCATACCTCCGGCGCCGATCTTTTCGATGATGCGATAATGTCCGAGAGTCTGACCTATCATGGTGGCTCACTCCTTTTCTGTTTAGTCAGTTATGGAATAGGTTCCACTCACAAGAAATGACAAGGAAAATCTATCAAGGCTTCAGCACTCGCAGCTTGTTTTTCAACCTCATCATCTGGCCGAAGGGCAAAAACTTTCCTTCTTCCAGCAAAGCCGAAACGATAGCGGATATTAGTTATCAAACCAGTTGTGGTCTTTTTGAGTTTAGAATCCGTACAATATTGATAGAAATACTATATCATCGCCTGGTGATCGATGTCAAGTTACTGAATGGTGGCATAACAGGCCTACCTGCATTGACCTTTCCCCGGTTCTGTGATAATCACTAAAGAGATTTTTCCAGATTATTGGATTGTCACGATTGATATTTTGTTTCCATTGGTCCGGCCAAAAAATATCTTCTCAAAAATCTATATTTATGGAGGTTTCATGCGCTTTCTAAGATCCCGTTTCAAAATTCTTTTCATTTTTGCGCTTGGGATGATCCCCCTCCTTGGCCTGATGAATGCCTTCGGCCAGGCTCTGAGCGAGGATTTCTTCAAGACGATCACGTTCCGTGACATCGGGCCGTCCCGGCAGGGAGTCCGGTTCTCGGACTTCGCGGTCCCGCTCCAGCAGCCGTATACGTTCTATGCGGCGACCGGTTCGAGCGGCCTGTGGAGGTCCGTGAACAACGGCCAGACGTTCGAGCCGATCCTCGACAATGAAAAAGTGATCTCGATCGGTGACATTGCGGTCGCGCCGTCAAATCCCAACATCATCTGGGTTGGCACGGGCGAGGCCAACACTTCCCGGAGCACCTACTACGGCGACGGCGTTTACAAATCCACAGACGCCGGCAAGACCTGGAAGAACATGGGCCTCAAGGAGTCCCATCATATCGGCCGCATTATCATCCATCCGACGGATCCCAATATCATCTATGTCGCGGCCCTTGGCCACCTCTATACCGACAATCCGGACCGCGGTCTCTATATGACCAGGGACGGCGGCCAAACCTGGATTAAAGCTCTCGCTGTCAAAGTGGGCGACCGGGCCATCGGTGCCGTGGACGTCGTGATGGATCCCAAGAATTCGAACGTTCTTTATGCATCCACCTACGACAAGTTGCGCACGCCCTGGAATTTCCAACTCGGCGGCCCGGGCAGCGGTATTCATAAGTCTACAGACGGCGGCAAGTCTTGGAAAAAACTCGGCGGCGGCCTTCCCGGCGGCATTCTCGGCCGCATCGGCCTGACGGTCTATCCCAAGAACCCGAACATCCTCTATGCCGTCATCGAGAACGCCAACAAACCCGGCATGACCGAAGAAGCGCGCTGGAAAGAGATCGTTGAGGGCAAGGCGAGCAGGGGCATGATCGACGGCGAGGTCTATCGCACGGACAACGCCGGCGCCACCTGGAAGAAGG
>JALHTW010000353.1 GCA_022866045.1 Candidatus Aminicenantota bacterium | reverse complement strand
TCTTTCTTTTTCTTGGCCGCTTCCTCTTTCTTTTCGCCTTCTTTTTTCTCGGGTTCTTTCTTCTCCGGCTCTTTCTTTTCTGGTTCCTTCTTTTCAAGCTCCTTCTTCGCCTCGTCCTTCTTCTCCCCTTCCTTCTTCAAAGGAGGTTCCATGAGATAGGCTACAAATGCTCCCGATTCCTCGGCGACCTTAAAGCTCTTCACGCGATCGACCGTCGTGATCTCGCCCGTGGCCAGGTTCATAATGCCCAAGCCATTTTTGGGCATCTCTTCGGGCTTTTTCTTTTCTTTCTTAGCCTTGTCGACTTCCTCCTTGACCGGGGCGATGGTGAAGACGACGAATTTCCCGTCCACCGCAATGACCGGCGCATTGCCGCGCGCCCGGCGATATTCTTTGTCGGTCTTCAAGTTACGGACGACAAGCTCGCCGTCCCCGTCCTGGGGAGTCAGGGCATAGGCCAGCCACTCGCCGTCGCCCGAGATCTGCGTCCCCTGGATCGAAAGCCAGCCGTTATAAGCATCGTAAGAGATGGGTCTTTTTCCCGCCGCCTGTCCTGACGCGTTCGTCAGCGGCAGAAGGAAAAGGATCGCGAGGACAAGTGTCCATTTGAGGATGGCCGGGTGTTTACGCATGGAACCTCCTAAAAAATGGGGACACGGACAGAATCGCTGAATTCGGACCGTATCCCCGGCTATTCATGAGAAATCCGACTATAATAAAAGGCAGAAATGATGTCAATGAGAACGGGTCCTGTCGCCCTCAAGCCCATCAGCCTTTTTTAGTTTTTTGTGACAATCATTGGTCCGTGTTAAAATAACATCGTGAAAAAATTCCGGGTGGGCATCGACAGCTACAGCCTCAAGCCGCTCGACCTTGATCCCTTCGAGCTTCTGGACTGGGCATTGATCAACGAGGCTGAGGGCGTCCAATTTTCCGAAAGCCCTTCGCAAGCCGGCGACAGGGCATTTCTTCTGGAGCTTTCCCTCTACGCTGCCCAGAACAATCTTTACCTCGAATGGGGCGGCGGAGAGCACATTCCGTTCGATGTCGCGACTGGTAAAGCGAAGGATATCGCCGCGGTCAATAAAAAAGCCGCAGAGCAGGCCGCCCTCATGGGAATCCGGACGGTCCGTTCGTGCTCGGCCGGCTTGATGCGCTGGAGAGAGGATTCCCTGCCGACAGAGACCTATCTCCAGGAAATGGCCAAGAGCCTCCGGCCTCAGAGGCAGATGTTCATAGATCACGGAGTCATCCTGGCCATCGAAACGCATTTCGAGTTCACCACGTTCGAACTGCTCCGGCTATTCGACATGTGCGATGCCGAACCGGGAGATTATCTCGGCATCTGCCTGGACACCATGAACCTTCTGACCATGCTCGAAGATCCTGTCGCCGCCACCGAGCGAGTTCTTCCCTGGATCGTTACGACGCACGTCAAGGACGGCGCGATGATCCTCACCCGGGACGGCCTTCTCTCTTTCCCGGCCGAAGCCGGAAAAGGCCTGATCGATTTTAGGGAGATCTTTGAAGTCCTGTCCGAGCTGAAGCACGGGGTGAACCTTTCGATCGAAGACCACGGCGGCGACTTCCTGATCCCCATCTTCAACCCGGCTTTCCTGGCCAAATTCCCGGACCTGACCATTCAGGAATTGTCCGCCCTGTTGAAAATGGCGGCCGATGCCCAGGACCATATTCATAATAAAGAACTTGCCGTCCTCGACCGCACGCGCTGGCCCGAGGTCTGCGAGAAAAGGGTCAAGAGAGACCTGTGGACGATAAAAAGAATCGTCGAAGCGGGATGAGCGGACACGAGAAATTCAACTTTAAAAACAAGGACGAATTCCTCGCCAAAGGCTCATCCCTGGGCGCCGGAATCCCCTTTTCTGATGATATCGGCGCTCTTTTTGAGCCCCTGACGGTCGCCGGAAAGAGACTTCCCAACCGCCTGGCCATCCAGCCCATGGAGGGAGCGGACGCCGGGCCCGGCGGAGCCCCTGGCGAACTGACCTTTCGCCGATATCAAAGGTTCGCCGCGAGCGGGTGCGGATTGATCTGGTTCGAGGCCGCGGCCGTCACGGAGAACGGGAAATCCAACCCAAGCCAGCTCTTGCTCGCCCGAAACACGCTGGATGGCTTTAGACGATTAGTCGAAAAAACGCGCAACACCGCGCGGAAAAGCCTTGGGCCGAATTATTCGCCGGTTCTCATTCTTCAGCTGACCCACTCCGGCCGTTTTTCCAAGCCCCAAGGGGCACCGGCACCGATCATAGCCCAGCCCAATCCTTATCTCGATCCCAGGCCCAAGCTCCCCCTGGATTTTCCGCTCATCAGCGACCAGGAACTGGACGACCTCCAAGAAGTCTATGCCGAAGCGGCCCGGATGGCTTTGGAGACCGGCTTCGACGGTGTGGATATCAAAGCCTGTCATGGATATCTCGTCTCCGAACTCCTTGCCGCGCGCGAACGAGAAGGCAGCCCCTATGGCGGTTCCTATCAAAACCGTGCCCGATTCATCCTGGAGACGGCCCAAAAAATTCGTGTTCGTGTCCCTGAAATTATTATCGCCAGCCGGCTCGGAGTCTATGACGCCATTTCTTATCCTTACGGTTTTGGCGTCGATAGAAACGATCCGCTCCGACACGACCTCTCTGAGCCCAAAGCGATTGTCCGCCGGCTCAAGGACATCGGCCTCGATCTTCTCAACATCACGATCGGGATCCCCGCTTCCAAACCTCACTACGGCCGGCCTTTTGATAAACCGGTCTCCGGGGCGGCTATGCCCGATGAGCACCCTTTGACCGGAATCGCGCGCCTCCTTCAAATCGCCGCGGAGATGCAGCAGGAATTCCCCGCCCTGCCCGTCGTCGGCACAGGCTATTCCTGGCTGAGGCAATTTTTCCCGCAAGTCGGGGCGGGCGTCATAAAAAGCGGAGGTTCATCCCTCATCGGCATCGGACGCCTGGCCCTCGCTTATCCTGATTTTGCCAGAGACCTCATGGATAACGGCGCGCTCAACCCAAAAAAGGTCTGCCTCACCTGTTCCGGCTGCTCCGAGCTTCTCCGCGCCGGCCAGCCGGCCGGCTGCGTCGTCCGCGACAAACGTGTCTATCAAAATCGCTGAGCGGAAGGCCAATTTTATTGGCAATCGGTCCCAGAGGAAAATTCAGCCTGACCATCAGGGCCCGGGCTAAACGGATCGCCAAAAAGATCAAATCTTAAATTTCTCCGCGTTTTTTTGTATAATCCTGTCTACGCTTTCATTCTGTCTTTGAATACATTGTCGCACTTATCATTTTGAAACGATACGAAATCCCGGTTTGACATGATAAGAAGGAGAGGAAACTTTAATTAAACCCCTGCTCCCTTGGCCAATTTAGGGGGAGAAAAAGGCAAGGAGACACCCATGGCAAACGTCAAGACGAAAAAAGGGATCATCGGGATCCTCACCGGAGGAGGCGATGTGCCCGGCCTGAACCCGGCCATCCGCGCCGTCACGATCCGGGCCATTCACGAAGGCTACGACGTCATCGGCATCCGCCGGGGATGGGCCGGCCTCGTCGAAATGAAAAGAGATAAGGATGCGCCCAACGAAGACCATTATCAACATCTGACCGAAGCGATCGCCAACCGTATCGGACGGACAGGGGGCACGTTTCTCCACACCTCACGGAGCCGCCCCAGCCATATCCCCGACGTCAACGTCCCGGCGCACATCCGGCATAAATACAAAGAAAAAGTCAACGACCTGACCGAAGAGGTCATGAAAAACCTGGAATTCCTGGGCATCGATTACCTCATCCCCATCGGCGGCGACGACACGCTGAGCTACGGCGTCCATCTCCACCATAAAGGCGTCAAGGTCATCGCCATCCCCAAGACGATGGACAACGACGTTCCCGGGACCGACTACTGCATCGGCTTCAGCACGTGCATCACCCGGACGATCAGCATGACCAATTCTCTGCGGACCACCGCCGGCTCCCATGAGCGCTTCCTGATCATCGAGGTCTTCGGCCGGTACTCCGGATTCACGGCCCTTCTCCCGACCATGGCCGGCGCCGCTAACCGCTGCGTCATCCCCGAATATAAATTCAACCTGGAGCACCTCTGCGAACTGCTCACCGAAGACCGCGCCACGAACCCCAGCCTGTATTCGGTCGTTCTCGTCTCGGAAGGGGCCATGTTCGAGGGCGGCGAAATGATCTTCGCCAGCGACGAAAAGGACATGTACGGCCATAAGAAACTGGGCGGCATCGGCGACGTGATCGCCAGCCATCTCAAGGACATGTCCCCAAAATTCAATCACGGCCGCCGGATCAATGTCATCAACCAGAGGCTGAGCTACCTGGTCCGCTGCGGCGACCCGGACGCTGCCGACTCCATCGTCCCCATGGCCTACGGCAACATCGCCCTCGACCTGGTCATGGATAAAAGATCCGGCCGCATGGTCTGCCTGCGGAACGGCGAATACGACGACGTCCCCATCGAGATCGTCACGAGCATGAAGAAAGTCGTGGACTTGGACAAATATTACGACCGCGAGCGGCTCCACCCCTTTTATAAAAGCTTCAGCCATAAGCCGTTTTTCATCGTCACCAACGATTAGAACTCTTGCTTTGCGTCCTCGGCGGGGATAGAATTCTCCTCATCGGCGGAAAAAAGATATCCTTTGCTCTGAAGGAAGGTGAAGACCAAAAGTTCGAAGACACAGACGAGAAATGAGAAAGAGCGAAATCGTCGTCAGCGGAGCCAAATTTCCGCTGTACTCCCTGAACACACTGATCATCGGCAGCGGGACGGCGGCCCTCAATGCCGGCGTTTGTCTTTATGACCGGGGGCAGCGCGACATCGCCATCGCCACAGAGGATTTCGGCGGCGGGACATCGAATAAATCGGGATCGGACAAGCAGACTTATTACAAGATCTCCCTGGCCGGAGACCGGCCCGATTCGCCGCTCGAAATGGCCAAAGATCTTTTTAACGGCGGCTGCATGCACGGCGATATCGCTCTCTGCGAAGCCCAGGGCTCGGCCGCGGCCTTCTTCCATCTCGTCAGCCTCGGCGTCCCTTTCCCCCACGATCCATTCGGGGCCTACGTCGGTTATAAAACCGACCACGACCCCCGTCAGAGGGCCACCTCGGCCGGTCCCCTCACCTCTCATCTCATGTTCGAATGCCTGGCCAAAGAGATCCGAAAAAAGCGCATCAAAATTTTCGACAACCACCAGGTCATCGCTTTGCTGACCGACGGGCGAGGGGAAAACAAAAGAGTCATCGGCGCCGTCGCGATCGACAAAACCCGGATCAAAGGCAAAAATCCGGGCTTCGTCGTCTTCAACGCCGTCAATATTATTTTGGGGACGGGAGGGCCCGCCGGGATCTACAAGACGTCGGTCTATCCCGAAAGCCAGACCGGCTCGCACGGCCTGGCCTTGGAGATCGGCGCTGTCGGAAACAACCTCACCGAATCCCAGTTCGGCTTGGCCTCGCTCAAATTCCGCTGGAACCTTTCCGGGACCTATCAGCAGGTCATCCCGAGGTATGTCTCCACCGATGGGAAAGGCCGGGACGAGAGGGAATTCCTGAACGATTATTTTCCCGACATGGGAACATTGGCGACGGCCATCTTCCTCAAAGGCTACCAGTGGCCGTTCGATCCCCGCAAGGCCGCGAGCTACGGCTCGTCTTTAATCGATATCCTCGTCTATCGGGAAACCGTCGTGAAAGGCCGGAGGGTCTATTTGGATTTCCGGCGCAATCCGGGCGGGGCGGGAAAGCTCCGGGATTTCTCGTTCGGCCTTCTCCACCCGGAAGCGTTCTCTTATCTTCAAAGATCCGGGGCCCTGCTGCCGACGCCGATCGAGCGGCTGGAGCACATGAATCAGCCCGCGATCGACGTCTACAAAGATCACGGCATCGACCTCGAAAAGGAACCTCTCGAGGCCGCGGTCTGCGCCCAGCACAACAACGGCGGCCTCAAAGGGAACATCTGGTGGGAGTCGAACATCGAGCATCTCTTTCCCGTCGGCGAAGTGAACGGGACACATGGGGTTTACCGGCCGGGTGGATCGGCCTTGAACTCCGGACAGGTCGGCAGCCTGCGCGCGGCGATGGTCATCGCCAGACGTTATTCCGATCAGCCGCTGAAAGAACGAGAATTTCTTGAAACGACAGAATCGCAGATCCGGCTTAAGCTCGAAACCGCCCGCCAGATGATCGCGAAAGGAATACCCACGACGGCGGGGCTCACAAAGGCCCTGGCGGATATCCGCCAGCGCACGTCGGTCCATGGGGCGCACATTCGCAATCCGATACAAATCGGCTGCGAAGTCGAGAACGCCTGGAAGCAATATGCCCGCCTGAAAAAAGGCCTGAAAATTCCTTCTGCCCGCGACCTCCCGGCCGCTTTTAAGACACTCGACCTCTGCCTGACGCATGCCGTCTATCTCGAAGCCATCAAAGAATATTTGGAAAAAGACGGGGCGAGCCGCGGGTCTTTTCTTGTCCTCGACCCGAACGGCGAAAAACCCTGCCCCGAGCTTGATGATTTCTGGAAATTCTCGATGGCGAACCCGGAATCTTTTGTCAGCCGGAAGATCCTGGAGATTTGCCTCGATGAAAACATGCGGGTCCAAAAGCGCTGGGTGGACATCCGGCCCATCCCCTCAGAGGAGAGCTGGTTCGAGAACGTCTGGAGCGATTTCCGGAACGACCGCATCATAAGGTAAGGAGGATCTCCCATCGAGGGAGAGAGGAAATTTCTTGATGGCCGGCATCATGAAGGTCGCCCGAGATTGGATGGACAAGGAGACTGAGCATGAGTAAAAAGCCCGTCGCATTGATTACGGGAGCGGGCCGGGGCATCGGCCGCGGCATCGCCCTGGAGCTGGCCAAGGAAGGATTCGCGATCGCGGGATGCGACATCATTTATAAGCCGCGAAATAAAAAAGCCGGGCTGTTCGAAGTCAAAGAAGAGGTCAAAAGGATCGGAAGCGAATTCCTTCCGATCCAGGGCGATATCGCCTCTCTCGACGATCATGACAAAATCATCAAAGCCGTTCGCGAAAAGTTCGGACGCATCGACGTCCTTGTCAACAACGCCGGCGTCGCCCCCAAAGTCCGGATGGACATCCTGGAGACGACGGCCGAAAGCTTCGACCGATTGCTTTCGATCAACATGCGCGGGGCCTTCTTCCTGACCCAGAAAGTCGCCAAAGAAATGATCGCCGGGCTGAAGAATGACCCGAAGTCAAGGCCCTCCATTCTCTTCATTTCTTCGATCTCCGCCTCCGTCTCTTCGACGTCTCGGGCCGAATACTGCGTTTCCAAGGCCGCCCTGAGCATGGCCGCGAAGATCTACGCCGACCGGCTCGCGGAATTCGGAATCAATGTCTATGAGATCCGGCCGGGGATCATCAAAACAAACATGACGGCGGCCGTCCGCGAAAAATACGACAGGCTCATCGCCCAAGGGCTGGTGCCGCAAAAGCGCTGGGGCTTTCCCGAGGACGTCGGCAAGGCCGTCGCCGCCCTGGCCCAAGGCTATTTCCCCTACTCGACGGGCCTCATTCTCGAAGTGAGCGGGGGGATGAACATCCGGAGGCTATAAAACATAAAAGCGGCCGTCCCTGGATCTTCTCCTTCCTTATCGGCGGCACAAAATGGAAGAGTACAAAAAAGAATAATTTCTTTTTTTTGAAATCGTGTTTATGATATAAATGACACGAATATTTTGAGAAGGAGGACAGAATGTCCCATCATCGAAACCATCAAGGACGGATTTTCTGGGGTCTCGTCCTGGTCATTATCGGCGTCCTTTTCCTTTTGGACCGCCTCGGAGGATTTGATTTCGGCTATATGATCTCCACATACTGGCCGGCGATCTTCATCATCCTCGGGTTCTCCATTTTGATCGGCAACGGCTTCCGCCACGCCGGGCCCGGGATCTTCTTCATCGTCTTCGGCGTGTTCTTCTTATTGGCCGAACTCGACATCCTCGAATACAACGTCTGGCATTATATCTGGCCCTTTCTGATCATCCTCGCCGGCCTATGGCTGATCCTCCGGCCGGCGTTGAAGTACCGGAGCGCGGAGAAATTCCCCCAGGTCAAAGAAAACGACATCGACCTCACCTGCATCTTCTCAGGAATGAAGCGCCGGATCGAATCGCTGAATTTCAGAGGCGGCCACGCCACGGCGATCATGGGCGGGCTCGAGCTGGATTTCACGAGCGCGGGTCTGGAGGGCGGCAAAGCCACGATCGACGCCACGGCCATCATGGGCGGCGTGGACATCACGGTCCCCAGGGACTGGCGGGTCGTCATCGACGGCACTCCCATCCTGGGCGGCTTCGACGACAAGCGCAGAAATATCCCCGAGGCCGAAACCAAGGCCACGCTCTTTATCAAGGGCACGGCGATCATGGGCGGGATCACGATTAAAAGCTGAAAAGAAGGACGAAACATATGAAAAAGTTCCTGCTCTGGTTTTTAGCCTTTATCATCGCTGCGGGAACCATGGTCTACCAGCGCCTGACCGGCCCGACCTATCCCTACAACGGGAAAGCTGAGATGGACGCCGCGCTCGTCAAATTCGAGCTTCCCCGGAGCTCGGTCAATACGTCGGATTGCGAGGTCGCGGTTGTCGTGCCGAATTCCGATATCTCGGGGTTCCTGGAATACAAAAGATACAAGACCGAAGACGCCTGGACGAAAGTCCCTCTCGAGAGAAAAGACAACACGCTGATCGCTTCTCTCCCCAAACAGCCCATGGCCGGAAAACTGGCCTATAGGGTGATTCTGGCCAAAGGCGAAAAGAGCGTTTCTTTAAGCGGCGAGA
>JALHTW010000352.1 GCA_022866045.1 Candidatus Aminicenantota bacterium | reverse complement strand
CTCATCACCACAAAGTCCCCTTCCGACTTGAATTTGCCGCGCACATCCTGATAGACGAAGATGTATCCTTCCTTGGCGAAATCTCTGGAAGGGCCCAGGGTCGTGCGATAAGCATCAAGCCCGTAGGGCGGAGAGCTGTACGGAGTGCGGTGGAGTAGAATCGGATATTTCTGGGCGGTATCCTTGGGAGTGTAGACGATGGTAAACAGCTTGACTCCGTCGCGCATGGGAATCATGTACTCAGCCTTCGTGTAATAAGCCTTGATGTCAAGAGTGTCCTGCGCTTGGCTTCCACTCCAAAATAAAGCGAGCGCCAATAAGAGAGCCGCAAAATTTCTGATTGTTCGATTCATGTCTGATTACCTCCTTGCATCAAGAGGCTTCCAGGGCCACGAGAATCCCGATCTATTAAATGAGTATTGCGGCTGATATCGCGCTCGCATCGCCGTAAGCGCATCCGCAATCAGGGCATAAAAATTTCCTTCTCGTTGCTTTAAATAATTTGTCCCTTTTCACTCTATGATGCATGAATAATAATTCCCACGAAGCTTATCATTCTGAGGAATTCCTGTCAATTACGCAAAAAGCGCAAAAAATCAAAGAGTTGGGAAGGGAATACTCCCGCCGGAGGAAAACCAAAATAGACGACCGGCTTGTCGTCAAAGAAAAAATATAGGGTTGGGGGAGATGTTCACCGCAGGGCTCGGCCGCCATCCAGACGGCCTGCTCGAAGACACGGGACGGCGGATGTTTTTCGGCGATGACGCTCGAAATACCGGATTCAAATAACGCTGGATTAAACCCCCAGATTTTCTTATACTGCAGGACAATGTCGTTTTTTAGTAAGCCGTTCTTTAAGAAATATTTGTTGCCGGGGTTTGTCTTTCAGGGGGTTTTAATCGCGGGCGGTTATGGAACCGGACGGGAACTCGTCGAATACTTTATGAAATACGGCCCCTTGGGTGGAATCCTGGGAATGTTTGCGATAACTACAGTCCTATGGGCGGTGATACTGGCCGTTACCTTTGAGTTTTCCAGGAAGTTTCGTGCCTATGATTATCGAACACTGCTGTTAAAAATCATCGGGCCTTTCTGGGTGGTCTTTGAAATTCTCTATTTGATACTTTTACTCCTCGTCTTAGCGGTTGTCGGCGCTGCAGCGGGCGTTCTGCTCCGAGATAATTTTGGCGTGCCCTACATATTTGGGGTGATTCTCATGCTCGCCTCAATAGGGTTTTTGACATTCAAGGGAGGCGCATTACTTGAAAAATTCCTGTCCAGCTGGTCGATTTTCATCTATGTTGTTTACGCACTTTTTTTGATCGCGGCCCTCCTGAAATTTGGTCCGGAGATTCAAAAAGCCTTGTCCGGCGCTGAAATCCTCCCCAACTGGGCTTTGGGAGCGTTCAAATATGCTCTCTACAACATGGCCGTTATTCCTTCCGTTCTTTTCTGCGTGAACCATATTGAGACGCGGAAGGAGGCAATTTTTTCGGGAATTATCGCCAGCTTCATCGGCATGCTCCCGGGTTTCTTCTTCTTCCTGGCCGTCCTGGGTGATTATCCCGGCGTTGTTGCCAAAGAAGCCCCTGCTTTTTTTGTCCTCCAAAAAATAGGAATGCCTCTGTTGCTTGTGGCTTTTTTAATCGTCCTTTTTGGGACCCTGATCCAAACGGGGACGGGATTTATTCATGCCTTTAACGAGCGGATCCGGTCTGCCCGTCAGGCAAAAGGGAGAAGGTTTCCTGATTGGCAGAGACCCATCGTAGCCATTATCCTGCTGCTTATGAGCTTAGGGATCTCCTCTTTCGGCTTGATAAACTTAGTCGCTAAAGGTTATGGAAGCATCAGCTGGGGAATTTTCCTTATTTATTTTGTCCCCCTGATGACGATCGGCCTGTATAAGATAATCAAGCGGTCTTAGCTCGTTCCGCCTTGGCCTTGGGTTTTAAGCCTAAGCCTCAGGCAGTCTATGTTTTTTCCATTTCTTGGCGATCTTCTCCATGGCTTCCAGGGACGCTTGAATTTCCGCTTCGGAATGAGCCGCAGAGATGGCTCCGAAACCATGAAAGACATTGATCCCTTCCTGAAGCATCGCCAACTTAAAGATCTTTTCCCTGAGTTCGAAATCGCTGATATCCGGATTCCAGGCTTGCTCAGGAGAGTCAATCTTATCAACATTTTGACGCAAAAAATGAATCCCGACACAGGAGCTATATTGTATGCCCGCATCCGGATAACCAGTGCATCTCACCCGGAAACCGTGGGCGCCAAATATTTCTTCGGCCCCCTTTCTCACTTTTTCCCCCATTTTTCCTATTTTTGGGTATATTTCTTTTTCGTGTTCAATCAGGTAATTCAGAAAGGTCAGCCCTGCCAGCATCGAAGCCGGATGAGCGGAGAATGTTCCTCCCTCGAACTTTACTTTTTCTTCGGCTTTGGCATCCGGACGGCAGAGGGCCATCACCTCTTCTTTTCCGGCAACCGCGCTGACCGGCATGCCTCCGCCGATGGCTTTGCCGAGGACGGTTAGGTCAGGCTGGACTCCATAGAGACTCTGAATCCCGCCGGGATGAAAGCGGAAGCCCGAGATCACTTCATCAAAGATAAGCAGAGTGCCGTATTTGCGGCTTAAATCTCTTGCTCTCTGAAGATATTTTTTTTGGCCGAAGATAAAACCGCCTGCCCCGATAAAAGGTTCTACGATGAAACAGGCCAGGCCCTCTCCGTATTCTTTGAATTTTTCCTCAAGGTCTGCAATATCATTAAACCGCGTTACGACAGTCACAGAGCTTGCTCCGTCCGGGAGTCCGGCAGATTCGGTGAGGTTCAATCCATTCCGATAGGTGGTGACTCCTTTCAAAAGATAGGGGTGGGCGCCGTGCCATCCTCCTCCGGCCTTCATGACCAGACTCCTTTTTGTATAGGCCATGGCCAGCATCACCGCATACATCGTGGCTAAAGTGCCGCTTGTTGTAAATCGGATTTTCTCCGCTCCGATCTGCCTGAGTATGATCCGGGCTAATTCCCTCTGGAGAATCCCCGGGAATCCGGTTGTCAAGCCCTGCCCTTTCTGAAAATAATCGACGAGCGCGTCCAGGACGACTTGGGGATTATGGCCAAGGATGTTGGCGAAGTGCCCTTGCCAGAAATCGATGTAAACATTCCCATCCGCATCCGTCACTCTGGAACCGCTGGATCGGACATCATAGAAAGGGAAAGGATCAAAAAGACGAAGGTTGTGACTTCCTCCTCTGACTAGAACGCGGGAGGCTTCTTCAAAAATGGCTTCTGATTTTTTATGTTTCTTTCGATACTCTTTGCTGAGGGCATTAAGCAAACTTTTTTTATCTATTTTTGTCATTGGTGGGATAACCTCATGTGTATGAATTAAAGAGCGATTCGCGCCGCCTTAAAACCTCACTCCAAGCATCATTTCGGCCATGGTCCTGGCTACGAGTTCGTTGAATCCCGTAAGGTTGACCGGCTTTTCAGTCTTCGTCGCCGAGAATAAGGGCGAGAGGCTGAACACAAGAATGATAAAGAGAGTAACAAGACGGTTGTGTTGTTTGAACATTAAAAACCTCCATTCTTAGCCATATGAAAAATTCTTCTTGAGGTTTAAATTCTTACCTGGCGTCACACGGGCTTCAAGGACTACAGCCGCAGGAGTCTTTCCCTCCGAGTTGCCTTTCGCTATTTTTTTTTCAGCTCTTCAATCAAGGTCTTGGCCAGGCCAGCTTCCGGCGTATCCGGTTCGAGTCTTATGAAATCCTCAAAATGTTTAATCGCCTTTTGAAAATCTCCCTTTTTGATATTGGCCAATCCCGCTTGATAGTGGGCTGAAGATAGCTTTGGATCCAGGGCCATGGCCTTCTCAAAAAAATCGATCGCCTTATCTGTTTCATTGTTTTTATAACAGATAATCCCAAGATTGTAATATGCTTTGGCGCTGTTAGGCTCGATATTTGTCGCCTTGGAAAAAGCCTCCATAGCTTTTTCGCTCTGACCGAGATTGAAATAGCATTCACCCAGAGCAAAATAGGCTTCGACCGTATCCGGTTTCAAATGAACGGCTTTCTCCAGGGCGCCGATGGCCTTTTCCGGATTTCCACTTCGGAGATAACTGACGCCAAGATTGTAGAAAGGTTCGATATTGTCCGGAAATTTTTCTATGACCCTTAGGAAAAGGCCAACGGCCTCTGCGTATTTGCCCTCTTTGAAAAAATTTATACCATCAATAAAATCTCGATCATCATCAATCTTGGGAGGAATTTTTTTCAGGGTGACGGACATCTTTTCTTCGATTCCAGGTTGAATGCTGATCTGGGATTCAAAACGAAAATAACCCTCAAGCTCGAAGCTCACTTTATAAGTCGAGGAGGGAAGTCCCAGCTTCATGAATTCGCCCGTCTTGTTGGAATTCAGCACAAACCTGGTCCCCCGGCTCGGGTCGATGAGCGTAATTTTTACTTTTTGGAGAGGGATTCTCTGATTGTCCTGAACAATTCCTCGAAGAACGGTTTCCTGGCCGAAGCCTTTCGAAAAGAAGAAACTGAATAGACTGAGCATGGCCAAAAAAAGAGATAGCTTCGGTCTTTGCCGGCCTGAAATTCTCATGAAGGACTCCTTATCATACGAACTATTAACGAATGACGATGAATTCGACTCCTTTGGTCAACGATTGTCCGGAATGACCGTCAATGATTTTCACTTCAAGAGTGTATGATCCCGGGTCGAAATTCTTCAATCGAAAAGAGGTCTGAACGCGGCAATCCTTTTCTTTGGAGGGATTCATCTTTTTTCGAGGAACGCGGACGAGTGATTTGCCATCTTTTAAAAAAGAGTACTCCACGTTTAGGTCATTGAGCTCTTTTCCCTCATCGAGGGTGAGGTTGTAGACTTCAAAATAGATATTCAGCTCTTCGCCGGACCGGAAGGTGCGTCTTATCTCCCTGAACGGCCTCTCCGGAGCTTGGGAGTTTTCTTGAAGCTCGCTTTTTCTCTCTTCATTCGTTTGGGGCGAGAGAAGAAAGTCGCTCAGGCGCAATTCTGCGGTTTTAAAATCCGGCAAATGAATGACTTGCTGGGCATAACCGACCTTTCCGCTATAATTGTCAACAGCCAGAAGCTGAAGCTTATAGGTCTCTGGCTCTAGGGATAGGGATAAAGACGTTTGAAGCTGAAAAGACTCGTCTTTCAGAGAATTCCATTCGGCTAAGGTGTGTTTAGAATTAATGTCCTTGCTTTTTTCGAAAAGAACTTGGCCCGCGCTGTTCTGGATGTTGAGGAGTAAAGTCAGGGAAAAATAATATTTATCTTCAATATTTTTCTGGGTGAGGGCAGAATAAGGAATCTCAACAACGAGGGGGACATGGACCGCCTTCTCGAGCCCTTTGAAGTAGAATAATTCAGGCTTGAGAGGAATGGAACTGTAACTGACCTGGGTGGTGACGATTCCGCGAAGCTTATCCAGATTTTCAAAAGGATTTCTCATCGCTTCCGCGACATTTTCCAGATAATCAAAATGGAAACTGAGCGAAGAAAGGTCCAGGGGGGAACTCATCCCTCTCTCAAGGTTTATGCCTTTTTCCAGAGAGTAGTTGCCCGTGCCAAGCTTATCAACAAAAACAAATTCCATGTTGTAGGGAAGTCTCGGATTTTGCAGATTCCAATAATCCCATGTTTCACTCGGACCCTGAAATGTCGTCATCGAGGAACGGGTGGGATTCAGGTCTCTTCGAACCTCATGCGGAGGTCCGAGAAGGATGAAGATCCTGCCTCTGTCCGTTCGCCAGCCTTCAAACCCGGCCTGCCCGAAGAGTTTGTTGGACAGAGCAATTCTTTTGTAATATTCGAGTTTGAACTCGTTTTCGGATGTCTTCGGATTTGGGTCTCTTTTCCTCCAGAAATTTTCTATGAACTTTCCTCTCTCCACTTCGTTGGGCAGCCTAAGAAATATTTTTTTTTCTTCAGCCGTGATGATGTAGGAGACGACCTCTTCCAGCCATTGTCGTGAATACTCGCTCGGAGGCTCCGTTTTTTTTTCAGATTGGGGCTGCCCGGAGTAAGGGCCATATGAGGGGAGCAGGAGTGAATCCCCGAATCCGAGGAGAAAAATGATGAGTAGAGGAAAGCGCCAACCATGGGATTTAGGTCTCAGCATGTCTGCAGCATCCGATCGTCCGGAAAGCCTTTGGCGGTATCGATTATAGGGGAAAGAAGGAGGGAGGACAAGTCGTCCTCCCTTTGCGCAGCTTTCGCTTTGACTTTTTAGAAATCTATACGCGCTCCGAATTGGATCCGCCGGGGGCTTCCTGCCGACAACGGCTTTCCGAAGTTGGCCGTGGCGTACCTGGTATAAATGCCGCCGAAATTGACTCTGTTCGTAACATTATACGCCTCAGCCAAGATTTGGAACCGGAAACGGCCGATAGTGACGTACTTGGAAATTCTTAAATTGAGCGAATAGGAGTCGAAACCGCGGCGCGAATTGCGATTCCAGTCTACATAGTCGCCGGTCAAGCTGTCCTTATTCACGTCGGTGGTATAGATGGCGTTCCACGGAGTTTTAGAGGTATACGAAAAGAGTCCGCTCAACTGAAAACCGAAGGGAAGATTGGCTATCAACGAAGCAGCCAGCCTGTGGCGGGCATCATTATTCGTATAGCCATACTGCCTGTCCCAGGCATTATCGTCATAACTCCAGGCCATAGTCTGCTCGGTTTCCACATTTGCCTTGGATTGGGAAAGAGTGTAAGCGAGATCCAAAGCCCAGCCATGAGAAAAGCGCTTGGTCAAAGTAAAATAAATCGCCTTGTAATCGCTTGTTGCGTTATCCGTGTACGTATATTGGTTGCCCTTTGTCGGATCTTTGCGTTGAGTACTTGTTCCTGGAATGACCGGGTTGAAATTCTCTATCCGTGTGAACTTTGATCCTTTTGTCCAGATAAGGTCCACGCCCAGAGAGAAATCGCTCAAAATCTCTCTTTCGGCCCCTAAAGTCATTTGAGTGGAAGTGGGAGGAGCTAAATCCGGTATTGTGTCATATTGATCAACGGGAAGGGTGCCTGCGATGGAAGGATAGAAGGGATTGGGCGTGAAGGGATCTGGATAGTTCGGGTAAAAGAGCGTTCTAATATCCATGGAAGCCATCAAGCCGGCTACGAGTCCGATATTCAATATGGGATTTTGGGTGAACTTTCCAACGCCGCCGCGAATGGACGTCTTTCCGTCTCCGATGGGATCCCAGCTGAATCCAAGCCTGGGATTGAGGTTGTGAAGATCCGCATGGTTGAGATCGATATCCTTACAGTAATAATAATTCCATCTGAGCCCGAGATTGAGAGACAATCGACGATGAACTCTCCAAGTGTCTTGAATAAAAATTCCCGCCTCTGTATAGGGGTAATCAAAATCTCTGACTCCCTTATTGTAGACAAACATAAGCGGATAGGTGCTGAAATCCGCCGCATTAAAGGGATTATCCGTCTGGAAAACGAAGTACCCTGGGATGTATTGTTCGATATATCCCGCCAGATTGATGATAGAAAAATCAAGGCCGATCTTGATATTGTGATTTTTGAGATACCAACTGAAGTTATCGTTGAATTGGATTCTTTTTTCGTCGTACCCCTGGGGAAGGTTCCCGGCCTTTCCGAAATACCCTGAGGGACGGTCCACCGTGTACGTTCCGGGATAGTAGACAGCGAGATCTGTGGCAGTGAACGAAGACAGGAATCTGAACTCGTTCATGGAATTATCCGAGGGGTAAGAAATCCAGTTTCCCTGGAATTCATGAACGGTTTGTTTGTTGTCGTAGCCCCTTTCTTTGGTAGAGAGTCCGCCCATTCCCAGATTTGTGGATTTTTGTGCATCCAGAGTGTAACGGAAGGAGAATAAATGCTTTTCACTGAGCTGGTAGTTGAACTTGGCCAGCAACTGGTTGGGAACCTGGCCCCTCACAACTTCTTCTTTCGGGACCAAGGGAGAAGTGATAAAAGTATAATCCTCATGCCTCATGCCCTGGTACGAAATGAAGAAATGAGCTTTGTCCTTTTTAATCGGCCCTCCCAGAATTCCGCCCAAAAGATAGTGAGAATAAGGGGCTTCCGTCCACTTATCTTTGGGGAGCTCGGGACCTTGATACGCGGCATGGTTGACAAAATAGTTGACGTCATCAAAAGCTTCGTCCCTGTAAAAGGACGAAAGCCGCCCTTTAAGCTCGTTCGTTCCTGACCTGGTGATCGCCGTCCAGATCATCCCCGAGGAGTTGCCGTATTCGGCCTGATACTGGTTGGTTATGACACGGAATTCTTGAATGGCGTCTGCAGGAATACTCGACCTCTGAATATTCGACCCCACCCATTCATTGGAGACGCCGTCTACGATAACCTCTTCGCTTCCTCCCGGCAGAGCGTTTGAGCGGCTTCCCTGAACACCCGCTTTCATCATGGCCAGGTCGCCAAAATTGCGGTCTAAAAGCGGCAGGTCTTCAATCTTAGAGCGGTCAATGACTTTACTCACTTCGGATTTGGTGACTTCGACCATAGGAGCGTTGGCCGTGACGACAATCTCTTCTTTAACGGTTGCTGCAGCAAGAGTGAAATCAATCTTCAATTTCGCTCCCACGTTGAATGTCAGGCCCAGCCTTTTATGAGTTTGGAATCCCTGGAGGCTCACCTCCATTTCATACTTTCCCGGCTGAATGCCCGATATGATAAATCGTCCATCCGGCCGGGAAGTCGCGCCGTAAGTGTAGCCCGTCTCCGTATTCTTCAAATTCAATAGCACTCCAGGCAGGGCAGCGCCTTGATCGTCAGTGACCATTCCTTCCAGAGTTACCAGGATGGTTTGGGCAAGCCCTTTGTTGCTTGCCAGGAAAAAGGCCGACAGCAAACACACGGAAACGATTAAAAGCCTCTTTTTCATTCCTTGTCCTTTCATATTTGACCCTCCTATAAAATAAAAAAAAGACAAATCCGGAAATTTATTTTTGTCCTTATCGTGGGAAGGCTCTTTTCCCCTCTTTCGACGTTTTTTCTAAAAAAAATCATTCTCTCTGTCGTTGTCTACTATATTTCATAAGATATAGCGATGCCGATGTCAAGTCTTTTGTTTAAGAATTCTTTTCGTTCGGATCTGGGCTATCGAAGCTTCGGAGAAGATCTGCTTGTCCCTCCCCATTTTTAGTTCACACGGACAATTTTCCGCGATTATACAATACCCTTTGGCCGCGGTCCAGATTTTTTGACATCCCGGAGTGTGCTATGTTATGGTATTTTGCAAGTTTGTTACTGGAGGGACATATGTGTCTGAACAGCCTGTTTAGAAATCGGTATCGGTTCCTTGTCGCTGTCCTGTTCCTGGCGGCCTTTGGGCTTTGCGTCGCCCCGGCCCAGGAGAAGGCCGCGGCACCGTCCCCGGCCGTCAAGATCGAGATCGGCGTCCGCGTCCCGATGCGCGACGGCGTCACCTTGTCGGCCAACATCTTCCGGCCCGACAAAGCCGGCAAGTTCCCGGTGATCATCCTCCGCACGCCGTACGGGAAGAACTCGGCTTCCCAGTTCGGCTTTGGGCGCTTTTTCGCGGGGAACGGCTACGTTTATATCGTCGAGGACTCCCGGGGCCGCAATGACTCGGACGGCACCTTCCACGCGATGCACGACGAGGCAGACGACGGCTACGATACGATCGAATGGGCGGCCGCGCAGGCCTGGTCCGACGGCAACGTGGGCACCTTTGGCGGCTCCTACGGCGGGGAGAACCAGTGGATGGCCGCGGTCAGCCGTCCGCCGCATCTGAAGACGATGGGGGTCCTGGTCAGCCCTCCTGGCCCCTTCTACAACATACCCTTTCAATACGGGGCGTTGACCCTCCTCATGATCGATTGGTCCATCGGGACCACTGATCATGTCGGCCAGAGTTCCCGCGAATTAGGCCTCGACCGGGCTATTCGCGAGCTCCCTCTCGTCACGATAGACGAGTTCGCCACGGGGAAGCCCATCCACCTCTGGAAAAGCTTCTTTGCGCACCCGACCTACGATGATTACTGGAAGGTTGTCGATTACGAACGGCGTTGGGATAAGGTGGATATCCCCGTCCTCCACATCTCGGGATGGTACGACGACGACCAGCCGGGGACGTTCAGGAATTTCACGGCCATGAGGCGGCTCGGGCGCAAGGGCCAGAAATTGCTGGTCGGGCCTTGGCCCCACGCCATCAATTCGGTCACTAAGATGGGCATCCTCGACTTCGGCCCTGCGTCCAAGATCGACCTTCAGGGGACCATGCTCCGCTGGTTTGACCGCTGGTTGAAAGGGATACCCAACGGCGTAGACGCGGAGGCACCGGTTCGTGTGTTTGTCATGGGAGCCAACACCTGGCGCGACGAGCCCGACTGGCCACTCCCGGCCACGCAATGGACCAAGTATTATTTCCACTCCGGAGGCAAGGCCAATTCGCTCTCTGGGGACGGCGTGTTGTCCGTAGCTCCGCCGAGGAACGAGCCTCAGGACAAATATGACTACGATCCCGCCGACCCCACACCCTTCATCATGCCCGTGTCCAGCGGCCAGATCGGAGGACCGGATGATTATCGCTCGGTCGGAGAGCGGAAGGACGTCCTCGTTTATTCGACGCCGCCGCTCGAGCAGGACCTGGAGATCACCGGTCCCTTATCGGCCAAGCTGTTCGCGGCCTCGTCGGCGCCCGATACAGACTGGAACGCCATGCTCCTCGACGTCTATCCGGACGGCTACGCCCTACGACTCAACGACGGCGTCATCAGGGCCAGTTTCCGGGAATCGTTTGAGAAGCCCTCGCCGATCGAGCCGGGGAAGATCTACGAATACACGATCGACTGCTGGCAAACCTCGATGCTCATCAAGAAGGGCCACCGCATCCGCGTCCACATCGCGTCGGCTGCGTTCCCCAAGTTCGACCGCAACCAGAATACGGGCCATCCATTCGGGATGGACAGTAAGATGCAGGTGGCCCACCAGACCGTCTTTCATGACGCGAAGCATCTCTCGCACATCGTCCTGCCGGTCGTCCCAGCTAAAGCAAACAAATAAGATCCCGTGTCCTTGACGCGAAAAGCCTTCCTAAAGAGGCTGGCCAGGGACCGGGCGGGCTTCGTGCGGGACCGCGATCCGTTCACCGTCGCCCGCATCCTGGAGGAGATGGACGCCTATAGCCTCGGCTTCTGGGAACGCATCCGAAAATCAAAATAAGGGAGTATCGTTCATGACCATTTCGAGAAAAGGATTTCTGAAGGTGCTGGGATTCGGAATCCTGGCAACGCATGCGCCGCGCAGCTGGGCAGCCGCCGAGAAGATCGAAAAAAGCGGGGCCGGAAAGCTCCGGATCAAGGACGTCGAGCTCTACGCGTTCGACATCCCGCTCACAGAGCCGTTCCGGGTCTCCCTGGGTGTGTTCACGGCTGCCAACGACGTCCTGGTCCGCGTTGTCACGGATTCGGGCCTCGTAGGCCTGGGCGAATCCAGCCCCTTCCTCCCCATCACCGGGGACACCCAGGACACGAATCTCATGGTGGCCCGGAGCATCCGGGAGATGATCAAGGGGAAGAACCCCCTGGCCGTGGATGCCCTGATCGCTGAGATCGGGCACATCATCTATTCCAACCCGAGCATCGTGGCCGCGTTCGACATGGCCCTGATGGACATCCTAGGGAAGGCAGCGGGCCTCCCTATCTTCCGGCTCCTCGGAGGGGACAAGGAGACCTTCGAGAGCGACGTCACGATCGGCATGGACACGCCCGAGAAGATGGCCGCCAGCGCCGGGGGACATGTTGCCCGGGGCTACAAGAACATCAAGCTGAAAGTGGGGCTCGACCCCGATCTCGACGCCGAGCGCGTCCAGGCTGTCCGCGAGGCCGTCGGGAAGGACGTCAGCCTCAGGATCGACGCCAACCAGGGCTGGACCGTTCCTCAGGCCATTTATGCGCTCCGGAAGATGGAGCGGTTCAACGTCCAGTTCGCGGAACAGCCCGTGGTCGCCTGGGACTTCGCCGGCCTGAAAGCTGTGCGGAACGAGAGCCCCGTCCCCATTTGCGCCGACGAGGCGCTCTTCCTCCCCCAGGACGCCATGAAGCTGATCAAGGCAGAGGCCTGCGATTATTTCAACATCAAGCTGATGAAGGCCGGCGGGATAACGAATTCCGTGCGGATCGCCCACCTCGCCGATGCGGCCAACATGCGCTGCATGGTCGGCTGCATGCTGGAGACTCGCCTCGGCCTCACGGCCGGCGCCCACGTTGTGGCCTCGCAGAGGAACATCACGTTCGCCGATCTCGACGCCTACACGTTCCACACCATAGACCCGATCGTCGGCGGGATGATGGTCAACCAGGCCGGCAAGATCACGCTTCCAGAGCTTCCGGGACTCGGAGTCGACGTCGACCCGATGTTCCTGAAGAAGCTTAAACGGATTTAGGCAAACTCCGCGGCCGCTCGGAAAACAAAAGGGGCCCAACAGCTTCCCTCATGGGGAGAGCCGCTGGGTCCCTTTTTTTAAGGTCTCGCTTTACTTGGTTGGAGCTTGCCGTCCGGCGGCCTTTTCAAGCGTCCGCGTGAATACGATATCCTTAACGCCGGGAGCGAACGTGACGGATACCGACGCAATGTTCCCCTTAAGATCGAGGGTGAACGATGCCTTGAGCTTCATCCGGGATTCCTCGCTCGTGAGCTCGAAGACCTCGTAGTGATAATGGGACGCGGCGAACGTCATATCGTTTCGCGTCGCCCGGAGGCCGTCCCCGTCCTTCAGGACCTTGAGCGTCCCGTAGGCAGGATGGACGTAATCCCCGACGTAATCCTCGAGCGGATGGGAGGGCCGAGTGCCCGACTTCCGGTCCTTGTCCGGCTTGGGTATCCTCTTCTCGGCCTCGGCCTTCCTCCTGTCCCGCAT